>DASQOM010000349.1:0-11388 GCA_035644495.1 Planctomycetota bacterium | reverse complement strand
CCTATAACAGAGGCTTTTGTCACCCCGCTTGGCACCAGGGATTTCGCCCTCGCGCTGGGGTCCGCTACAAGGCGCCCGCTCGGCTTACCTTGGCGGGACTTACACCCGCAAGTGAACAGCAGCTTGGCAGGACGCGCCATGTGGAGAGTATAGCCCCGCGGGGAGACCGCGACCCGGCGTTCCTCAGGACTCCAGGGTTCCCCAGCGCGCGTAGGCCTGCTCCAGGTCCCGCCCGACCTGTTCCAACTCGGCCGCAGCGGCATTGATCCTGTCCGCGCCCTGGCGATGATATCCCGGCTCTGCCATCCGCTGATGCAACTCCTTCTGACGGGCCTCCAGGGCCTCGATGCGGCCCGGCAGTTCCTCGAGCTCCCGCTTCTCCTTGAAGCTGAGCTTTCGGGGACCCGCCGCCGTGGGGGCGGACGTCGTCGCGGCCGCCCTGCGGATGGGAACCGCGGCCGGAGGAGGAGGGGGTGAAGCGGGACGCTGCCGCAGGTAGTCGTCGTAGCCCCCGGCATATTCGCGGACGTTGCCGTTGCCCTCCACCGCGATGGTGCTCGTCACGACGTTGTTCAGGAAGGTCCGGTCATGGCTGACCAGGAACACGGTCCCCGCATAGTCCGCCAGCACCTCCTCGAGCAGGTCCAGCGTCTCCGCGTCGAGGTCGTTCGTCGGCTCGTCGAGGACCAGCACGTTCGAGGGGCGCGTGAACATCCGCGCCAGGAGGAGGCGGTTGCGCTCGCCGCCGGAAAGCATGGCGACGCCCATCCGCGCCCGGTCCGGCGTGAAGAGGAAGTCCTCGAGATAGCTCAGGACGTGCCGGGAGACGCCGTTGACCTCGACGGTCTCGTTGCCGTCCACGACGGACTCCTTGACCGTTTTGGTTTCGTCGAGCTCCCGGCGCAGCTGGTCGAAGTAGGACACCGCGAGCTGCGTGCCGAGCTTCACCGTGCCGGACTGCGGTTCGAGCTGGCCCAGGAGGATGCGCAGCAGCGTCGTCTTGCCCGCGCCGTTCGGGCCGATCAGGCCGATGCGGTCGCCCCGCATGATCTCGGTGCTGAAGCTCTTCAGGATCACCCGGTCGCCATAAGAGAAGCTGACCTCCTCCGCCTTGACGACGCGGGCGCCGGAGCGCTCGCCTTCCTGCAGGGTCATCTTCAGGGCGCCGGACTGCTTGCGCCGCTGGGCGCGCTCCTGGCGCATCTGCATCAGGGCACGGACGCGCCCCTCGTTGCGCGTGCGGCGCGCCTTGATGCCCCTGCGGAGCCAGACCTCCTCCTGCGCGAGCTTCTTGTCGAAGATCGCCTCCTGCCGCGCCTCGCCTTCGAGGAGCTCGTCCCGGTGACGGAGGAAGTTGGCGTAGCTGCCCTTGAAATTGAAGAGCCGGCCGCGGTCCAGCTCGACGACCCGCGTCGCCAGCGCCTGCAGAAAGGTCCGGTCGTGCGTGATGAAGACCACCGTGCCTTCAAAGCGAAGAAGATAGTCCTGCAGCCAGACGATGGAGTCGATGTCGAGGTGGTTCGTCGGCTCGTCCAGCAGCAGGATCTCCGGCTTCCCCACCAGAGCCCCGGCCAGCAGCACGCGGCGCTTCCGGCCGGCCGACAGATCGTCGAAGAGCCGGTCCCCGTCGAGGCCCATGTCGCCCAGGATTCGCTCGACCTGGTGCAGCTTCTCCCACGCGTGCTGCTCCCCCAGGCGGTGGACGGCGGCGTCGAGGGCCGTATGGTCGGGATCGGCCTGCCGGTGCAGGCGGTGGTAGTCGGCGATCGCGGCCCCGATGGGACCGAGTCCGTCCGCGACGCGGTCGAACACCGTGCCCGAAAGTCCGTCGGGGACGTCCTGGGTCAGGTAGGCCGCCCGCGCGCCCGGCTGGAGGGAGAGGCTGCCCGACTCGGGGCGCAGCTCGCCGGCGATCAGCCGCAGCAGCGTGGACTTGCCGACGCCGTTCCGCCCGAGAAGGCCGACGCGTTCGCCGGCCTCGATGTTCAGGGTGACGTTTTCGAGCTGCGGCGGGGTGCCGAATCCGAAGGTCACCTCGGCGAGACGGAGCACGGTCATGGGGCGACACTATACGCAAAACAGGCCCCGGGAGGTAGGACGCGTTCGCCCCGGCGGCGCGGCGGCTCCCCCTCAGGCCGCAGGCTCCGGTTCAGTCCTTGGTGTCCAGGTCCTTCGCCTTTTTCTCGTCGCTCAGCAGCGCCTCGATCGCCCCGGCCTGCACCTTGTAGAGCAGGCCCGAGCCGACCCAGTAGAAGCGGTCCTCGTCCTCCCCGTCCGACACGATGAAGCGCCGCGCCTGAACCTTCATCCCCTTGTAGTCGACCGTCTCTTCCTTGTCGAACTTCAGCGCCGCGTTCTCCTTCAACTTCGGCTTGATCACTTCCAGCAGCGCGATGGGATACTCCTCGGTTTTCGGCAGCAGCGTCACCAGGCGCAGCAGCGCCATGTCCACGACCAGGTTCGGCTTGATCTTGTGCGCTTTCATCTCCCCGGAGCGCGTGACGATCAGCCGGTCCTCCTTCACCTTCGCCTCGATCGTCCCCGCGTTGTCCCCGCCCGTCGTCTCCATCGAGATCTTCACGGGCGACAGGTATTCGTCCGCGTTGCAGGTCATCCCGACCTTCACCGTCATCGAGGTGTCCTTGTTGGGCTGGATGAACAGCTCGTCCGTGAAGACGATTTTTCCCTCCTGAGTCTCGGCCTTCAGATGGACCCAGCCGCACTTCAGGTTGTTGATGAAGAGCGAATACCAGCGGTCGCCCCAGGCCGCGGCGAGCCCCGACGCCGCCTTCCGCGTCTCCAGCCGGTCGGCCACTCCGCCTGCGCGCTTTTTGAACGCGGCGTCATCGGCCTTCGCGACCGCCTCGCGCAGCGGCACGATCGCAGCCTCCCCCGCTTTCAGGAGATCCTCCTGGGCGGACTCGGCCGCGTCCTTCGACTTGAGCCTTTCGATGAGCGCCGGCACGTCCTGCGCCAGGGCAACGCCGCCGGCCAGCAGCAGCGCGAGGGTCGCCGTCCCGATCTGTTTCATCTGCTCCTCCGTACTCCCGGGATACCGGCGCCCCGCGCCCGCGGTTTCGCCATTTCCCCGGCCCTCCGACGATGCTAAAATAGCGCTCCCGATGAAGCAACTCCGGAGACTCTTTCCCTATCTTCTGCGGCGCCGGCGGGCCTACCTGCTCGGGCTGGCCATCGTCGTCGTGGCGACCGCGTTCGGAGCCATCGCCCCGCCGCTCGTGGGCTACGCGGTCGACCAGCTGCGCCGCGGCGCGACGAGAGACTTCATCCTCGTCATTTCCGCCGTCATCGCCGGGGCGGCCCTGGCCCGCGCCGGGCTCCTCTTCATCAGCCGCTACCTGATCCTCGCCGCCTCGCGGCACGTCGAGTTCGAGCTGCGCAACGACCTCTACCGCCACCTGGAGTCGCTGTCCGCGAGGTGGTTCGACACCAACGCGACCGGCGAGATCACGTCCCGCGCGATCAACGACATCGAAGGCGTGAGGACGATGATCGGGATCGGCATCATGGCGATCGTCTCCACGGGGCTGCTCTTCCTGGCCTCGCTGGTGATCATGTTCGCCACGAACGCGTTCCTGGCCGCGCTCTTCGTCCTCCCTCTCGCGGGGGTCAGCGCGGTCATGGCCTGGACGGGCGGGCGGATGCATGACTTGTCCAACGAAGTCCAGGCGCAGCTCGGCGTCCTGTCGACCCGTGCCCAGGAAAACTTCACGGGCGCCCGCGTGGTCCGCGCGTTCGCCCAGGAGGACAACGAGATCGCGCGCTTCCGGGGGGAATGCGGGGAATACCGCCGCCGGAACCTCAAGCTGGCGCTCTGGCGCAGCAGTTCGTGGGCATCCATCCTGATCCTCGCCGAGGGCGCCATGATCGTCACGCTCCTCGTGGGGGGCCGGGCCATCATCGGCGGCTCGCTGACCCCGGGCGTGCTCACCACCTTCGCCGCCTACCAGTTCCAGCTGCTCTGGCCGATGATCGCCATCGGCTGGGTCATCAGCATCATCCAGCGCGGCGTCGCCTGCATGGGGCGCCTCAACGAGATCTTCGAGGCGAAGCCGGACTGCGACGACGAGAAGGCGCTTCGCGGCGAAGTCCCCCTCGAGGGCCTCATCGAGGCGCGGAACCTCACGTTCGCCTACTCCCCCGACCGGGCCCCCGCCCTCCGCGAAGTCAGCTTCTCCATCCGGCCCGGCCAGAAGGTCGCCATCGTCGGCCGCACCGGCGCCGGGAAGAGCACGATCGTCCAGCTCCTCCTCCGGCACTACAAGCTGCCCGACGGCATGCTCTTCGTCGACGGTCGCGACGTGAACACGATCCCGCTCCACGAGCTGCGGGGCGCCTTCGGCACCGTCCCGCAGGACCTCTTCCTCTTCTCCGACAAGCTCCGCGAGAACATCGCGTTTGGCGGCCTCAACGGCGTCCCCGAGGAGTCCATCGTCCGCGCTGCGGCCATCTCCCGGCTCGAGGCCGACCTGGATCAGTTCCCCGACCGCCTCGACCAGGTCATCGGCGAGCGCGGCGTCACCCTCTCGGGCGGCCAGCGGCAGCGCACCGCCCTGGCCCGCGCCGTCGTCCGCGAGCCCCGCATCCTCATCCTCGACGACGCGCTGTCCGCCGTGGATTCCCACACCGAGCGCGAGATCCAGGACCGCCTGCGGGTCTTCATGAAGGGCCGCACCACCCTCGTCATCACCCACCGCATCTCGGCGATCACCGACGCGGATCTCATCCTCGTGCTGGAGGACGGCCGCGTGGTCGAGCGCGGCACCCACGCCGTCCTCGCGGCCGCCGGCGGCCCTTATGCCGCGCTTTGGGAGAGCCAGCGGCTGAGCGAGGAGCTCCAGAAGACATGATCGAGGAGCTCGACGACGACGCGCAGGGTCACGACTATGACCCGCGGCTCATGCGCCGCTTCCTGGGCTACGTCCGCCCCTATCGCGGGCGGCTGGCGCTGGCGTTCCTGCTCATGGCCTGCCGCATCGTCTGCGAGCTCGCGGGCCCGCTGATCTTCTGGAAGGCGGTGGACGGGCCGCTCGCGAAAGGCGACCTGCCGGGCCTGGGCCGGGACGCGGCCCTCTTCGCCGCCGCCGTCCTCGGAACCGGCGCCTTCGAATTCCTCTATTCCTGGACCACGAACTACGTGGGCCAGAACATCATCCTCGATCTGCGGATGCAGCTGTTCTCCCACCTGCAGCGGCTGTCGGTGTCGTTCTTCGACGGCAACCCGGTGGGCCGCCTGATCGTCCGCGTGACGAACGACGTCGAGAATCTGAACGAGCTCTTCACCTCGGGACTCGTCGAGTTCGCGGCCGACCTGCTCATGCTGGGCGGCGTCGTCGGCATGATGTTCTACACAAACGCGACGCTCGCGCTCGTGACGATGTCCGTCTCGCCCGTGATCCTCCTGGCCACCTTCCTCTTCCGCAACGTCGCCCGGAAGCGCTTCCGCGAGATGCGCACCCGCATCGCCCGGCTGAATTCGTACCTCAACGAGAGCATCAGCGGGATGCGGACCATCCAGACCTTCGGACGCGAGCAGATGTGCCTCGACCGGTTCCGCGAGCGCAATGCGGAGCACCGCGACAGCGCCATTTCCGCCGTCTTCGCGTATTCGCTGTTTTACCCGGGGATCGAGTGCCTCTTCTCCCTGAGCGTCGCCCTGCTGGTGTGGGTCGGCGGCCGGGGCATCCTGGAGGGCACGCTGAGCTTCGGCGCCTTCATGGCATTCTGGTACTATGTGCATAAGTTCTCCATGCCCATCCGAGAGATCGCCGAGAAGTACAACATCCTCCAGGCCGCCATGGCCTCGAGCGAGCGCGTCTTCAAGATCCTCGACACCCCGCCTGCCATCGCGGACCGGCCGGACGCCGTCCCCGCCCCGGAGCTGCGCGGCGAGGTCGAGTTCGATCACGTCTCCTTCAGCTACGACGGCAGAACGCCCGTTCTCGACGACGTCTCGTTCCGGATCGAGCCGGGGAAGAGCCTCGCCGTCGTCGGCATCACTGGGGCGGGCAAGTCGACGATCATCAACCTCCTGATGCGCTTCTACGATCCGGTACGCGGGGCGGTGAAGATCGACGGCCGCGACCTCCGGGAGTACGACCTGCGCTCGCTGCGCCGCCGGATGGGCCTCGTCCTGCAGGACGTCTTTCTCTTCGCGGGCACGGTGGGCGACAACGTCCGCCTCGGCGAACGGGGGATCGACCGCGCCCGCCTCGAGGAGGCCGTCCGCGCCGTGAACGCCGACCGCTTCGTCGCGCGGCTGCCGAAGGGGCTCGACACGGACGTCCTGGAGCGCGGCGCGGCGCTGTCGACCGGCGAGCGCCAGCTGCTCTCGTTCGCCCGGGCGCTCGCCTTTGATCCGAGGATCCTGGTGCTCGACGAGGCGACGTCGAGCGTCGACGGCCGGACGGAGCGGCTGATCCAGGACGGCCTGGCGCGGCTCATGAAGGGGCGGACCTCGCTGGTGATCGCCCATCGGCTGTCGACGATCCAGCACGCGGACCGCATCCTCGTGCTCCATAAGGGGGCGATCCGGGAGGAGGGCAGCCACGGGGAGCTGCTCCGGCAGGACGGCCTCTACCGGAAGCTGTACAAGCTGCAATTCGATCCGGCCGTCGGCGCCGCGCCGCAGCTCGCGGCGGGGGAGGCGGCAATATGATCCTCGAGCGGTATATCCTCCGCGAGCTGCTGGGAAGCTTCGTCTTCGCGTTCCTCACCGTGCTCCTGGTCTGCCTCGTCGGCACGATGTTCCAGATCTTCCGCTCGTTCCCCGGCCTGGGCTTCTCGATCCTGATGCAGGCGCTTCCGCTGGCCATCGGATCGATGGCCGGCTGGGTCATCCTGGTGGCGGCGGCGACGGCCAGCACCCTCGTCTATGCGCGCCTGGCGGCGGAGAACGAGATCACGGCGATGGGCGCCTGCGGCATCCACACGGGCCGCATCCTCAGCCCCGCAATCCTCTTCGGGTTGCTGCTGGTCGTCGCGACGTATCCCCTCAACGAATACGTCGTGCCCTGGACACGGCATGCCCGCCGCCTGGTGGGGCGGCAGTCGACGATCGAGGCCCTGAAGTTTCCTCCGCCGGGCAACCAGGACTTCTTCGTCGGCAGCTACCGGCTGCGCTACACCGACTACCGCGACGGTCGCATGATCAATCCCACCATCGCGAAGCTGAAAGGCAGCACGGTCATCATGGACTACTATGCGCCGAGCGGGCTCATCGTGGCCACGGACACTTCGCTCAAGATCGTCATGACCAAGCCGAACTACTGGCTCCTGAAGAAGAACGGCCAGCAGGAGAATTTCAGCGCGGGCAACGACGTGACCATCGACATCCCGCTCGACGAGTATGAAAACGCGCTGCGCCAGCAGGTCGACTGGACCTCCGACGAGCTCTGGGAGCTCTACTTCCAGTCCAGGGACAAGGCGCTCCGCCAGCGCCTCCTCCTGTTCCTGCACACGCGCTACTCCGCCTCCCTCGCCCCCCTCCTGCTGGTCCTGGTCGCCGTCCCGATCGGGATCCTCGTCCGCAAGGGGTCGCGGCTGGCCGGGCTCGGGGCCGCGCTGCCGCCGCTGCTGATCTACTTCGTCAGCTATTTCGTCTTCCAGGGTCTCGGCGACAAGAACCGCGTCCATCCGCTGGTCGCCGCCTATGCTCCCGACGCCTTCCTGGGCGCGCTTTCGGCCCTGCTCCTGGGCGGGGTGTCCCGCCGATGAACCGCCTGCTCGACCGCTATATCCTGGGGATCTTCATCCCGGCGATGCTGATGTTCACCCTCACCCTGCTCTTCCTGTTCATCGCCGTCGACTTCGCGGCGAAGCTCGGGAAATTCCTGGAGTTGCGCGACACCCGGCTCGTGCCGTTCGTGCTGAGCTACTACCTCGTCCGCATCCCCATGCTGCTCATCATCCTCATCCCGTCCGTCATGCTGTTCGCGCCGACGTTCACCGTCATCAAGCTCGCGCGCTCGAACGAGATCCTCCCCATCGCGGCGTCCGGCATCAGCCTGCGGCGGATGTCGCTGCCGTTCGTCGTCTGCGCCGGGCTCGGCGCCGTCGCCATGGCCGGAATGGAGGAATGGGTGCTCCCCCGGGTCGGCGACGAGATCGCGGAGACGGAGGACATCTTTGCCGTGCGCAACCTGAAGTTCAACGTCGAGGACTACGACGGGCAGACCAAGCTCTTCGCGAAGCGCTTCTCCGTCGAGTCGCTGGTGCTTTCCGGCGAGGTCCGCTTCACCCTCCTCGACGAGAACATGCAGCCGAAGGAGGTCGTGACCGCGCAGGAGGCGCGCTGGGACGCGAAGCTGCGGCGCTGGGTCGCCTTGCAGGGCTTCGTCGAACGGCCCTTCGTGCTGGTCGAGGTTCCGGGCGAGAAGCCCCACACCTGGAAACAGGCCATTCCGCCGGAGGGATATGCCGTCGAGTGCAAGCTCCGGCCGGAGACGATCCGCCGGGGATCGGGCCTCAGCACCCGCTTCTCCTTCGCCAAGTTCAAGACGCTGGTGCAGGACATGCGCCGCTACCCCCACGTGCCGTCGGCCACGCTCAAGGTGCATGCGCGCTTTTCTTTCCCGCTGTCCCCCATCGTCCTGCTCCTGGTGGGCCTCCCCTTCGTCATGGATCCCAACTCCAAGAGCTTCATCAACGGCCTGATCTTCTGCTTCCTGCTCGCCATCGGCTACTACCTCACCCACTTCGCCTGCGTGGATCTCGGCAGCCGCGGCGCCATCCCGCCCGTCCTCGCC
Source organism: Planctomycetota bacterium (assembly GCA_035644495.1). Classification (GTDB taxonomy): domain Bacteria; phylum Planctomycetota; class MHYJ01; order MHYJ01; family JACPRB01; genus JACQFK01. The sequence goes on along the minus strand of DASQOM010000349.1, from coordinate 2,623 downwards.
GCCTGGTTCCCCGTCGGCGCCTTCGGCCTCACGGGCATCGTCGCCTTCGCGCGGATGCGGACATGACCGCGTCGCCGTTCCGGGCGGTGATCTTCGACATGGACGGGACGCTGACGCGCCCCTTCCTCGACTTTCCGAAGATCCGCGCCTCGATCGGGGTCGCGGAACCGCTGCTGGAGAACATGCTGGCGCTGCCGCCGGGGCCGGATCGCGACCGGGCCTTCGCGATCCTCGACCGATTCGAGGACGAGGCTGCGGAGGCGTCGGAGCTGAACGATGGGACGCGGGAGGTCCTGGCCTTCCTCGAGACGCGGTCGATCCCGTCGGCCGTCGTCACACGCAACTCCCGGCGTTCGACGCTCCGGGTCCTGTCGAAGCACGGGCTGCGCTTCGAGCTCTGCGTCACGCGCGACGACGCGCCGGCCAAGCCGCGCCCGGAGCCCTTATGGCTGATCTGCGAGCGGCTCGGGGTCCCGCCCGCCGAGGCGCTCATGGTCGGCGACTTCAAGTTCGACATCCTCGCCGGCCGCAACGCCGGGACGCGGACCGCGCTGCTCACCCACGGGAAGACGCCGTCCTACCTGAAGGAGATTCCGCCCGATCACCTGCTGGAGCGGCTGGAGGATCTGCTGCGCCTGTTCCAGGCTACTTGAGGCCGGCCCGCAGGGCGTCGGCCAGCACGGTCAGGGCGCGGTCGGCCTGGGGATAAACCGCGCCCATGCGAATGAAGCCGTGATTCATCTCGCGGAAGCGGACGCCTCTGACGGGCACGCCGGCCTCGTGAAGGCGCTTGCCATACTCCTCCCCCTCGTCGCGCAGGACGTCGGAGCAGGCCGTCAGGAGGAAGGTCGGCGGCAGTCCTTTCAGGCTCTTCGCCCGAAGCGGGGAGACCTCGGGATTGTCCCGATCCGCCGTCTGGTTCAGATAGCAGTCCCAGAACCACTGCATGTTGGCGCGCGTCAGGCCGTAGCCGGAGGAGAACTCGCGGTACGACTCCGTTCCGACGCTGCGATCGGTCACCGGATAGATCAGCAGCTGGAAGGCAATGGGCGGGCCGCCTTTGTCGCGGATCCGCAGCGCGAGCGCCGCCGCCAGGTTCCCGCCCGCGCTGTCGCCGCCGACGGCGACGCGATTTCGATCGATCCCGAGCTCCGCCGCCTGCGCGACCAGCCACGTCAGAGCAGCTTCGCAGTCGTCGAGCGGCCCCGGAAACCTCGTTTCGGGCGCCAGGCGGTAGTCGGCGGAGACGACGACCGCCGGCGTCCGCTTCGCGAGCGAGCGGCAGACGTCGTCGTGGCTCTCGAGGTCGCCCAGCACCCAGCCGCCGCCGTGGAAGTAGAGCAGCGCGGGGAACGGCCCCGTCCCCTCGGGGATATAGACGCGGACCTTGAAGCCGGGGAGCTGGCGGGTCTCGACGCGGGCCAGCGGCTCGCGCAGCTTGGGCAGCTTCGCGGCCGTGTCGTTGAAATTCCTCCGGATCTGGTCCAGGGGCTGCGAGCGGAACTCCGGCACCGGCCCGGCGGCGTCGAGGTTGGCGCGGACCTTGGGATCCAGCCGATCCTCGCCCTGCTCCGGCCACGAAAGGAACCACGACATGGACGCCCCCTCCTGGGGAGCCGCGCACCCGGCGATGAGTATAAGGACTAGAGCACGAAGCGGTGACACTCGAACGCCTCGGCCGCCTCGACGGAGATCTCCCGCCCCCGGCTCTCCGCCATCAGGCGGATCGCCCCCAGGCCGGCCTGCGACGGCTCCGGCCGCACCTGCGACTTGTGGCAGGCATACGCCTTCAGCTTCAGGTCGAGGAACCTTCCCGTGATGTCGACGTAGAAGTTCGGCTTGAAGATCGTCGCCCGGCTCCACGACAGCTGCGGCGCGTCCGCCACCAGCACGAACTGCTGGAACGCCTTGTGGGTGTGCAGGTGCGGGCGGCACGCCGCCAGCCCCGCCTTGTAGACCGCCTCGTGGTCCTGGTTGTAGCTCGGCGCCGGCAGCACGATCATCGTCGGCCTCACCTTCTCCGTGCAGAACATCGAGCCCCGCTCGATCTTGTCCGCCAGCTCGCGGCGCGGCAGCGTCTCGAGCCGCAGGTGTAGCCGCGTATCCTCGTAGACGATCTCCCAGCCGTCCACCCCCAGCGTCTTCATCGCCCCCGCCAGTTCGTCCCGCCGCGTCTTCTTTTTCGTCTTCTTTCCCGTGTCGTCGAAGTGCAGCAGGTCCCCCGTCGACATCACCATGACGTAGACCTTCCCGCCCGCGTCCTTGATCCTCGCCATCAACCCGCCCGCGCCGGCCGTCTCGTCGTCCGCGTGCGGCGCCACGACCAGCAGCCGCTGCCGTCCCAGGAACTGTTTGCTGAATGCGTCCACGGTGTCCCTCTTCTATTCCGGTTCCGGATGAATCAGCGATTTCAACGACCTCAGCGCCGCGCTCGCCAGCAGGTTGAACGGGCTCGACTTGCGCCCCGACAGCACCGTGTTCCCCCGCCGGATCTGCTCCTTCGCCTCCTCCAGGCTCGAGGCCGACACGATCGTCCGCGCCCGCGCGAGTTCCCGGTAGAAGTGGGCGTCGCTCCCCGCAGTGAGCGCCAGGTCGTATTCCTTCGCGAAGGCCGCGATCCGGG
>DASQOM010000348.1:0-25056 GCA_035644495.1 Planctomycetota bacterium | reverse complement strand
CGCGACCGAGTGCACCGAGAGGGCGGACAGCACCCGCGTCGGCAGCTCCAGGTGCTCGAGGACGTCCTGAAGCGCGAGGGCGTTGATCACCGTCGCGAGCATGCCCATCGAGTCGCCCGTCGCCTGCGTGATCCCGTGCTTCGAGATCGCGCTGCCGCGGATGATGTTGCCGCCGCCGACGACGACCGCGACCTGGGTGCCGATGGAGGCGGCTTCCTTGATCTGCCGGGCGATCGACTGGACTTCGTCGATGTCGATCCCGGTGTTGCCTTCCTTGCAGAACGCCTCGCCGCTGATCTTGAGCAGAACGCGCTTGTATTTGGGTGCGGGCATGATGTGATTGAATCAAAAGAGGGGGGAACGGGCCAGAAAATCCCTACTTGCCGAGGGTCGGTCCTACCTGCCGACTTCCATGCGCACGAAGCGGCGAAGGACGATGTTCTCCTTCAGCTTCGCGACCTTGGACTTGAGGAGATCCCCGTACGAGCCCTTGAACTCGTCCTCCTTGGGATACGGCATGTGCAGGAGGCACTTCTGGGCGTAGAGGTTCTTCTCCATCTTGCCTTCGATGATCTTCGCGGCGATCTCGGGGGGCTTGCCTTTGATGTCGTTCGTGTACTTCGCCTTCTCGGCTTCGACCAGGTCCGCCGGGAGCTGATCCTTCGAGACGACCATCGGGTCGAAGGCGGCGACGGCGACCGCGAGGTCCTTCAGCAGCGCCATGAACTCCTCGTTCTTCGCGACGAAGTCCGTGTCGCACGTGAGCTCGACCATCGCGCCGACCTTGCCGGTCGAATGGATGTACGTGCCGATGCGGCCTTCCTTGGCGACCGTGCCGGCGCCCTTGGCGGCGATGTTGTCGGCCTTCTCGAGCCCCTTCTTCTTGAGGATCTCCTTGGCCTTGCCGGTGTCGCCCGCCGCCTCTTCCAGGGCGCGCTTGCAGTCCATCATGCCGGCGCCGGTTTCGAGACGGAGATCGTTGACGGCTTTCGCGTCGATGTTCGCCATGGCTGCTTATGCTCCTGCGGGCGCCGCGGCGGGCGGGGCCGCCGGGGGCTGCTGCTGCGAGGGCTGGGACGGAGGCTGGGGGGGACGGGGACCGCCGCCGCCGCCGCCACCGAAGCCGCCTCCGCCGAACCCGCCGCCGGGGCGGCCGGGCATCGAGGCGCGACGCGGACGTCCGCCCTTGCCGACGTTGATCGCGCCCTGACGTTCGGGGGTCGAGATCGAGACGGCGCCGGCCTTGGACATCTCCTCGACCTTGGGCACGCCCGTCGGATGGGCCTTGCCTTCGAGGATGGCGTCGGCGAGCTTGTTGACGATGATCTGGACGACCTTCATGGAGTCGTCGTTGCCGGGGATGGCGATGTCGATCTTGTCGGGATCGCCGTCCGAATCGATGAGCGCGACGGTGGCCGCGCCGATCTTCTTCGCCTCGGCGACCGCGATGGCCTCATGCTGCGGATCGACGATGACGAGGCAGGTGGGGAGGCGGTCCATCGAGCGCAGGCCGTCCAGGTTGCGGAGGAGCTTGCGCTTTTCGCGATGGATGGCGGACTGCTCCTTCTTGGAGTAGCGGTTGATGGTGCCGTCGGCTTCCCACTGCTCGATTTCCTTGAGGCGGTTGAGCCGGTTGCGGATGGTGTCGTAGTTGGTGAGCGTGCCGCCGAGCCAGCGCTCGGAGACATAGGGCATGCCCGAGCGGGAGGCCTCGGTCTTCACGACGGCGCCGGCCTGGCGCTTGGTGCCGACGAAGAGGATGAGTTCGCCGCGGGCCGCAAGCTTCTGAAGGAAGTGCCACGCGCGGACGAGGCCCTTGATGGTCTCGCGGACGTCGATGATATGGATCAGACTCTTCTTGGCGTGGATGTAGGGCCGCATCTTCGGGTTCCAGCGGCTCACCTTGTGGCCGTAGTGCACGCCCGACGTCAGCAGTTCCCGCGCAGAAATCGACAGCGAAGGCATCATCTCCTCCAACGCGCCTGGTGGAATTTTCTTCCCCGTACGGCGACCCCGGCCCCCGACGGGGGCTGGGACAAGGAGGGAAACTGTACTGGAAGGCCGGGACCGAGTCAAGAAGAGAACGGATCGTGCAGGGAATTCCGGCGGTCTGAGGACGCGAGCCGCGATCATGAAGAAACCGCGAAGACAAGGTAAGTGGTCCGCGAATTTCCGCCTTGATTTTCGATGGGCGATGATCCATACTTTATGGCGTCCGCTGCGGGAGAGGGAAACGAAAAGGTGTGGGGATGCAAGAAGTGCTCCTCGTAGCGGTTCTGACGACGGTCTTTTCGCTGCAGGACGGTCGGGTTGGCCGGTCAATCGATGACCTCGGCCACGACAGCCCGGCCGCCCGTGATGATGCGCTCCTCCGCCTCAAGGCCGCCGGGCGCGACGCCTGGCCCGAACTCGAAGCCGCCTCCCTCCGCCACCCCGACCTCGAAGTCCGAAGCCGCTGCCTGGAACTCCTCGCCGCCTCGAAGCTCCGCCGCCGAATCCCCTGGCGTGTCCTCGACGAAGCCCCGGGCGCCGTGTCCACGCTCCGCGGCGGAACCTCCGCCGACCGCATCGCCCTCGCCCGCGTCCTCGCGCGCTCCTACGAGGAGACCTCCGACCTCCTCCTCGACCTCGTCCAGGATCCCGACCCCGAGGTCATCATCGCCGCCGCCGAATACCTCCAGGAGCGGCGCAACTCCGACTGGGCCCCGCGCCTCCTGAAGTTCTACGCGCTCGAGGACTGCCCCCGATCCGGCCGCGCCTACGAGCTGCTCACCATGGCTTCGGGCCGCATCGCCGGAGAGGACCTCGTCGGCCTCTTCGCCGGCGCCGGGCCCCGCGGCCGCGTCCGCATCGTCCAGCTCGTCCTCAACGCGAGCCTGCCGCTGCCGCTGTCCGCCGAGATCCTCCGGGACTGGCTCGACGCGGGCTCGTCCGCCGAGCGCCGCCTCGCCATGTCGTGGCTGCGCGACCGCGGCTGCCCCGACGCTCTCCGCTTCCTCGAGCCGCTGCTCGCGAGCTCCGAGCCCGCGATCGTCACCGAGGCGCTGTCGACGATGCGCGCCTGCGGCTGGCGCCCGCAGGCCGACTCGGTCGAGCTCCTGCTCTCCCACGAGGAGCCGGTGGTCCGCGAGGAGGCGATCCAGGCCGCCTTCGTCTTCGAGCTGCGCGGCTGCATCGGCACGCTCAAACAGCTCATGCAGGACCCGGTGATGTCCGTCCGCCAGTCGGCGATCGCGACCTATGCGCGGCTGTCCGGGCCCCAGGCCGGGGACGACCTCTGGGCCGTCTTCCTCCGCGACTCCGGCGAGAGCCGCGAGGCCGCCCGCGAGATCCTCCGCAACCTGCCCCAGTCGATGGAGCGCCTCAAGCCTCTGCTCCAGGACGCCGATCCCGAGCTGCGCATTCGCGGCTACGAGCTCTGGTCCCGCATCGACTCCGTCCGCGTCCTCGCCCCGCTCGCGAAGGACCGCGAGACCGTCGTCCGCCAGTGGGCCCTGCAGCAGCTGATGCGCTGGCCCGACGCCCCGGGCGCCGTCGAGGCGCTGGAGCGCTTCGCGGACGACCCCGTCGATTCGATCCGCTTCGATGCGCTGCGGGCGCTCGTGCGAAAGGAACGCCGCGACCATGCGCCGGCGCTCGAGGCCTTCCTGGGCAGCCGGGAGTATTCCGTGCGCTTCGACGCCGCCGAGACCCTGCTCGCGCTGCGCGACGACCGCGCGAGGGAGCTCGCCCACCGGCTGGTCTCGGAACCAGACTCCCCGATGCGCCGCCTGGGCTATTTCGCGCTCGCCGACGGCGGCGACCGCGAGCTGGCCGACCGCGCGATCCGCGAGCTGGCCGATCCCGACAGCCGCCTTGAGAGCGCGGCGGCCAAATACCTGCGCCAGATGCTGGCGGCGAAGCGCGACGAGGCGGTCGTGGCGCGGCTGGCGGCCGGCCTCGCGACGCTGAACGGCGAGCCGCTCGACTACGCCTTCTCCCTGGTCATGGACTACGCGGGCGCCGAGGCGGCGGGCGCGGTCCGCGCCCTGCTCCTCTCCGGCCGCGCCCCGAGGCCCGACCGCGCCGTCCGCGCCCTGTCCGAGTGGTCCGGCGACCAGGCGCCCGTCGTCCTCGCCGCGCTGCTGGGCCGCGACCCCGCGCTCAACGACACGGTCTTCTCCCGGCTCCCCGAGGCCTGCAAGCGCTATCCCGGGTGCGGCAGGGTCGAACTCGCCGCCGCCTTTTCGCGGCTCTTCATCGACGCCGACCGCCGCGTCCGCCGCAGCGCCGCCCAGGCGAGCGCCGACCTCGACCTGCCCCTGAACGGCCTGATCGCGCTGATCGAGGATCGTGAGCCCTCGGTGCGCAGTGCCGCGATGTCGGCCGCACGCACGCTCAATTTCTCCGCTGCGGCGCCCGGCATCCCGTCCAAACTCGACGACGACGACCCCGACGTCCGCGTCGCCGCGGCACTGGCCCTTGCCTCGCTTCGCCCCTCGATGCGCGCGAGGATCGACCGCCAGGTGGCCGGGGAGGATTGCGCCTGGGTGAAGCGCCGCCTGGAGTCGACTCTGCCCTCCCGGTAAGCGGGCGGCCGACTACCTCTTCTTTCCCGCCTTCGCTCTGGCCGTCTTCTTCGCCGCAGTCTTCTTCTTCGGCTTGGGCTTGGGTTTGACCTTCGCGGCCGGCTTTTTCTTCTTCGTCGGAGCAGGGACGACCGGGGCTTCCGGCGCCGCTTCGACGACCGGCACCTCCAGGTTCACGGGTTGAAGGCCTGCCTCCTGCAGTGGCCTGGGGGCTGGGGCCTCTTCGTGAGGCCGGTTCTTCGACTTGTACTTCCTCAGCAGCGTGAGCACGAGTTCCAGGTCCGGGGCCAGCGGCGCCGAGTACTCCACGATCATGCCGGTGCCGGGGTGAGTGAACGAGATGCGGAAGGCGTGCAGCGCCTGCCGCATCAGGATCGGCTGCAGCGGGTCGGGAATGAGCGGGTCCTCGGTCGCGCCCAGGTCGCGCAGGAAAAGCGCGTCGCGCCGCCCGTAGGCGGAGTCCGCGATGCAGGGATGGCCGATCGACGCCATGTGGACGCGGATCTGGTGCGTCCGGCCGGTCTTCGGCGCGACCTCGACGAACGTGAACCCGTCGAAGCGCTCCAGCACGCGATAGTAGCTGATCGCCGACTTCCCCGTCCCCTTCTTCACCACCGCCATCTTCTCGAAGTCGTGCTTGCTGCGGTCCATGTCCTTGTCGATGATGTCCTCGTCGAACTCGACTTCGCCCTCGACGATGGCGCGGTAGGACTTCTTCACCACGCGATCCTGGAACTGCTTCGTCAGCTCGCCGTGCGCCCGGAGCGTCTTCGCCGCGATGATCACCCCGCTCGTGTCCTTGTCGATGCGGTGCACGATGCCGGGCTTGTAGATCTCGTCGGTCTCGGGGAGGGCGCCGCAGTGGTGGAGCAGCGCGTTGACGAGCGTGTCGTCCCAGTGGCCGGCCGCCGGATGCACCACGAACTGCGGCGGCTTGTTGATCGCGATGAGGTGCTCGTCCTCGTGGACGATCTCGAGCGGGATGTCGCTCGCCACGACGTGCGGCTGGATGAGCTTGGGGAGGTCGCAGACGATGCGATCGCCCAGGTTGATCTCGTAGGCCGGCTTGGAAGTATGGCCGTTGACCGTGATCATCCCGTCCTTGATCAGCTTCTGGACCAGCGTCCGGGAATACTCGGGCTTGCGCTTGTGGATGTAGATGTCGAGGCGCTGGAGGATGGACTCCTTGTAGATCTCGAACTCGTGGCGTTCGACGCGTTCATAGTCGACCCGAATGGGTTTGGTCACGCGCACAGAGTAGCAGGGATTGGCCCAGAATCAAGCTACCTCACGTTCGTCCTTTCCAGCGGGGAGTTCCTGCAGTTGGAAGGCCCAGTGAAGATTTCAAAGTCTGACTACGAGAGGTTCCTGAAATGGCTCGGAGGACACTTCTCGCTCGAAGGAGGGTTGGATTCGAAGGATTTTGCCTGAGAACTGCCAAGGGGCAGGCGGGGAACAATCAACCAGCGGCTGGCAAACTCCGGCCCCTCTCTGGAAGGGGAATTCCATGACGAAGTTCCGCTTGAACGTCCCCGGGGGCCCTTTATAATGGGCCCTCGCATGAACCTCAAACGACTGGCGCTCCTCGTCCCGCTGCTGGCGCTGGGGGCGTCGCCGCGGGCGGACTTCCGGCTCGAAGCCGTGCTCCCCGAAACCACGCTCGTCTTCGCGGAGATTCCGTCGGCCCCCGCGTTCCGCGACGCGTTCCGGAAGACCCCGCTCGCCAAGCTGCTCGACGACGAGGAGGTCCGCGCGTTCCTCGGAGACGCCATGACGTCCACCCTCCGGACGCTCAGCCCCCTCGCCGGCGCCGGCGACAAGGCCGACTTCAGCTGGGAGAAGATGCTGGAGAACATCAGCGGGCAGATTGCCGTCGGCATGCCCACGCTCGTGAGCGGCCCCAAGAAGGAGGCCGACTTCGTCCTCACGATCGACTGCTTGGGCCACAAGGCCTGGGTGGACGCCGCCTTCGACGGGGTGCGGAAGAAGTATGAATCGACCCCCGGAAAGAAGGCCGAGGTCTGGAAAAGCGGTGACACCGACGTCGCGGCCTACGTGATCCAGACCGAGCTCACGATGCACATGGCCCGGGCGGGCGAGACGGCCGTCTTCACGACCACCAAGGGGACGATGGAGAAGGTCCTCGCGGCCATCCACGGCGGACAGCCCAAGCCGCTGGCGAAGTCCGCGTCGTTCCTGAAAGCCCGCGACAAGGTCGCCGCGAAGGAGGTCTTCGTCTTCGCCGACCTGGCCGGCTTCGTCCGCGAGGCGAAGGAGGACCTGGAGGAGCACGAGCGGAAGTTCATCGCCGCGCTCGGCCTCGAGGGCTTCACCTATGCCGCCGGCGGCCTCTCGGTCGGCGACCAGGGCGTCAACGAACGCTTCTTCGTCGGCACCTCCGGCGATCGGAAGGGCCTCGCGAAGTTCCTGTCGCTCAAGGGCGCCGCGGCCGGCTTCGAGGTCGCGCCGAAGGACGCCCTTCAGTTCGCGTCGCTTTCGGTCGAGCTCCCGGAGCTCTACGACACCCTCTTCGAGATCCTCAAGGTCGCGGACGAGTTCGAGCTGCAGAAGACCCTCGACGCGATCGCGGAGTTCGAGAAGGACGCCGGATTCTCGATCAAGACGGATCTGTTCCCCGCGTTCGGGCCGCGCATCTGGTCGTACAATGCGCTGCCGCCCGACAGCGTCATTCCCGACACGATCATGGGCTTCGAAATCCGGGATGCCGCCCGTTTCGACAAGTGCCTGCAGGCGATCGTCAAGCGGCTCTCGGTGGAACGGGTCGAGATGGACTTCAAGGGCCGGAAGATCAGCTACTTCAGGTTCACCACGCCCGGCGCGCTCGAGGATCCCGCCCGCATCTTCCTGTCGAGCCTCTACTTCATCCGCGAGGGCGACAAGCTCCTGCTCGGCAACCTGATCGGCGGGGCGAACGCCCTCAAGCGGCACATCCTGCGCAGCGAGCGTCCCACGCTGGCCGCCCAGGATTCCGTGCTGAAGTGGACCGGGGGCAGGACCGACGGCGCGTCCTACATCGTCTATATGGACGTGGCCCATGTGTTCTCGGCCTACTACAATACCCTCAGCCCCTTCGCCCTCTTCTTCAAAGGCATGCTCCGGACGGACAAGGGCGGCGTCGACCTGATGAAGCTGCCGCTCGGCGAGACGCTGGCGAAATACCTGGGCCAGGCGGTCCTCAAGGTGTCGGTCGAGCCCGACGGCCTGCGCGCGGAGGGCATCTCGGACAGCGGCGTGACGCTGCTGACGGGGACGATGGTCGCGACGGCCGGCGTCGTCCTCTATCCCGCGATCTCGCGGGCCAACGAGGAGAACAAGCTCTCGCAGTGCCGGACGCAGTCGTCGACGGTCTACTTCGCGGTGCTGAACCATCTCGAGGAGAAGAAGAAGTACCCGGAGAAGACGGGGCTGGACTTCTTCAAGCAGCTGAAGGAGGCGAACTACCTGCTGGAGGATCCGGTCTGCCCGATCTCCGGGGGTTCGTTCCGCGGGCCCGCGAAGGACGTGAACACGCTGACGGACAACGACATCATCTTCTGCGACGAGCCGGCGAACCACCCCGACGGCTCGATCAACATCCTGCGCCGGAACGGGGCGACGGGGACCTTGCGCCCCGCCGATCCGGAGTATAATAAGGCACTCGAATCCACCAAGGGCAAATAGACCTGTTTATAGGACTGCAATGATGATCACCTGCACCAAGTGCGGCCGGAAGCATCCGATGACGGACGACGACATCGCCTACTTCTATCCGCGGTTCTTCTGCCTGTCCTGCGGCCAGAAGCTTCCGTTCGACATCGCCCCGGACAAGCTCGAGGCGCTGCGGCACAGCAACGACCGGGGCCGCAAGATCACGGACGACCTCTCGGTCCTCCCCCCCATGAGCGAATTCCGCAAGGTGGCGCAGGGGGCGGTCGACCTCGAGAGCAACGGGTAGGCTATTCCGCGGCGGGCGCCGGGCGGTCGGAGACCGCCGCCGGCTGAAGTTCCCCAAGAAGCTTCGCCGCGCGTCCCGCGAGCACCCGGTCGGGCGACTTCGACGCTTCCTTGAGCGGCGCCACGGCCGCCGGTCCCAGCTTCCGCAGCCCGTCCTCCCCTTCCCTGCGGGTGTCGACGTCGCCATCGGCCAGCTTCCGGATGAGCTTTTCTGCCTGGGCGGATTCGTCGACGGCGGCCGAGGAGGAGCGGAGGACGACGAAGCCGGTCGCGGCGATCACCGCGAACGCGAGGACGACCATGAGGACCGCGTTGAGCTTCGGCATCTGGTACTTTAGACGCCCGTAATCGGTACCCGGTAGACGGTATTCAGCAGAATACTTCCCTACCCCCCCCCTCCCGGGGCCGTCTACTGTCTACTGTTTCAATCCAGCCAGTCCTTATCCTTGAGCTTCTTGGGCAAGTAGGTCGTTGTCAGGTACTGGAAGTTCTTGTTCGCCAGCGCGTCCAGCTCGAACTTGAGCCCGCTCGCCAGCATGTTCTTGATCTCCTTCTGCCATTCCTTCTTCTGGAACCAGGGATAGGCGAGGAGTTCCTTGGCGCGGGAGATGTCGCGGTCCTCCAGCCGGATGCCGACGTTGCGCGGCAGCTTGTGGGATTCGGGGTCGAAGCTGGACAGTCCGATGAACTTCGCGTCGGGCATCGCCATCCGCTCGCTCTCGAAGGCCAGGTTGATCGAGCCCTGCTTCACCACCGAGTAGATGTAATAGCCCCACGGATCGTTGTCGACCAGGACGTAGACGGGGCACTTGTACTCGTCGTGGATCCGCCGGCACAGGCGGCGCACGCCGCGCGGCGGCTGGCCGTTGCCGGTGATCAGCACGCAGTTGTGCTTCTTCCAGAACTTGTCCTCCGAGAGGCGGTTGAACTGCGTCGCCTTCTCGATGAGGAGGATGAAGTCGGCCGTGCACTTCTTGATCCGGATGCCGGGCTCCTCCACGATCGAGGGGACCGTGTGGCCCGCCTTTCCCGCGCGGGTGCAGTCGATCGTGTCGCCGTTGTCGACGATCGTGACGTTCCCGACGACGGAGCCGCGGCCTTCGGCGGCGACGTGCAGCTCCTCGCGGAGCGCCTCGAGCGTGACTTCGAGATCCTCGATGATGGGGTCGCTCTCGTCCTGGCCGTCGAAGGTGTTCTCGTTGGAGTCCTTGAGGGTGTGCTTGGTCCGGTAGTAGATCTCTCGAAGGGACGTGGTCAGGTCCGCCCGCTGCAGCTCGGCGAGGGCGTCGCCCACGAGCATCGTCTGCATGAACTTGCGGGCCATGCCCAGGTTGAAGAAGTTGCGCCCCGTCGTGGCGTCCTTCATCATGATCAGGCGCTTCTTCTCGTTGAACTCGACGTTCGAGAGGGCGCGGACGGGGATCTGGAACTCGGGGTCCTTCTTCTTTTTGGCGGCGTCGATGACGACGTCGGCGAGCCCCATCAGGCGGGCTTCAACGCTTTCCTTTGCCATGACCCTTCTCCTTCTTGGCGGTGTCCGTCTTGGCGCGCTTCATCGCGGCCTTTTCGGCCGCATCGGAAACGCCCTTGTCGTCCTTCGCCACCTCGGCGGCCGTCGGGGCGGCCTCGTGGGCCGCCTCGGCGGCGGGGGGCCCCTGCGGCACCGCCCCCTGCGCGCCCTCCTGCGTGATGATGATCGTCGACTCGCCCGCCGGCTCCTCCTCGCGATCCTTCTTCTTCAGGATCTCGTCGGTCTTGTCGCCGCCGGTGATCTCCTTGGCGATCCTCGTCAGCCTCTTCTTCAGGTCCTCGGCGTCGAGCTTGCCCTTCTTGAGCCGCTTGCAGGCCTCGGCGACCTCGTCGATGTAGGCCTCGAAGACGTCGCGCCGCTTGAGCTCGAGCGCCGCCCGCTCGCGCTTGCGGATGAAGGTCGACAGCCGCCGCCCCGCCTCGTTGAGCGCCAGGCGGATCTCCTTGCGGATCTCGTCGTAGTCGGCGACCGCCTCCTTGGACTCGCTGGTGAACGGCACCCAGACGGACGCCATATGGACGAAGATGACCAGCGGCCCGGTCGGCAGCGCGCCGCGGGACTGCGTGAGGCCGTAATTGCGCCAGGTGGTCTCGACCACGGACTTCGTGATCGCACAGGCGCCCGGCTGGTAAAGCAGCGGGACGCGGTTGGCGAAGCGCATCACGCGGGCCATCTGGACCTCGCCCGCCTTCTCGTCTTCCTCGCCCTCGGCGAGCGGCCCCACATCCTCCTGCTCGGCCATGCTCTGGACCATGCCCGCCTGGCCGGTGCCGAACGCGAGTCCGACCTCGATCGCGAACGGGTTGCCGCGGTAGACGGCCGGCTTGCGGCTCACCGCCGTGTAGAAGTCGCCCTTGATCTGCTTGTAGAGGCCCGCCAGGATCGCCTTCTCGCCGATCGGCGAAAGACAGTCCGTCGGCGGATTCATGATCTGGGTCTGCTGGATCCCCTTATAGAGCTTCTCGGCCGCCTCGCCGACCACCTGCCGGGGCTTCATCTGCGGATCCAGTCCCGCCTTCTTGGAGATCTCCTGCGCCACCGCCGGGGAGACGCGGGAGAAGTCGCTCGACAGGAACCCGCTCAGCCAGTGGCTCTTCGTGTCCTGGAGCATCTTGAGGAGGACGCCCAGCTCGATGCCGTAGGGGTGCGGCTTGATCTCGCGCGGCGCCTCGGGCAGTTCCTGGACCATGCGCTCGAAGACGATCTTCTGGCCCTCGGGATTGACGTAGACGATCTTCGCGTGCGGGTTGGCGACGGACGTCTGCTCGAGGAACTCGTCGACCGAGGTGCGGCCCTTCTGGTAGCGGCCCTCGAGCTCGATGGAGACCATCGTCCCGTGCGGCCGGTCCCACTCGATGTCCTTGTTGGCCAGGGTCCGGGGCTCGTTCTTGGCGGTGTCGATGGTGATCTCGACGTAGCGGGCGGACTTCTTCTCGCCGGTGCGGGAGATGACCTTGACGGGCTTGCCGGTGGTGAGCTGCCCGTAGAGGCCGGCGGCGGAGATGCCGATGCCCTGCTGGCCGCGGCTCATGCGCAGGCGGTGGAACTTCGAGCCGTAGAGGAGCTTGGCGAAGATGCGGGCGATCTGCTCGGGGACGATGCCGGGGCCGTTGTCGGTGACGGTGACGATGAAACGCTCGGCCTGGGCGACCGAAAGGCCCTTGGGGGGTTCCTTGCCGGGTTCGGCCTTCGCGGCGGCCTCGGCGGCCTTCTCGGCGAGGGCCCTGGCGGCGGAGTCGGCGACTCCGATCTTGACCTCGATTTCCGGGAGGATTCGGGCCTCTTCGCAGGCGTCGAGGGAGTTGTCGACGGCTTCCTTGACGGCGGTGAGGAGGGCCTTGCGGGGGCTGTCGAAGCCGAGGAGGTGGCGGTTCTTGGCGAAGAACTCGGAAACGGAGATTTCGCGCTGTTTTTTGGCCATGTCCTCCGCGCTGACGCGGTGGACGACGGCCTCTTTGACCTTTTTGAGCTCGGGAGCGGCCTCCTTCTTGGCCGGCGACGTACCGCCCATGGAATCCCCTTTCTTCGCGGATGGACCGGTATTGGGCGTTGCTTTTTTCAAATCAGCCTGAAGAAGGCAACCCGTCGGGCATGCCCCCTCTCTTCGCGGGGATTATACAAGGGGACGCTGAAAAGACAAGGGCACCCCCCGAATACATTATTTATGTGTTTGACGTAGCCCTCCCCGGGTTATACTGTGGATGTCGGAGGCGCCATGGAGAACCCCAAGAAGATCTACACCCTGCCCGAAGCCGCCAGACTCGCCGGCGTCTCCGAAGACGAGCTCCGCTGCGCCATCAAGGACGGCCTCCTGCAGGCCCAGTTCCTCCAGAACACCGGCGAGTACCACCTCGCTAACTCCGAGCTCGACCTTTACATGCGACGCTCCCGCAACGTCCCCCTCAACACCGGCTTCCGGAAGCGCCGCGTCCTCATCATCGACGACGAGATCAACTTCGCCAACATCATGAAGCTCGAGCTGGAGCGCGACACCCGGATCGAGGCCAAGTTCGCCACCTGGGGCAAGGACGGCGTGATGATGGCCGAAAACTACAAGCCCGACCTCTGCCTCATCGACTTCATGCTCCCGGACATCACCGGCGACGAGGTCATGGCCGCGATCCAGTCGCACCGCGACCGCCGCATGAAGATGGTGATCTACTCCGCCCACACCCGCGACGCCATCCGCCAGCACCCCAACCTCGAGGCGCGGCTCACCGAGCTGGGCGCGGACGAGTTCCTGTCGAAGTCGGCGGGGATGCGCGCCCTGATCTCGAAGGTCTACGAGCTGCTCGGCATCGAGGCGGGCAACACCCGCGTCATGCGCCGCGTCTAGCTCCCTCGCCGGGACCGGCAGGGATCGTCGGACTCCTTCCCGGCAAGTCGCTTCAGCGCCTGTTCGATTTTCGCCTTGAGTCTGGACTGCTCACGCTGCCTTGAAGCGCTCGGAGCTGGGGCCCGAACTCCGTCCATTTCTCCTCCTCCACGAAGTCCCCCACGCGCAACGCCGGCCCGTGGTATGCGTCGGAGTCGACCTTCCAGCGCGCCCACTCCTCGAGATGCCGGGACAGGACCTCCAGGAGCGCAGGGTCCCGCTTCTCCCCGTAGCGCTTCAGCACGACCTCCAGAACCCGCTCCCGGCAGCGGGGTTCCGGATATGAGTTGTCGCCGATCACGAAGGTCCTGGAGTTTTCCTCGTCCTCCAGCTTCGGCGGGATCCAGACGGGGAGCGACCGGTCGATCAACCCGGCCATCTGCGGGCTTTCGAAGGCGGCCGCGGCCCCCTGCTCCCAGAGCAGCGACCGCGCCTCCGGATCCGTGAGCGACCCTGCCAGGGTGAAGAACAGCGTCGGGGTCACCGATTCCGGCCGTCGCGTCAACGCCCCGGCCGCCGGCGGAGCAGCGTCAGCAACAGGAGAACCAGCAGCCCCGCCGCGAGGGAGCCGGTGAAGCGCAGCATCCGATAGGTCACGATCCCGCCCCCAGACTCTCTACAATCCGGAAGCGCGCCCCCGTCGTTTACTCCGTGACCAGCTTGCCCGTCATCTTGGCGAGCTTGATCAGCGCCTGGGCGTAGGCCCGGGCGCTCGCCTCGACGACGTTGACGCTCGCCGAGCGGCCCTCGGCCTTGCGGCCCTCGTGCTCCACCGTGACGCGCACCTCGCCCACGGCGTCCTTGCCGGCCGAGACCGCCTTCACCGTGTAGTCGAGCAGCTTGCCCGTCATCGAGCAGGCCTGGTCGATCGCCTTGCAGGCCGCCTCGATCGGCCCGTAGGCCCACGCGGAGCGGATCACCGTCTCCTCGTAAACCTTCATCGTCACCGTCGCGTGCGAGACGATGTCCGTGCCGCTCGTGAACTGCAGATGCTCCAGGATGAACGGCCCCGCGTGCGGCGCGTCGGCCGTCACCCCGACGACCTGCCGGATGTCGTCGTCGGTCACGTTCTTGACGCGGTCGCAGAGCTCCTTGAACTTGATGAAGGCGCTCTCGAACGTCGCCTCGTCGAGGTCGACGTCCAGTTCCACCAGCTTGCGGCGGAACGCGTGGCGGCCCGAGTGCTTCCCGAGATGCAGGCGGCTGTTGGCGCCGACCGACTGCGGATTGATGATCTCGTAGGTCTCCTGCTTCGCCATCACCCCGTGCTGGTGGATGCCGCTCTCATGCGCGAACGCGTTGGAGCCGACCACCGCCTTGTTGGGCTGCACGGGGACGCCGGTGATCTCGACCAGCAGCGAACTCGTGGGGATGATCTCCTCGGTGCGCACGCCCGTGTCGGCCCCGAAGTCCGCCTGGCGGTGCTTGAGCGCCATGACGATCTCCTCGAGCGCGGCATTGCCGGCGCGCTCGCCGATCCCGTTGATCGTGCACTCGACCTGGCCCGCGCCGGAGCGGATCGCCTCGAGCGAGTTCGCGACCGCCAAGCCCAGGTCGTTGTGGCAGTGGACGGAGATGACGATGTCCGCCGCGCCCGGAACCCGGGCCAGCACGTCCTTGATGATCGCCGAATACTCCCAGGGCACCGTGTGGCCCACGGTGTCGGGCAGGTTGACGGTCTTCGCGCCCGCCTTGATCACCGCCTCGACCACGCGGCAGAGATAATCGCGGTCGCTCCGGGTCGAGTCCTCGGCGGAGAACTCGACGTCGTCGGTGAACTTCCGCGCGTGCTTCACCGCGGCGACGGCGGCCTCGACGACCTCGTCGCGCGTCATCTTCAACTTGTGCTGGAGGTGCAGGTCGCTCGTCGCGATGAACGTATGGATGCGGCCGCGGGCGGCGCCCTTGAGGGCCTCGCCGGCGCGGTCGATGTCGACGGTCTTGGTGCGGCACAAGGCGGCGACGGTGGCCCGGTTGCCCACGACCTTGGCGACCTGGCGGACGGCTTCGAAGTCGTCGTTGGAGGCGATCGGGAAGCCGCCTTCGATGACGTCGACGCCCAGTTCGGCGAGCTGCTCGGCGAGGGAGATCTTCTCGGCCACGTTCATGGAGAAGCCGGGCGACTGCTCGCCGTCGCGGAGGGTGGTGTCGAAGACGATGATCTTGCGCATGATGGTCCTCAGTCTCTGCTTACGGGCACGGAACGCCGGTTCGCGGGTTTGGGGAAGCCGCCGGAGATACCTCCGCCGGGTCCCCTACGTAAGCAGCAGGAGGGAAAGGCCGAGCGCGAGGTCCCGGGCGTGCGTCGCGCAGCTCATCGGTTCTCTCGCAGTCCTCAAACCCTTACTTCTTGGCGGGGGTCGGCGCGGGCGCCGCGGCGGGGGCCGCGGAGATCGGATAGACGCTGATGCGGTGCGCCGACTCGAACTTGACCTTGCCGTCAATCAGGCTGAACAGGGTGAAATCGCGGCCTCTGCCGACGTTCTGGTGCTCAACCCAGCGGGCGCCGCGCTGGCGGATGATGATGCCCCCGGCCCGGACCGACTGGCCATCGCTGACCTTCACGCCGAGCCGCTTGGACTCGGAGTCGCGACCGTTGGAGGAGGAGCCGCCGCCCTTCTTATGTGCCATAGGAAGGCGGATTATAGGGACGCTGCCGGACGAGGTCAAGCCCAAAAGAGGCGGCCGGCGACCGCCACCCGTGGTTTTTGACCCGGTCGCGGATCATCTTCGCGGCAGGGTCGGGCCGGAAATCCGTGCTGGACGAAACCGGCGGCCGGAGTCTTAATACAATGCTTACAGGGAGGGTCGCAGGACCTTGATCGCCGCAGCGGGAGGGTGGCCGGTCTCCAGGATCGTCATCGATCTCGCAGTCCATCTGGCGGCGCTGATCGTCGGCGCGGCGCTCGCCTTCATCCCCGACCAGGCCCCCTCCGCCCTCGCCTACTTCGCCGTCGCCCGCCTGGCCTATGTCGCCGCGGTCGCGTTCGGCCTGCGGGCCCAGTCGAGGCGCCTGGGCCGCGAGCCGCGCGAGGTCGCGGAAGAGCGTCATCGCGTCTTCAACCGCCGGATCCTCCGGCTTCAGAACATCGACGCCATCGCGTTCGGCGCGCTCTGCGTGGCGACGCGCTGGACGATGTCCTCGGAGCCCTGGGATTGGGCCGGAATGGTCGCCGGAATCCTGCTCATCGGGGTCGGGGTCGGGACCAAGACCTGGGCGGTGCGCTGCCTGGGGCCGGACAGCTACACATGGCACGACTTCTTCGTCCCCCGTGAGGCGTTCAAGCCCTGCCGGAAGGGACCGTACCGCTACTTCAAGGACCCGATGTATACCATCGGATACCTCCAGGCGTATGGCTTCGCGCTCGCGTTCGGGTCGTGGTACGGCCTGGTCGCGTCGCTCTTCGCGCAGGCGACGATCCTGATCGTGAACGTCTGCGTGGAGAAGCCCCACTTCCGGCGGCTCTGCTCCGTGGAACCGCTGAAGATCCCCTGATCCGCTACGGGTCCCTCAGCAGCCATTTCAGAGCCGCCTCCCGGTCCGTGAACCGGTCGACGGTGAGGCCGCGGTTCTGAGCGACCAGGAGGGCGAATTTCTGCGGATCCTCCTGCTGCAGGGTGACGAGCGCGGCGGTCCGTCGCACGTACGGAAAGAGCTGCGCCCCGATCGTGCCGATGTCGTATCGATCCATCACGGAATACCCGCCGCCAGCTTCGGTGAAGTCCACCAGCAGGCGCGCGGGTTTCCTGCTCCTGCAGTGCTCCAGCAGCTCCGTCAATTGCTGCTTCATCCGGCTCATGGATTCGGTGGCCGAAATGCGCGCCTCCAGATAGGCCGGGTGCTCGATGAGCGCGATCGCGGGGGGAAGCTCGTCCGGGGTGGAAGGGTCGGCCATCCGCAAATGATAGAACATCGCGTAGCGGCTGCCAAGGCGATCCTGCCCGCACCGGAAGATCCGCCGACAGATCGGTCGCCACGACCCTGTCCTCCAGCAGGTGCGGCAGGATCAGCGTCCGGCTCGCGGGAAGACAGGCGTGGTCGGCCGTCCCCTGTTTGAACTGCCGGAGCAGCTTCACCTTGTCCGCGCGCCAGTCGGTCACCCCATAGCCGCCGTGGCCGTCGCTCACGACGCCGTCGAGATTGCCCGTGGGCTCCTTCGTGATCGGCAGGACCTTCTTCGTCTTGAGGTCGAGGCGGAGCAGCCTCCCCGGAATCTTCGTACCGAAGTCGGCCTCGGGCTTCCCCCAATCGCCCGGGATGAGCGCATCGGGAGTTCCATATAGGGGGACGCGCCCGCTTTAGGTCCGCCCCGCAGTTCCGTCAACGATTCGTCACTTCGCGCGGATGCAGTAGAGGTTCTTCAGGCCGGCGAGATAGAGGCTGCCGTTGGCCGCGGCGGGCGACGCGTGGTTGGGGTCGTTCAGCTCGTTCACCGCGAGGACCTTGAGCTGCGGGCCCGCCTCGATGACCGTGCTCTTCCCTCCGCTCGCGAAATAGATGCGGCCGTTTCCGTCGGCGATCGGACTGGCCCACGTCGTGCTCACCCCGGCAAGTCGCTGCTTGTCCGTCTCCTGCCCGTCCGACACGTTCCAGATGCGCAGCACGCCCGGACTCTGCAGGCGGAAGACGGAGTCGCCGACGATGATCGGCGAGCCGATCGCCTCCGAAAGCCCGCCGACCGTCCACTTGACGTGGGTCGCGGCGACGTCGCCCTCCCCGGTCGGATCGACCGCGACGCCGCTGCCGCCGCGGCCGGAGTCCGTATACACGATGCCCTTCCCGTACGCCGGCGAGGAGGCGTCGCCTGCGGCCTTGCACCACCAGATCCTCTTTCCGTCCGCCGGATCGAAGGCCTGCAGCGCCTCGGGATGGGCGCCGATGCCCGAGGCGATGATGACGATCTGCGGCTTGCCCCTCACATCGAGGAGGACCGGCGTGGAATGGGCGAAGCCGATCTTGGGCAGCTTCGTCTCCCACTTCACCGAGCCGTCGGCCTTGGAGAAAGCGACCAGGCGCGAGTCCGAGGCCTTCGCCATCGCGCAGAGGAAGATCACCGTGTCGCCATGGAGGATGGGGCTCGCGCCGATGGTGACGTCGAACGAGTACGGTCTGATCTCCTGACGCCAGGCGATCTTCCCGTCCATCTCAAGGGCGGCCATGACCGCCGAGGCGAAGACCACATAGACGCGCTTGCCGTCCGTGGCCGGCGTGGGCGCGGCGTAGCCGCCGCCCGGGCCGCTGCGGAAGTCGCTCCGCAGCCAGGGTCCGGCTTCGAGGGTCGTGTCCCAGGCCTGCTTGCCGTCCGCCGTCTTATAGCAGGAAACGTGATGCTCGGGCATGACCTTCGGGTCCTGCTTGCCGCCCGGCCAGCGGACGGTGCAAAGGAAGACGCGATCGCCCCAGACGATGGGGCTGGCGTGACCTTCGCCGACCAGGGGGACCTTCCAGGCGACGTTCTCATTCGTAGGCCCGCCCCAGGTGACCGGCAGCTTCTTGTCGGGCGTGTAGCCCAGGCCGGTCGGTCCGCGGAACTGGGGCCACTCCTCGGCCCTCGCCGAAGCGGCCGCCAGGACGATCACGAGGAACGCAGCGAATCCACGCACAGGATCTCCTTTGCGGACGCGGGTCCGATCTTGCGGGGATTGCGGCCCTCCCCGTCCTCTGATACGCTTCTCGCAGGACCGCGGAATAAAGCAATCGCCGCGATATCTAATGTCTGGAATCCCGGAACCGGGTGTCCTCTAGTCGTGTATTAATAATGCACGTTGGAGACGGATCTATGCGCCAGCACCTTCTGACCGCGTCGTTCCTCCTGGCCCTCGCGGGCCTCGCCCAGGCCCAGGTCGGCGGCGGCTTCGGCCGCGACATGCGCGAGCGCATCCCCTGGTATGCCAGCATCGACAAGGTCGGCAGCGGCGGCGACAACCTCAGCCCGATGGAGCGCCGGCGCCTCAAGGCCATGGGCATCGAGCCCACCGACAAGAAGTATATCTTCGTCTACATCCGCCCGCTCACCGAGGACAAGGAGCCCAACGAGTTCGTCACCTGCCAGGATGCCCTCGAGGCCTCCCGCGGCCCGTGGGCGTTCGTGAAGATGGACCTCGATAAGGAGAACGTCTACCAGAAAGCCTGGGGCATCAAGACCGCACCCGCCTGCATCGGCTGCGACCTCTACACGAACGATTTCGTCAAGGTGAACAACATCTCCGTCGACGCGATCCGCACCATCGTGCGGAACACGCCCGACCTGGTGATGAAGTACGAGACGAAGCTGAAGGCCGACTTCGCCAAGGCGGCGGACCTGCTCAAGACCGACGAGGAAAAAGGCCTGAAGCTGCTGGTCGACATCTGCCTCACCGGCAAGAACGGCTATAAGGAAGTCGCCGAGTCGCAGAAGCAGTTGAACGAGCAGACGGAGATCCTCTTCAAGAAGGGCGAGCTGGCCTGCGCGGTGAGCCCCGAGGCCGGAAGCGAGTACTTCGACGAACTCGTGAAGATCTACCGCAGCACCGCGCCGGGCGCGCGGGCGGAGGTCCTGCTGGCGCTGATGGAGCACGCGCGCGGCAACATCCAGCCCGCGATCGCGCGGCTGGTGAAGGTCCTGAAATACGATCCGCGCGTGCTGAAGGCCGAGGTCGAGGCCGCGAACAAAGCGCTCGAGGAGATCTCCAAGGCCGGCGACGCGAAGATCGAGGCGGCGCAGGGCAACAAGGAGACGCTGCGCAAGCTCGCGAAGGACTACGCGGGCACGGAAGCCGGCAAGCACGCGATGGAAGCGTCGAAGTAAGGCTGGTCCGGCGGCGTCTAAGGTGGTATGCGATTCCTTCTCCTGCTCCCGCTTCTCTTCCAGGCGGATCCCCAGCTCGAGGCCATCCGCCAGGGGCTGCGCACGACCGGCGACGAAGGCTACGCCTATCGGGTGAAGGGGCGCTTCGAGCGCGAAGGCGAATCCCTCCCCGGCCCCATCCTCACCAGCCGCATGAAGGTCTACCAGTCCGCCCGCAACGGCGAGAAGATCCTGGTCAAAGGACCCGAGGGTCTCTGGCTCACGCCGGAAGAGCGGCTGGGGGAGAAGACGGAGAAGATCGATCCCGACGCGGCCGATATCGTGCGCACGCTGCAGGGGGCGGAGGCGCCGCACCGGATCCTCGAGGCGCTGCTGCTCGACGTGGAGAAGGGGCGCGAGCCGGAGGAGCGCGAGCTGGACGGCGTCCTGTGCCGCCGCTACGTGCTCTACTATCGCGCTCCGGCGCTGAGGGAGTCGCTGCAGAAGATGATCGACAAGGCCGTGGAGAAGAAAACCCTGACGCGACCGGACGAGATCCGCTGGAGCTCGACCGCGCGGGGCATCCTGCGGATCTACTTCAACAAGAAGGACGGTCGACTCGTGAAGGCGGTGGACGAGCGCTCGGTGAAAATCGCCTACAAGGTCCCCGACCAGCAGCCCGACCTGAAGACCTACCGGACCGAGATGGACTTCGAGCTCTGCGACTGGGGGAAGGCGAAACCGCAGCTGCCGAAGGAAGTGAAGGATCGGCTGGAGATCAAAGGGGACTAACGCGGGATCGCCCCCTCGGGGTTGGGATCCCTGACCAGGGGTTCCAGGACATTCGATCCGGAGCGGCCGAGGGGGAGGGAGCACGGAGGAGCGAGGATTCCCGCTGGGAAGCGATTCGGGCCGAGCTGCCCATCGCGAGCGCGGTCACGATCGCCCAGCCGAAGTAGATCCGCCACGCCTTCATGAAGTTCAAGGACCTCAGGACTATTATAGGGAGCGGCGGACGCGATTTTGGCTACTTCTTCTTCGAGCGCTCGACGAAGTCGGCGAGCGTCTTGAGGGCGTCGATCGGCGACATCTTGTTGTAATCCACCGCTGCCAGTTCGTCGCGGATCGGGTCGCGCTCCAGCTTCGTCGGCGCCCCGGCGAAAAGGGCCAGCTGCTGCATCTCGCCGGGTTTCGGCTTCTTCGCCGTCAGCTTCGGCTGATCCGACTGATCCAGCGTCATCGCCTCCAGGCCCGCCAGGATCACCTTCGAGCGCTCCACGACCGGCTTCGGGATCCCCGCCAGCCGCGCCACGTGGATGCCGTAGCTCTTGTCCGTCGGCCCCTCCACGATCCGGTGCAGGAAGACGATCCCCTCCCCCCACTCCTTGACCGAGACGTGCAGGTTCCGCACGCCCTTCAGCATGCGCCCCAGCTCCGTCAGCTCGTGATAGTGCGTCGCGAACAGCGTCCGCGCCTTCAGCTTGTCGTGCAGGAACTCCGTCACCGCCCAGGCGATCGAGACGCCGTCAAAGGTCGATGTCCCGCGCCCGATCTCGTCCAGGATGATGAGGCTCTTGTTCGTCGCGTTGTTGAGGATGTTCGCCGTCTCGCTCATCTCGACCATGAAGGTCGACTGTCCGCGCGTCAACTCGTCCGCCGCCCCCACCCGCGTGAAGATGCGGTCGACGACCCCGATCTTCGCGGAGCCCGCCGGCACGTACGACCCCAGCTGCGCCATCAGCGCCACCAGCGCCGCCTGGCGGATATAGGTCGACTTGCCCGCCATATTGGGTCCCGTGATCATCGACACCGGCTTGTCCCCGGTCAGGACCACATCGTTCGGCACCACCTTCTCGTCGATCACCACCTCGAGCACCGGGTGCCGCGCATCGCGGACGTCGAACGCGGTCGAGTCGTCGATCTCGGGCAGGACGTACTTGTTCTCGATCGCGACCTGGGCCAGCGACGCGACCGCGTCGAGGAACGCCAGCGACCTCGCCGTCTGCTGCAGTTCGGAGATCTCCTCGGCGACGCGGGCGCGAACCTTCTGGAACGCCTCGTACTCGAGATCCTTCATCCGGTCCTCGGCGTTGAGGACCTGCGTCTCGTAGTCCTTCAGCTCGGGCGTGATGTAGCGCTCCGCGTTCTTCAGGGTCTGCTTGCGGACGTAGCCCGCCGGAATTTTCGACTGATGCGCGTTCGTGATCTCGATGTAGTAGCCGAAGACCTGCGTGTAGCCGACCTTGAGCGAGGGGATATTGCTGCGCTTGATCTCCTCGGCCTCGAAGTTCGCGATCCAGCTCTTGCCGTCGGTCGAGATCGCCTGCAGCTTGTCGACCTCCGCGTCGAAGCCGCGGCGGATCATGCCGCCCTCCGTCATCAGGTGCGGCGGATCGTCCTGCAGCGCCTTCTGCAGGAACTCCGCGAGCTCCGCGTGCTTCGAGATCTTGTGCGCCCCGAGCCCCTTCGCCTTGAACTTGAGTCCCGCCAGCTTCGGCAGCGGCTGCAGCGAACTCCTCAATCCGACCAGGTCCCGCGCGTTGGCGCGTCCGGCCCCGACCCGGGCCAGCGCCCGCTCGAGGTCGAAGATCAGTTTCAGCAGATCCTGCACCTGGGTCCGCAGCGATTCGTCCTCGACCAGCTCCCGGACGGCGCCCTGGCGCGCCTGGATGTCCGCGACCTGGATCAGCGGCGACGTAACCCATTCCCGCAGCAGGCGGGCGCCCATCGGGGTTCGCGTCTTATCGAGCACCCACAACAGGGAACCCTTCCGCTCGCCGCTGCGCATGGTCTCGGTCAGTTCGAGCGACGTCTGCGTCTGCCGGTCGAGGAACATCCGGCCTTCGCCGACGTAGCGCTCCAGCCGCGTGAGGTGCTGGAGCGGACCCTTCTGGGTTTCCTTGAGGTACGCGAGCACGGCGCCGGCGGCGGCCACCGCGGGGCCGAGCTCCTCGGCGCCGAAGCCGCGCAGCGACTTCACCCCGAAGTGTTCGCAGAGCAGCCGCTTCGCGTTGTCGCGGTCGAAGGTCCAGTCGTGGAACGGCGTGACGATGCCGCCCGCCGCCGCCTGCACGCGCGGCCCCTGGGTCTCGACCATGGACGCCGGCAGCAAGGTCTCGCTCGGCGCGAGGCGGACCAGTTCGTCGGGCAGCCGGTCGCCGGGGATGTCGGCCAGCCGGAACTCGCCGGTCGACAGGTCCACCCAGGCGAGGCCGGTCTTCGGGCCGTCGCTCACCGCCGCGGCGAGGTAGTTGTTCTTCTTCTCCTCGAGGATCGATTCCTCGACGAGCGTGCCGGGGGTGATGACGCGGACGACGCCGCGTTCGACGATGCCGTCGGCCTCCTCGGGATCCTGAAGCTGCTCGCAGACCGCGACGCGGTGCCCCGCCTTGAGCAGGCGGTTGATGTACGACTGGGACGAGTGATACGGGATCCCGCACATGGGGACGCGGGCGTCGCCTTTCGCACGCGACGTGAGGACGATGCCGAGGACCTTCGAGGCGGTCTTGGCGTCGTCATAGAACATCTCGTAGAAGTCGCCCAGGCGGAAGAGGAGGATCTCGTCGGCGTGTTTCGCCTTGATCTGGGAATACTGCTCCATGAGCGGGGATGCCACGGGGCGAGTATAAGGAGGCCCCCGGGCCAAGGGAAGGGTTTAGAGGGGCTTCGCGCCGTCCTGGAACAGCGCCTTGACCTCCGGCCTGGTCAGCATCACCAGGGTGATGACGCCGATGGCCGTTCCGAACGGCATGAAGAAAAGGCTCAGGCCGGCAACGACCAGGCAGAACGTATGGCGCTTCCGTTGGCGCAGGCAGCGGCCGGCGGCGAACATCAGTCCCGAGATGGTCCAGAAGCTGAGGACGGCGACGCCTCCGATGACGGTGAAGATCCAGCCGAAGAATGCGGGCGGCGGACCGCCCTTCCCGCCGGCCATCTTCTCCGGGGCCACGAGCGTCAGGATCCCAATGCCCAGGTGCATCAGGAACATGCAGCCGAAAAGGGCGGTGAGGATGGAGACGATCGTATAGCCGAGCACCAGGTTCTTGAGATGCTGCTCGGTCTGCTCCATCGGGCTGCCCGCCGGCGCCGCCGGCCGCACCTGGCCGGGCATCATCTCGCCGCAGTGGCGGCACTTGATGGCCTCGAGCTTGATCGGTTCGGCGCAGAACGGGCAGGGATGCTGGTCCTCCATGTCCCGATTTTATCACGCCCTCGCCCATACGGAACACCAGAGCCCGATTTCGTAGAGGATCAGCAGCGGCAGCGCGAAGACGGCCATGCTGAGCAGGTCGGGCGGCGAGATCACGGCGGCGAAGACGATATTGGCCAGGATCGCGTGCTTCCGCCAGGAGCGGTACCGGTCGGGCGGGACGAGGCCGATCTTCGTCAGGAAGACCATCACGAGCGGCAACTGGAAGACGAGGCCGAGAATGAGGGTCAGGGTCATGACGAAGCCGAGGTAGTCGCCCAGTGCCAGGACCGGATCGACTTTGTCGAGCGGCATCATCGACACCATCGCGTAGAGCGCGACAGGGATGAGCAGGAAATAGCCGAAGACGCAGCCCAACATGAAGAGCAGGAACGACACGGGGGCGAAGGCCTTCACGTATCGGCGCTCGTTCCGGTACAGGCCGGCCGCGACGAAGCCCCAGAGCTCCCGCGCCACATAGGGGGATGCGAAAAAGAAGCCCACGATTGCCGCGAGCTTCATGATGGCCGTGATGGAATCGAACCCGCCCATGATGAATCTCGCTCCGCTGCCCACCCAGGACATCGCCCGGTAGTGCGGCAGGGTCGCGAGATCGAGGAGCCCCCGATAGAAGCACATCGAGACGCCGACGGTCATCAGCAGGGCGACGATCGAGCGCAGGAGCCGGGTGCGGAGTTCGTCCAGATGCTGGACGAACGTCATCCTTACTTGGGGCTCGTCGTCGTCTCCTTCGCCGGGGGCGCCGCGGGCGTCGGCGTCTCGGATTCGCGGAGGAGCGCCTGCTCCCCTTCCCGCATTCCCTTCTTGAACTCGTTCAGGCCCGAGCCCAGCGAGCGCGCCAGTTCCGGGATCTTCTGGGCTCCGAAGAGTAACAGCACCACCACGACCACCAGCACCACGTGGGTCGCGCTGAGGACGGCCAGCATCTGAGGCATCGGGACTCCTTTCATCAAGCTCGGGACGGACGGGAAGATCGGACGGTTTTTTCACGGAACACCCCTCCCTCTAGGCCCAATACCAGGAGGTTAAGCACAGGCTGACTTCCATTTCTTGGGGTAGTTGGACATCTTCGTACACACCTCGCGGGGATTAGTTCGGGCACGCACGGGCACAAGGCATTCGGCGATTGAGGCGAGGAGCCTCGCATAGAG
>DASQOM010000347.1:0-15821 GCA_035644495.1 Planctomycetota bacterium | reverse complement strand
CTTCCCGTCCTTCATCAGGTCCTCGTAGTGCGGCAGGCTCCGTGTCAGCGAGATCAGCATTCCCAGGACGTGGTCCGCGATCGGCGGCGCGAACATCGTCCGCATGTTCGTCAGCACGATGCGGTCGTTGTCGCGGAGTTCGGGGATGAACGTGATCCCCTCGACGCCCGCGCTGAACTGCTGCACCCAGCGCAGATTTTTCGCCGCCTTCAGGAATTCCGGGTTCACGAACGAGCCGGCGCAGCCGTGCACCTCCGGCGCGAGGGCCATCGCCTCGTCACGCCCTTTGGCCACCACGATCTCGACGTTCGGCGCGACCTGGGCCATCGCCGCCTGATCCTCCGGCGTCAGGCTGCCCGCCAGG
Source organism: Planctomycetota bacterium (assembly GCA_035644495.1). Lineage (GTDB taxonomy): Bacteria > Planctomycetota > MHYJ01 > MHYJ01 > JACPRB01 > JACQFK01. The sequence continues at coordinate 15,457 of DASQOM010000347.1, read as the reverse complement.
AACTTCAGCTTCGGGAGCCCCTTCAGCTCGTCCGGCGGAATCGCCGCAACCGAGCGCCCGGGCTGGTTCAGGTCCCCCGTCGCCCAGTTCAGCGGACCGCGCGTCAGTTCCCGGTACACGTGCGAGACGTTCTCCAGGCTGAGCTTCTTCTCCCCCGTCCACTCCCGCCACATCGGGACGTCGACGTCGGCCTTCACCTGGTCGAGAGTCTTCCCCTCCTGCACCATGGCCGCCACCCGCGCCCGCAACTCGAGGAAGTACTGCTTCTGCGTCTGAAGCAGCTCCCTCTTCGCGACGGCGCCGTGCGCGGGCACGACGGTGTCGGGATCGAGCGTCTGGACCTGGCTAAGAACGTCAATCCAGCTGGCGGTGTCCGAATCCCCCATATAGTTAAAGGGGCCGTTCACGCAGGCGTCCCCGGTGAAGACGATGCGCTCTTTCGGCAGGAAAATGAAAATGCAGCCCGTGGTATGGGCCTGCCCGAAGTAATAGACCTCCGCACGGCGCGAGCCGTCGTCGATGATGAACTTGTCCGTGAACGTCAGCTGCGGCGCCGTCGGCTTGTACCTGGCATAGACGGGGTCGCGCTCGGCCGTCTTGAGATAGCCCTCGACGTTGCGCGCGAGGAACTCCTTCCGCGCGTTCTCGTGCGCGACGATCGTCGTGCCCTCCTTGGCGAAGGCCCCGGCCCCCAGCGTGTGGTCGCCGTGGTAGTGCGTCACGATCGCGTAGCGGATCGGCTTCCCGTTCGTCGTCGCCTTGATGTTTCGGATCGCCTCCTCGGCTCCCAGAGGGAAGGAGGTGTCGATGACGACGACATAGTCGCGAAACTCGATCCACGAGATGTTCGAGCCGAACTTGCCGATGTCGTTGTGCCGTTCGAACCAGACGCCGTCGGCGATCTTGAGCGGCTGTTCGGTGGGATTCTTTCCCGCCTGCGAGCCGGCCATCGCGTACACGCCACCGATCAGCAGCGACAATACGGACAGACGGATGAGGGTTGTCTTCATGGGTATCTCCGTAGACAGTAGTGCGGAGACAGTAGACAGCAGATACCCCCCTGCCCCCCCCCAAGGGAGGGGAAGAGGGGAGAAGACTTGCCGACTACGGACTACGGACTGCCGGCTACCTTACGGCCTCAGGGTTGACCTCGGGTTCTCTCCGGCGCGAAGCGAGATTTCGGCTCCCTCCTCCCCCAGCTCGAGGCACTCGAATAGATTACGCACCGCCTGCCCGAGTCGGTCTCCGCCGAAGGATCCCTTCTCGATATCGTCGACGACGGCGCGGCCGAGAGACGCCGCCTCCTGCCGCGCCTTCTCCGCCGCCTCCGCGGGACCGTTGTCCTCCTGGTCCTGCCAGGGCTGCAGCAGGACCGCCAACCGGGTCGCCCGTTCCAGCACGTCCGCGTCGGCGCACCCCCTTCGCAGGTGGAAGAGGATGCGGCCCGCGATCGTCGACGCATGCGGGAGGTTCAGCGGAATCTTGAAGTAGCCCGGCACGGCCTCCGGTATACCCCACAAGTCGCTTCCCCGCAAAGGTCTTGCGATCTATGATGCGCGCGGTGGATCCGCTGCTGGACGTCGTCAAGAAGTACTGGGACTACGACGCGCTCCGCCCTCTTCAGCGCGAGGCGATGACGGCCGCGGTCGAGGGAAAGGACTCCCTCGTCGTCCTCCCCACCGGCGGCGGCAAGTCCCTCTGCTATCAGGCCCCCGCGCTCCTGTCCGACAAACTGACCATCGTCGTCTCGCCCCTCATCTCCCTGATGAAGGACCAGGTCGACCGCCTGCTCTCCCGCGGCGTCGAGGCCGCGTTCATCAACAGCAGCCTGGAATCGTCCGACAAGAGCCGCGTCCAGGCCGGGATCGCGCGCGGACAGTACAAGCTCATTTTCGTCGCCCCCGAACGCTTCGCCGCCGGCGGCTTCGATCGCGTCCTCCGCATGGGCAGAGTCGGCGCCTTCGCGATCGACGAGGCCCATTGCATCAGCCACTGGGGACACGACTTCCGCGTCGATTACCGCGAGATGGGCCGGCTCAAGAAGGAGTTCCCCGAGGCGTCGGTCCACGCCTTCACCGCGACCGCAACCCCGCGCGTGCGGGACGACATCGTCGAGCAGCTCGGCCTGAAGGACCCCCAGGTCCTGGTGGGCGACTTCTTCCGCCCCAACCTCAACTACCGCGCCATCAAACGCGGGGACGCCGAAGAGGACATCGTCGAGGAGGTGAAGAAGCGCGCGGGCCAGGCGGGCATCGTCTACTGCATCCGCCGCGCCGACGTCGACGACATCGCCCGCCGCCTCAAGCGGGAGAAGGTGAAGGCGGCTCCGTATCACGCGGGGATGGACGACGAGGACCGCACGCGGACCCAGGACCGCTTCGCCGCGGGGGAGGTCGACGTCGTCGTGGCCACCGTGGCGTTCGGGATGGGCATCGACCGCTCGGACATCCGCTACGTCCTCCATGCCGCGATGCCCAAGTCGATGGAGCACTACCAGCAGGAGACGGGGCGGGCGGGCCGCGACGGCAAGCCGGCGGACTGCATCCTCTATCACTCGGGCCAGGACTACCAGATGTGGCACTCGATCATCGCGAAGAACGAGACGGGCGACCTCGACACGAAGCTGAAGATGCTCTCGGAGATGTACAACTACGCGACGTCGGCGCGCTGCCGGCACCGCCGGCTCGTGCAGTACTTCGGCCAGTCGTGGGAGCGCGACAAGTGCGACGCGTGCGACGTGTGCAACGGCGGCCTGGGCTCCCTGCCCGACTCGACCGAGCTCGCGCGCACCCTGCTGACCGGCGTCATCCGCACCAATCAGCGGTATGGTCCGGCCTACGTCGCCGAGGTGCTGGCCGGCGAGCGGACGGACCGCGTCGTCGAGCGCGGCCACGACGCCCTGGACGTCTTCGGGCTGATGCCGGGGAAGCCCAAGAACATCCTGATCTCATGGCTGCACCAGCTCCACGACCAGGGGGCGCTGCGGGTCGAAGGGGAGTACGGCGTCCTCCGGCTCACGCCGCTGGGCGCGAACATTCTGAAGGGGGTGCAGCCCGCGGCGCTCTATGGCACCGCGCCGTCGAAATCCGGCGGGGGCAAGCGGGCGAAGAAGGCGGAAGAGTCTAAAACCGTCTCGGACGAAGGGACGCCACTCGACGCGGACGGCAAGCAGCTCTTCGAGCAGCTCCGCGGGCTGCGGCGCGAGATCTCCGACGAGAACGGCGTACCCGCCTTCATGGTGTTCAGCGACAAGACGCTCCGGGCCATGGCGCGTCAGCGCCCGACGACGAAAGGCGAGATGCTCCGGGTGCACGGGATCGGCTTCGCGAAGCTCGAGAGCTTCGGCGACCGGTTCATGAAGGCGATCCGGGACTTCCGCGCCTGACGTCAATTGTGCGCCCTGCTCCGACATTTTTGTCGGATCCCGCCCCCGGGAAGGCGCAACAAGCACTAATTTTGAACCAAGGTTGGCGTGGCATGCTTTCTGCATACCTCCTGCGTCAACCTGGAGGCGACACTAGTGCTGTTTCGATGGATCCTGGGGCTCGTGGCCGTCGCGCTGCTCGTGGGCGCGGGCCTGGCAGTCGCCCTCGTCAAATCTGCTCCATCGCCGGCTCCCCCCGCCGCCGTGGCGCCGCTCGAGGAGGAGAATCCCGCCTGGATGACCGAGCCGATCCATCCCCTGCCGCTGCGCAGCACGGGGGATCCCCGAAAGATCGCCCTCGGCCGCAAACTGTTCCTCGACAAGCGGCTCTCCCAGGACCGCTCGATCTCCTGCGCCAGCTGCCACGATCTGACGCGCGGCGGCGCCGACGGCCGCCCGGTGTCGATCGGCGTCGGCGGCCAGGCCGGCGACCGCAACGCGCCCACCGTCTTTAATGTCGCCTTCAACTTCCGGCAGTTCTGGGATGGACGCGCCGACACCCTCGAGCAGCAGGTCGAAGGCCCCCTCCTCAACCCGAAGGAGATGAAGAACACCTGGCCCGAGATCCTCAAGGTCCTTCAGGACGACGCGGACTATCGGAACGACTTCCAGGCGATCTTCACCCAGCCCCTGCAGAAGGAGCAGGTCACCGCCTGTCTCGCCTCGTTCCTGAGATCGCTGGTCACCGTCTCGCGCTTCGACCGCTTCTTGCGCGGCGATGGCACGGCCATCACCGACCGGGAGAAGGAAGGCTATGAGCTCTTCAAGAGGAAGGGCTGCGTCACCTGCCATCAGGGCAGCAATGCGGGAGGCAACCTTTTCTCGAAGTTCGGAGCGATGGGCGACTACTTCGCCGATCGGGGCACCCTGGATCATGCCGACCTCGGCCGCTTCAAGATCACCGGCCGCGAGGAGGACAAGTACGTCTTCAAGGTCCCCAGCCTGCGGAATGTCGGGCGGACCGCGCCGTATTTCCATGACGGCTCCGTCGCCACGCTCGAAGAGGCCGTGACGATCATGGCTCAGTACCAGCTCGGCAAGCGGCTGTCCAGCGAGGAGGCCCGGCTGATCACGGAGTTCCTGGGCTCCCTCTCCGGAGAAACGCGGTAGGCCATGAGAAACCTATATGGCTCCGTCCTGATCCTCCTCGCCCTCGTGCTCGGCACGCTGTCCTGGACGTCGGGACGTGCCGCGGACCGCGCCGGCTCCGTCCTCGACACCCTGGAGGGCCTGCGTGCCGCCGTCCCGACCCTGACCCAGGAGGTACTCCGCCTGCGCGCGTCGATGTCCCACAGCCAGGACGCCGTCGTCCGCGCCCTCCAGCAGGCGGACGCCCTGCTGGGCCAGGCCGAGTCCCAGGCGCGGCTGCTCGACGCGGATGCCGATTTCGATCCACCGACCGCGCTCCAGCCGCTGCGCACGTTCCTGCAGGAGAAGGAGGCGCTGGCGGAGCGCTTCCGCTCCGGCGGCGCCCTCGTGCAGAACTCGCTGGATTATCTCGTCGACCTGGACCGCAATGCCGGAGCCCGTCCGCCCGACGGGGTCCGCGACCTGGTCCGCAGCGCGCTGCTTTACGACCGGAGCGGCGACGCCGACACGGCAGGCCAGATGCGGGAGGCGCTGGGCCGGCTGGCCGCCGCGCGGACCGGGGCGTCCGCCGAAACCGCGGAGGATCTCGGCTTCGCCGACCGCCACGCGCGACGGATCCTGGACCTCAGCCCGCGGGTCTCCGCCGACCTCCAGCAGCTCGTCGCCCGCACCCTGGAGCCCCGCATCGACGCCCTCCACGCGCAGGTGTCGCAGCGCCGCCAGGCGGCCGCACGGACATCGCAAACGTACCGCGACGCGATGTTCGTGACGGGCGCCGTCTTCGTGCTGTCGATCGCGGCCTTCCTGCAGCGGGACCGCCGCCGCGCGGCCGACCTGAACCTCGCGAACCTGGAGCTGGAGAGCCGGGTGGAGGAACGCACCCGAAAGCTGGCCGACCACGAGGCGGAAACGCGAGCGATCCTCGAGGGATCCGCCGACGGAATCCTGAGCGTCGAGGAGGACGGCAGCATCCGATCCGCCAATCCCGCGGTCGCCGCGATGTTCGGCCTCTCCGCCGCGGCGATCGCCGGCCGTCCGCTCTCCTCGATCGTCTCGATCTCCTGGGACGAGATCCGGAGCGCGGGCGCCCGAAAGCGGGACGGCACCGGCGCGCGGATCACCGGCGAAAAGTTTCCGCTCGAGATCCAGGCCAACGAGGTCCGCCTCGGCGAGCGCCGCATGTACAGCGTCCTCCTGCGCGACGTCACGGAGATGCGCCGCGTCGAACAGCTGAAAAACGAGTTCATCTCGACGGTCAGCCACGAGCTGCGCACGCCGCTCACCTCGATCCGGGGCGCCCTCGGCCTCGTGGCCAGCGGCGTCCTGGGCTCGCTCTCCCCGAAAGCCAAGCCGATGATCGACATCGCGGCGAAGAACTGCGAACGCCTGGTCGCCCTCGTTAGTGACATCCTCGACATCGAGAAGGTCGCCTCCGGCAAGATGACGTTCAAGATGCGCACGCTCCAGCTGTCGGACCTCGTGACGCAGACCGTCGACGCCACCCGCGGCTTCGCCGACTCCCTGGGGATCCGCCTCAGCGTCTCCCTTCCGGCCGGCGACACGCTCGTGCTGGCCGACTCGGACCGCCTCACCCAGGTGCTGACGAATCTCGTCTCCAACGCCTGCAAGTTCTCCCCCAAGGGCGAGATGGTCACCGTCGAGGTGCTCCGCTCCGGCGGCCGCTTCCACGTCGGCGTCTCCGACCGGGGCCCCGGCATCCCCGACGAGTTCCGTCCCCGCATCTTCCAGAAGTTCGCGCAGGCGGACGCCTCCGACGGCAGTCAGCGCAAGGGCACCGGGCTGGGCCTGGCCATCTCGAAGGCGCTCACGGAGCGGATGGGCGGCACGATCGGCTTCGACACGAAGCTCGGCGCCGGCTCCACCTTCTGGGTCGAGCTGAACGAGGAGCGGCCCGCGGCGCCGGTCTCGACCAGCTCCTCCCGCCCGCGGATCCTGGTCTGCGAAGACGAGCGCGACATCTCCGAGGTGCTGCGCCAGATGCTGGACAAGGAGGGCTACGACTGCGACCTGGCGCCGACGCTGAAGGAGGCCCGGGTCCTGCTGGCTGCGTGGACGTATGCGGGGATGACGCTCGACCTCTCGTTGCCCGACGGCAGCGGCATCGCGCTCCTGAAGGAGATCCGGGGGAACCCGGCGACGCGCGAACTGCCGGTGATCGTCATCAGCGCGAACCTGGAGCAGAACGCGACGGCGCTCAGCGGCAACGCATTCGGGCTGGTGGACTGGCTGGAGAAGCCCATCCCGCAGGAACGCCTCGAGCAGGCGCTGCGGAGGACGTCCGTCCACGCCGCGTCCAGGAAGCCGCGCGTGCTGCACGTCGAGGACGACGACGACATCATCGCGGTCGTCGGCAGCCTGCTCTCCGACACGGCGGAGATCGTCCACGCCAAGTCGGTGCTCGGCGCCTGGGAGATCCTCAAGCGGGAGGACTTCGACCTGCTGATCCTGGACATCGGCCTGCCCGACGGCTCGGGCCTGGAACTGCTTCCGGCGCTCCGGTCGTCGACCAAGACCCCGATCCCCTCGCTGGTCTTCTCGGCGCACGAGATCTCGCCGCGGACGGCGGGGACGGTGACGTCGGCGCTTCTGAAGTCGAAGACCTCGAACGAGGAGCTTGTGCGGCGGGTGAAGTCGCTGCTCGGGAAATCCCCTTCCCGGCCGCGGGCCGCGCGCGTATAATGAGGCCATGACGGCCCCCTGCCCCGCCCTTCGAAGAACAAGGCCCGCGCTCTAGCCCCCCCTCCGCGTCAATTTCGTTCGGTCTATCCGCCCCCGTAGCTCAACTGGATAGAGCACCGGATTTCTAATCCGGTGGTTGCGCGTTCGACTCGCGCCGGGGGTACCAACCGTCTTCGTCGCGCGCGCTAGTACTTGTTCGAGGCCGCCGCGTCGAACTTGAACTCGCCGATGTAGATCGCGGGCTTGCCTTTGCGGTCCACCTCGCCCGAGATCTTGCCGTCCGCGTGCGCGTCCATGCTCATCGGATAGCCCGAGCCCTGGTCGATCCGGAAATGGATGGTCAGGTCCAGCAGCACGTCCACGTCCAGCAGCGAGCGGAATGCGCCGATCGCATTCACGTTCACCGTGATCTGCGCCAGGCCGCCCTCGACCTTGTCCAGACGCCCCGTGCCCATCGCCGAACGCACCTTGAACGGACGGCTGCCCGACTCGTCGCTGAAGACGTCGACGATCCGGTCCCCGTCCAGCTCCCAGGAGCTGCCCACGGACACCGACTCCGGCGGCAGCGAGAGCAGCGCTTCGAACGTGCCGAGCAGGTGGGCCTTCAGCTCGCCCAGGGGGATCCCTTCGGCGTCCTCATACTCCGTCCCCAGGTCGGTCCGCTTGAGGATGATCGTCTTGCCGACCATCGTCCGGGGGACCTCGGCGTAGGAGGCCTCGCCGGGCGCCTGGCGCTTGAGGCTCCAGGCCAGCACCTTGCGGCGCAGCTTCAGGACGCGGCTGCCGTCCACCTCCAGGATCTCGTCCTGGAAGGTGCGCCGCTCCTCCTTCTGGAGCAGCTGCTTCGATTCGGCGCCGTCCGCCTTCACGGTCAGCCAGCCGTTCACGGCTTCCGATCGCTCGGTCGTATACGTCAGGCCCTTCATCACGCCGGCCTTCAGCGGGATCTTCGCCGGCTCCGACGAACAGCCCGCGAGGATCGCGAGGACCAGGGGCAGCGCGCGCATCGTCTTCTTCATGGCTTAGCCCTTCTTCCCCTGGACCTTGAACGAGGAACCGTTGGCGGACCACCATTTCTGGTAGTCCTTGAAGGTCGTGAAATCGTTCCCGGTCAGCGCCTTCAGGGCGTCGAGCGTCGGGTTATAGAGCACCTTGCGGCGCACGATCTGCTCGTTGCGGGCGTCGTCGATGACCGGCCCTCCCAGCCCCACCCCGTGAAAGGGCAGCTCCGGCAGAATCTGGTCCTCCGGAACGCGCTCCACCTCGCGCAGCAGCTTGATGAGCAGCGGGACCGAACTGCGGTCGGGGATTTTCGCGAGGGCGTCGACCGCCTCCTTGGCCATCTCGAAGGGTTTGTCGTCGACGAACTCCTGGAGCGTCCGCAGACTGGACGGCGCCGCGATCTCGCTCATGGCGTGCACCGACGCGATCCGCACCTCGCCGGCCTTCCTATCGCGGTTCCTGGCGACCGTCGCCAGCGGCTTCCAGGAATTCGGGATCGCCGCGAAGGACTTCCCGATCGTCTCCGCCGCCGCGATGCGGACCTCGCTCACTTCCTGCTGCGAGCCGTTGCCCACCAGGACCTGGCCCAGCGCGGCCATGGTCTTCGCGTGCGGCGCCCGAGCCAGGTCGCGGACGGCCTCGACCCGGGCGGACACGTTCTGCCCCGCCTTGACGTAGGCCTGCTTGAAATCCTTGAGGACTTCATCCGGCGTCGGGCCCAGCGTCTTGTCCTGGACCGTCAGCCCGACGGTGACTGCCGCGAGGAGAAGGAATCGCATGAAGGTCCCCCTGACTCAGCCCTGTAGTAGGACGCGACAATCAGGCCCGGCGCCGCCGCCCAAACCGCAGGAACCGCAGCGGCAGGACGTACTCCAGACCCATGAGCCCGCAGCCGCCGCCTCCTCCGCCGCCGGCCGGAGGGGCGTCTCGGCGATCACCTGGGCCTGGAACGCCGTCTGCGTTCCGCTCAGAATCTTATCCTCGTCGGGCAGCGTTGCGACGTTGCTGTTGAACACCCAGGGACTCAGCGGCGTGTTGATCGCCTCGAAATCGTCGTGCAGACCGTCGCCGTCGGCGTCGCGGTCGTGCACCCACTCGAGCTGCGACATCGGGCCTTCCTCGAAGGTCTTCACCGCAGGCTTGAGGATGGCGAAGTGATTGCGCGGCGCGCCCGTAGGGCCGCCCTGCTGGGCGCCTCCCAGGACGACCGGTCCCGCCGGGAAGGTCTTCTTATAGGCCTTCATCAGCAGTCCGGTGCCGGCGGTGCCCGGGGTGATCGCGACGTTGCCCGCCGCCGTCGCCACGAACGTCGACAGCCACGTCGGCAGCGTCGTCGCATGACTGTCGTAGAAGACGATGAAGTCCGTCGATCCGGTCACCGTCAGCGTCACCAGGGTCGCCGACGCGTCCTCCTTGTCGTCTTCCGCCGTCCAAAGGAGGATCTGGTTGTTCAGGTCCACGACGCCGGCGATCCCCGCATGAGCCTGAACGGCTATATCAGCAGCGCCGGCTGCCACCTGGACGGCGGGGCGGACATGCGGGTCTTCGACTTCACCAACCGCGGTGAAGGCTTCCGGAACACGGTGATGCAGCAGGGCCGCGGCAACGGCGCCGGCGTCAAGCACGGCAACGCCCACTGGTCTGCGAACTTCGACGAGATCCAGGACTTCGAGAACGACATCTTCTTCCGTTTTTCGGGAGCGGGGTTCACCGGAGCTCCCAATGCCCCGATGGGGACCACCAACACCGGACGGAACGCCGATCTGGACGCCCTCGCCGCCTACGTCAACTCGCTGAGCAAGGTCTCCCGCAGCCCCTTCCGCAACGCCGCCGCTGCCCTGGAAGGAGACGTAGGCCGCGCTGCCGTCGGGCGTCATGCAGATGCCGTAGGGCAGCGAGCCGTGCGGGAGCGGGATGACGTGCAGCAACGCGCCCGAGAGCGGATCCAGAATGCTGATCGAGGGATTCTGCTGGCTGACGACCCAGATGGTCTTGTCCGCCGCCTGCGCCAGCGTGCGCGGGTTCTTGCCGACCGTGAAGCTGGTCAGGAGACTGCCTCCCAGGCTCATGGAGCTGACAGTGTCCTGGTCGGCGTTCGCGACCCAGATCTTGCCGTTCGTCGAATCCAGGATGATCGAGGAGGAGGCCTGGGGCTTGGCGGTCGACAGCGGCCGGTGCACGGTGAACTTCAGGGTGCTGGTCACCAGGCTCGGCGGATTGCCGAACTCGCGCACCGCGACGGTCACGGTGTAGTGGCCGATCGCCGCATAGATGTGGTTTACCGAGTTCGGAGACGTCCCGACGGCAAACAACGTGGTGACCGTGTCGCCGAAGTCCCACGAGAACTCCAGCGGCGTCCCGAGCGCGGTCGTCGAAGCAGTCACGGTGAAGGTCACGGACTGCCCGGGGACGGCGTCCACGGGAAGGGCCGTCGGGGTGCCCACGATCACGGTTCCCCGGAGGGGTATCTCCCCGAAGGTGCGGAGCCCGGACGTCAGGCTGACCGCAAGGACGAAGATCATCGAGGCGAAGCGCGTGTCGTTACCCTCTCTGAAAAGCCCGGGCATCTTATTCGATTCCGCGCCGACGGTCCAGCGGGAGTTATCGCAGAAGACCGGGCCTCGATCGGGCGCACACTTTCAGGTGGACCGGTCCGCAATCATCTGGTATTCATCCTCCGGTCTCCGAAATGCCCATACCAACAGCGCCGACCCTGCGGAGCCGCGCGAGCGGCATCCTCCTGCATCCGTCGTCGCTTCCGGGACCCGCGGGGATCGGCGACCTGGGCGCCCCCGCGATGCGCTTCGCGGAAGCCCTCGCCGAGGCGAAACAGACCTGGTGGCAGATGCTGCCCGTCGGTCCCACCGGCTTCGGCAACTCGCCTTATTCCGCCCTATCGTCCTTCGCCGGCAACCCGCTCCTGATCAGCCTCGACCGCCTCGCCGAGGAGGGCTGGCTGAACGGGGAGGACACCGTCGCGCCCGAGTCGTGGCCGGCGGACCGCGTCCCGTTCGCGGAGGTCGACGTCTTCAAGAACGACCGGCTGCGCCGCGCCTTCTCGACCTTCGAGCGGGGCGCGTCGGCGTCGGACCGGGACCGCTTCGAGGCGTTCCGGCGCTCGACGGACTGGCTGGCGGACTGGTCGCTGTACCGCGCGCTGAAGGACGCGCACCGCGGCGCGGAGTGGGGCAGCTGGGATCCCGAGGTGAGATCGCGCGAGCCGGCGGCGCTGGCGGCGGCGCGGGACCGGCTGGCCGCGGAGATCCGCTTCCACGATTTCGTCCAGCTCGCGTTCGCGCGTCAGTGGGACGCGCTGCAACGCTATTGCGGCGACCGCGGGATCGGCCTGATCGGCGACGTTCCGTTCTACGTCCCGTACGACAGCGCCGAGGTCTGGGCGCAGCAGGACCTCTTCGATCTCGGACGCCGCGGGCGGCCGATGCGGGTGGCGGGAGTGCCGCCCGACGATTTCGCCAAGGACGGCCAGCTCTGGGGTTTCCCGCTCTACGACTGGGAGCGGATGCTCCGGCAGGACTTCGCGTGGTGGGTGGCGCGCTTCCGCACGACGCTCGCGCGCTTCACCGCGGTGCGCATTGACCACTTCATCGGCTTCCACCGGGCCTGGGCGGTGCCCGCGCGGCTGAAGACCGCGCTGAAAGGCCGCTGGATCCAGGGGCCCGACGGCGCCGTGTTCGAGCGGCTGAAACGCCAGGGCGGCCCGCTCGAACTCATCGCAGAGGATCTCGGCGTCATGACGCCGGAGGTCGCGAAGCTCCGCGACGACTTCGACTTGCCCGGCATCCGGGTGCTGCAGTTCGGCTTCGGCTGGGATCCCGCCCAGACCCACCTCCCGCACAACTATCCCAAGCGCTCGCTGGCCGCGACGGGGACGCACGACAACGACACCTCGCGCGGATGGTATGAGTCGGTCGAGCACCCCGGCACGAAGGACTGGATCCACCGCTATCTCGAGACCGACGGCAAGGACATCGCCTGGGTGATGATCCGGGCGGTGATGAAGTCGCCCGCCGACACGGCCATGATTCCGGTGCAGGATCTGCTGGATCTGGGGTCGGAGGCGCGCATGAACCGGCCGGGGGTGGCGACGGGAAACTGGGGCTGGCGGATGCTGCCGGGGGCGCTCAGCCTGGAAATCCTCAGCCGCTTCCGGACGTTGACCGAGCAATCGGGCCGCGCGCGCCGGTGACGCGCCCCCTCAAGACAGCCTGGCTTGTTTGAGCGAAGGGAGCCTTCATGTCGGTCCAGCTCATCGGCGGCAGCGGTGGGGATGTGCCGTTCAACCGGACCTTCTTCAATGTGACCCTGGGCGACCTGGTGGAGCCCAAGAAGGATCAGGCCCAGAAGCTGACGCTGTATCTGGTCGACGGGACCACGCTTGATGTATGCCGCATCGAAGAGATGGCGGACGGTTACCTGGCGCTTCGCGCCTATCGGGCGGGATCGGATACCTGCGACACCTCCCTGCACCTGATCCCGTACGGGACCATCTATCGCCTGGAGATCGCCCAGGATTCCGCCGAGACGGACAGCAGCCGGATGGGCTTCTCCTGGTCCGCCGCCCGCAAGCCCCCTCCCCGCCGACCCAAGGGATAAAACAGACGGTCTGTTTTATTCTCAGATGTCCCGAAGGAGGGACTCGGGGTCGATCTCGTCGGGCAGGCGCAGATCGCCTCTCGGGGAAAGGCTCACCGACCCCACCTTGGGACCCGGCGGCAGGCAGGTGCGCTTGAACTGCTGGCGGTAGAAGCGCTCGATGAACACCCGCAGCCAGCGGCGGATCACCTCGGGCGTGTACTCTCCGGCAAAGGTCGGCACCGCCAGCGCCAGGATCTTCTTCGGCCCCGCCCCCCAGCGCAGATGGTGGTACAGGAAGAAGTCGTGCAGGACGTACGGGCCCACCACCTCCTCCGTCGACTGCGCAATCTCCCCCGAGGCCGACGGCGGCAGCAGCTCCGGGGAGATCGTCGTCGCCAGGATCCCCTCCAGCACCGCCCGCGTCGCCTCGTCCGCGACGTGATCCGCGTGCCACTGGACCAGGTGCTTCACCAGCGTCTTCGGTACGGAGACGTTGACCGCGTAGCTCGCCATATGGTCCGCGTTGTAGGTGCACCAGCCGAGCGCCAGTTCCGACAGGTCGCCCGTGCCCACCACGATGCCGCGGTGCTTGTTGGCCAGGTCGAACAGGATCTGGGTCCGCTCCCGCGCCTGCGCGTTTTCGAAGACGACGTCGTGGACCTTCGGATCGTGCCCGATGTCCGCGAAGTGCTGCGTCACCGCCGCGCCGATCGGAATCTCGAGGAACGTCAGCGCCAGCCGCGCCGCCAGCGCCGACGCCGCCGTCCGCGTCCGCTCCGTCGTGCCCGGCCCGGGCATGCTCACCGCCCGGATCTCCGACGCGGGCCGCCCCAGGATCTTCAGCGCCTCGACGCAGACCAGGACGGCGAGCGTCGAGTCGAGACCGCCCGAGAGGCCCAGCACCGGCACCGAGCAGCCGTCGACCTGGAGCCGCCGCGCGAGGCCGCTCGCCTGCAGGCGGAAGATCTCCCGGGCGCGCTCCCCCACCGTCGCAGGGTCGTCCGGAACGAAGGGCGTCCGCGCCACCTTCCGGTCCAGCGTCGCCAGCTTCGGCAGCTCCCCTAGTTTCGCGACGACATAAGCGGACCGCGTCGACGGCGAACTGCCGAACGTCATATTGCGCGAGCGGTCGTGATCGAGACGGTCCAGGTCGATGTCCGCGACCGTCATCGAGCCCGCGAACGCGAAGCGCTCGCCCTCGGCCAGGAGCGCCCCGTTCTCGGCGATGATCGCGTGGCCGCCATAGACCAGGTCCTTCGTCGACTCGGTGGGTCCGCACGACACGTAGACGTAGCCCGCATTGAGGCGGCCCGACTGCTGCTGGACCAGCTGGCGTCGGTAGTCGGCTTTGGACACCCAGTCGTTGCTCGCGGACGGATTGAGGATCAGCTGCGCGCCGGCCAGGGCATGATCCCCGCTCGGCGGGACCGGCGCCCAGAGGTCCTCGCAGATCTCGATCGCGAAGGCGCAGCGGCCCAGTTCGAAGAGCTGGCGCGGAGCCAGGCGGAATTCGCCGAGCCGCTCGTCGGAAATGGCCACGTCGGCGTCCGAGCCGGACGCAAACCAGCGCCGCTCGTAGAACTCGCCGTAGTTCGGCAGGTGGATCTTCGGGACTGCGCCGTGGATCCGACCGCCGTGGAGCACGAAGGCGCAGTTGTAGAGGCGCCCGTCCGGCGCCTGGAACGGAGCGCCCGCGACGACGGCCAGGGCCAGCGCGGCGGCGTCGCGGGCGAGGTCTCCGAGCGCCTTTCGGACGCCGGCCAGGAGGTCGCGCGACTGGAAGAGATCCTCGCAGGTGTATCCGGTGAGGGCGAGCTCGGGGAAGAGGGCGATCGCTGCGCCCCGCTCGGCCGCCCGCCGAGCCCCGGACAGGATCGCCGACGCGTTGGCGGCCGGATCCCCGAGGCGGAGCGGCGTCTGCAGCGCGGCGACGCGGACGAATCCCAGGTCGGCGAAATTCACCGGAGAAGCATATCAGGAAGTCGGAAAAATGTGAGGAGAGACTTTCCTTCTTGGGGGGCTCGGACTACAATGGGTCGATCCCGGAGTTGGGCGTGGGGTCGGAGGAAATCGTTCATGGAAAAGGTCTGCGTCAACCATCCTGAATCGCCGTCGGTCGGCTCGTGCAAAGCCTGCGAGAAGCCGGTCTGCCTCATGTGCATCACCGAGGTGCAGGGCGTCTCGTTCTGCTCCGATGCCTGCGGCGCGGCGTATCAGGAGGTGAAGGACTGGCTGGAGCGTCCCGCGGCGGAGGAGGAGTGGAATCCGCTCGCCGACGCGAAGGCAAAGCCGGCGCCGGCCGCCAAATCCCCCGTCGCAGCCCCCGAGCCCGAGTCCGAGCCTGAGGCGGCGTTCACCACCGGCGAACGCATGCGGGGCGCGCTGGACTCCGCGATGCCCACGGACCAGGGCGCGGTCGACATCCGGGCCCTGGCCCCGCCTCCCGGTGGCGCCAACCGCACGATGCTCTACGTCGGCATCGCTGCGGGCCTTCTGCTCGTCATCGGCGCGTACTTCATGTTCACCGCGGGGAACGAACCTCCTCAACCCGAGATCGCGAAAACAGAGCCGCCCAAGCCGCCTCCTCCCAAGCCGGAGCCGGCCAAAGTCGAGCCCCCGAAGCCCGAGCCCGCCAAGGTGGTCCTG
>DASQOM010000346.1:0-14404 GCA_035644495.1 Planctomycetota bacterium | reverse complement strand
TCCCAGGAACTGGGTCAGAGCGGTTTTTCGACGGTCTCCGAAGAGAAGGCCGCAGACGGCGCCATCCGGCTGCACGTCCGCCGCTATCAGGAGTAGACGAATGGAATCCCACGAACTGCGGATCGAGATCGGCAAGGAAGGCAAGGTCCGGCTCGAGACCTCCGGCGCGAAAGGCAAGAGCTGCCTCGAGTACATGAAGCTCGTCGAGCAGATCGTCGGCAAGGCGCTCGGACAGGAGCTGACGCAGGAGTATTACGAGCCGGACTCGCGGGTCGAGATCCAGCCGGCCCAGCAGCAGAAGCAGCAGCAGAAACGCCAGGGGTAACGCGGATGAAATGCCCGAAGTGCAGCCTCGACCGGCCGCTCAACGACCAGGTCTGCCGCCGCTGCAAATACGTCTTCGACGAGGACCGCTTCCTCGACCTGACCCCGCCGCGACTCGAAGGCCGCGGGCCGGGGCAGCCCTACATGGCTCCGTCCCGGGCGGACTTCCGGCTCACCGACCTCCTGTCCCGGTCCTGGATCCCGCCGGTCGCCTCGCTGATCCCCGGCCTCGGGCATTATCTCCAGCGCCGACCCTTCGCGGCCATGATCTACTTCCTGCTCGTGGCGGGACTGCTGATCCTGAGCGTCATCAACTTCACCGGCGCCACCGGCCAGATGCTGTTCGGTTTCATGGTGTCGACGCACGCCATGTGCATCCTCGACACCACGCCCTGGGGGAAGTCTCCGAAGGCCCGCAAGCGGCTCCTGGGCATGGCCGCGCTCCTGATCGGCCTGATGTTGCTGTACTGGCCGCTGCTGACGCTGCTGGCGAATACGTTCGTCTCCGTCGCTCGACCGCGCATCGACCATGGCGAAATCCGGGTGGCGCGCGTCGACTACACCACACAGATCATCGTCATGACGATCACGTTCGTGGCGTCGGCCGCTGCTTCCGTCTGGTTGTCCAAGAAAGTCTCGGCGCTGGAGTCCTGAATGGGACGCTTCTCGAACCTGGAGTTCGACGGTCAAAAGGAGCCGCTCCGCGAGGAGCCGGCCGCCGCAGGGGAGGTCCGCGACGAGATCTATTACCTCAAGCTCGCCGACCTCGACTTCCGCCGCGCGCGCTTCGACAAGGCCTTGCGATACTACTCCCGCGCGCTGGAGTTCAACGCCAACGTGGTCGCCGCCTGGGTCGGCCAGGCCCAGATGCTAATCGAGCTGGGAGACTTCAAGGAAGCCCGCCTCTGGACCGACAAGGCCCTGGAACTCCACCGCGACAGCGCCGACGTCCTCTCGGCCAAGGCCGTCGCCGTCGCGCGCCAGGGCGATCCGCAGAAGGCCATCGAATTCACGGACGCCGCCCTCGCCCAGCGGGGGGCGACGCCTTATCTCTGGCTGGCCCGCGGCGAGGCACTGATGGCCGCGCGGCAGTCGAACGACGACCACTGCCTCGAGAAGGCCTCGTCCGAGTCGAGGCATGACTGGTTCATGCAGCTGCGGATCGCGCGGGTCTATTACGCGTACCGGCGCTTCGCCCAGGCGATGACCTGGATCTCGAAGGCCGTGAAGCAGGAACCCGCGGCCCCCTTCGCGCTCCACGTCATGGGCGACTGCCAGCTTGCACTCGGCTTCGATTCCTCCGCGGAGCACTCCTACCGGCAGGCACTGTCGCTCGACCGCGACTTCGATCTGTCGCGGCTCGCCCTCGACGCCCTGAAAGGCCGCGGCTTCGTCGACCAGCTCTGGCGGACGTTCCGCTCCCTGTTCCAACGGAGGTAATCCCCGTGAAGCTCCTGGACCTGATGCAGATCGCGCGGAGCATGACCGCCTCGGACCTCCACCTGATCACGGGGATCTCCCCCGCGATGCGCATCAACGGCGAGATCATCCTGATGAACCGGCCTCCGATGGAGCCCGACGAGCTGCGCCGGATGGTCGACGAGATCCTGAACGACGACCAGAAGCAGCACCTCCAGAAGAACTGGGAGCTCTGCTTCTCGCTGTTCGACGCCGACCGCGCCCGCGCGCGGGTGACCATCTACTTCCACGCGGGGAATCCCGAGGTCTCCGTCCGCCTCTGCTCCTTCAACATCCCCGACTCCTTCACGCTGGGCCTACCGTCGATCATGGACGAGCTGGCGCGCAAGCCCAACGGCCTGATCCTCATCGCCGGCGCCACGGGAGCGGGCAAGACGACGACGCTCAACTACATGGTCGACCTCATCAACCGCGAACGCCGCTGCAAGATCGTCATGATCGAGGACCCGGTCGAATACGTCCACCGCCCGCAGAAGGCCCTGATCGTCCAGCAGGAAGTCCATACGGACACCCACTCGTTCTCCCGCGCGCTCATCCACGTCCTGCGCCAGAACCCGGACGTGATCGTGATCGGCGAGATGCGCGAGCTCGAGGCGATCGCGACCGCCCTGACGGCGGCCGAGACGGGGCACCTGGTGATCGCGACGCTGCACACACCGAACACGATGCAGACGGTCGAGCGCATCACCGCGGTGTTTCCGGGCGACCAGCAGAAGCAGATCACGCTCCAGCTGGCGAACTCCCTCCAGGCCGTGATCACGCAGGACCTGATCCCGCGCGCGGATAAGAAGGGCCGTGCGCTCGCCTTCGAGGTGATGGTCGCCAACGCGGCCGTGCGGAACACCATCCGCGAGAACAACCTGCACCAGCTCTACAATCTCGTCGAGACCGGCCGCAAGGACGGGATGAACACGATGGACCAGTGCCTGCAGGATCTCTACCAGCGCGGCGTGATCACCTACGACGCGGCCCTGACGCGAGCGCGTTCGGTCGACCGCTTCGTCAAGCAACAGGGAGTCAACTCGTCGGCTCCGGTCCGCGAGTCGGCGGCCCAGTCCTTCATCCGCCGCCTCACCCCGGGAAGCTGAGGTCCCTTGGACTTGGGGTCGCGGAATTCATAGAATGCGCCCCACATGAAGAACTTCGCCGACCGCCTCATCGACGCCATCAAGGCCAAGAAGTCCCGCGTCGTCGTCGGACTCGACCCCCGCCTCGAATCCCTCCCCGATGAATTCAAGCACGGCACCGCCAAGGACATCGAACGCGCCGGCAAGGCCGTCCTCGACTTCAACGCCGCCCTTATCGAGATCGTCAAAAACCACGCCGTCGCCGTCAAACCCCAGATCGCCTTCTACGAGAAGCTCGGCCCCTACGGCATCGTCGCGTACTTCGCCACTTGCAAGCACGCCCGCGACAACGGCCTCCTCGTCATCGGCGACGTCAAGCGCGGCGACGTACCCGACACCGCCAAGGCCTACGCCGAGGCGCATTACTACGCCTTCCCCGCCGACGCCGTCACCGTCAACCCCTTCTTCGGCACCGACGGCATCGAGCCCTTCACCCAGACCGCCCAGAAAGTCGGCGGCGGCCTGTTCGTCCTCGTCAAGACCTCCAACCCGAAGTCCGGCGAGATCCAAGACCTCATCGTCGACGGTCGCCCCCTCTATATGCACCTGGCCGACAAGGTCGCGGGCTGGGGGACCTCCCTCATCGGCGACTCGGGCTATTCCGCCGTCGGCGCCGTCGTCGGGGCGACGCATCCCAAGCAGGCCGCCGAGATCCGCGCCGCCCTGCCCAAGGCGTTCTTCCTCGTTCCCGGCTACGGGGCCCAGGGCGGCAAGGCCGAGGACCTCAAGGCCTGCTTCAACCCCGACGGACTCGGCGCCGTCGTCAACTCCTCCCGCGGCATCATCACCGCGTGGGAGAAGGACGCCTATAAGGGCCTTCCCTGGGAGAAAGCCGTCGAGAAGGCCGTCGTCGACATGAAGGCCGACATCAACGGCGCCCTCGGGGTATGACCGTCGTTTTCGGGGCGCTCTTCGGAGGCTCGCTCGTCGCCGCCCTCGCCCTGATCCCGCTCATGATCCGGCTGGCCCGCTGCGTCAAGTTCCTCGACCTGCCCGGCCCCCGCAAGATCCATACGGAGCCGATCCCTTATGGCGGAGGCCTGGTCGTCTCGCTCGTCGTCCTCGCCGCCACGTTCGTCGCGCAGCGGCTCCCCGCACTGCCTGCCGAGCAGCCCGGCGTCAAGACCTTCCCCTGGCCGGTCTTCGCGATGGGCTCCCTGGTCATCGTCGTCCTGGGCGTCGTCGACGACCGCCGCCGGCTGTCCGCGCGCTTCAAGCTGCTCGTGCAGACGATCGTCGCCGTCGGCGTCGCGCTCGGCGGCACGCGCCTCCAGCTCTTCGACGCCCCGCCCGCCGTCAGCGTCCCCGTCACCGTCGTCTGGATCCTCGCCGTCACCAACGCGTTCAACCTGCTCGACCATATGGACGGGTTGTCCGGCGGCGTGGCGTTCCTGTCGGGCTCCGCGTTTTTCATCGTCGCGATCCAGACCGGGCAGACCCTGATCGCCGCGATGATCGCCCCCTTCCTCGGCGCCTGCCTCGGCTTCCTCTGCTTCAACTTCCCGCCCGCGAAAATCTTCCTCGGCGATGCGGGCAGCCTCTTCCTCGGGTTCTGGCTCTCCTGCCTGACCCTTTCGTTCACCTTCTACAAGGCGAGCTACCCGCTCTATACCTACTTCGTGCCCCTCGCCATCCTCGTCGTCCCGCTCTTCGACACGGCCGTCGTCGTCCTGATCCGCCTCTTCAACCAGAAGCCGGTGTTCGAGGGCGACACCAACCATTTCGCCCACCGGCTCACGGCACTGGGGATGTCCCGTAGAGGGGCTGTGCTGACCGTCTACGCGTTGACGCTGACCGCCGGCCTTTCCGCGGTGCTGCTGTACTATGTGGCGCAGCGCGGCGCCCTCCTGATTCTCGCGCAACTTCTGCTCACGTTCGGGATCATTACGCTCTTGGAAACCGCCGGGCGACGCCATGACCCCTGATCAGCGCTGGACCGCGATCTTCGACCGCATCGCGCTCTTCCTCACCCTGCTCGGCTTCCTCCTGCGGGAGGGGGTGCCCGGCTCCACGACGGGCTCCGGCTTCAACCTCTTCATCCACCTGCTCTTCTGGGTCGCGTTGACGCTCTGGTTCGCCGGCCGCGCCACCGTCGGCGGCGCCGAGTACCGCTTCACGGGTTTCGAGTTCGCCTTCCTCGCCTTCGCCGTCGCCGCGCTGATCTCCGTCCTCCGCGCCAGCTTCAAGCCCGCCGCCCTCGACCAGGCGATGGCGTGGCTCTCTTTTCTGTTCCTCTTCGTCCTTTGTGTGCAGCTGCTCGGCCGCCGCCTCCTGCTCAGCATCCTCCTGGCGACGTTGTTCACGCTCTCCCTCTATGCGTTGATCCAGTACTTCCTCATCTTCCCCGCGCTCATGCCCGACGCGGGATCCCAGGGGATCGAGATGGCGCGACGCATCCAGACTCGCGAGCCTTCCGCAACCTTCATCGGTCCCAACCAGCTCGCGTGCTTCCTTGTCCTCCTGCTCCCGCTTCTGGCCGGAACGATGATCGACGCTCGGGAGTTCATTCTCCGAGGCGTCGGCTTGGCGCTCGGACTCGTCGCGCTCGGGCTGACCGGATCCTTTGGCGGATGGGTCGCCCTCTTTTGCGCGATGGCGACCTTTCTCGGCCTGTATCTGACCCGCGAGCGGGGCCGCACGCTCGCCGTCGGGGCCGGCGTGGCGGCCGTGGTCGTCGCCGTTGCGCTGCTCCTCTGGAGCCCGCTATTGTCGACCGTCGCCGGCCGGAGCCATTCGATGCACGTCCGCGCAGTCTACTGGCGTGCGACGGCGCCCATCATCGCGTCGGCTCCGATGCTCGGCGTCGGCCTGGACAACTGGCAGGAGCACTATTTCCAGACCAAGTCCGACGTCCAGCAGGAAGCGAAGCGGACCCACAACGACTATCTCCAGGTGCTCGCGGAGATGGGAGCCGTCGGCCTCCTCGCCTTCGCGGCCATCCTGGTCCTGGGCCTCCGCAAGGCGCTGGTCCGGAAGGCTTCCCCGGAACCCATCTCGACCGTCACCCCGCGCGGGCTGATCTTCGGCCTGGTCGCGCTCCTCGTGCTGCTGGGCTGCCTCCAGTCGGCGGATTCCATCGGTACGGGAATCGCCATCGTCCTGGGCGCGGCCTGGACGGGAACGTGGCTGGTGCTGCGGAAGGCGGCGCCGCCGACGGAATTGACATGGACCCGCATCGGCGCCGGGGCCGGCCTCGTGGGGTTCATGGTCCATATGGTCGTGGACTTCCAGATCTACGAATACGGCGTCGCGGCCGCGCTGGTCGCGGTCCTCGCCCTGATCGCGATGCTGCGCGGCGATTCGGCCGTCGTGAAACTCCCCAAGGCCGTCTGCGCCGCAGCCACGGGCATCCTCCTCCTGATCAGCAGCTCGCTGCTCCTCTGGGTTGCGCCGCGCGCGATGGCCGCCGACACCGAGCTCGAGGAGGTGCGTGCCGCAATCAGCTCGTTCGAGGCCGGCACGAGCGCAAACCCGACGCTGGCGATCTCCGACGCCATCCGCGTGGCCGAGTCGGCGCAGAAGCACAACCCGTTCAACCCCGACGCCTATCAGCTCTTCGCGCGGGCCAAATTCCACGAGTGGAGCCTCCTGATCAAGGCGGGGGCCCGGGAATCCCGCACCCTCGAGGAGACCGAGGGCACCGTCCTCCAGGCGCTGGACAACGCCCTCGCCCTGCGGCCGCGGCTGTCCCCCCTCCACTACGAGAAGTCGATGGCGCACCGCTCGTTCCGGCAGTACTACTTGAAGTCCGGGAAGACGTCGGAGATGGCGGCGGCCAAGGCGGCGGAGCATCTGCGCCAGGCGATCGAGCACCAGCGCCGGGCCTTCGAGCTCTACCCGACCTATTGCCGCAACGCCTACCAGCTGGGCCGCGTGCTCGAGATGGCGAAGGACCCGGAAGCGGAGACGTATTACCGCGAGGCGCTGCGGCTCGGCGAGCTCGCCGGGAAGGAGCTGGAGAACCTCGACCGGCTGAAGCTGGGCCCGATCGCCCAGGCCCGCTGCCTGCGCGCCGTCGGCAGGCCCTTCGACGCCCACGATGTGCTCGACCGGTACCTTCGCAGCCTCGTGGCCGGCCTTCCCGCCGACAAGGCGCGCGACCGCCTGGAACGCATGGTCAAGCTCAACGAGGACGAGCTCGGCGAAGGGATGACGCCCGTCCTCAAGGACGCGGTCGACGTCCTCCTCCGCGAACTCAAATAGCCGCAGAATCTTCTTGGTGTCTCCGTGTCATTGTGTTTATCCTGCTTCTTCATGGTTGACTACGAACTCGTCGTCGGGATCGAGACCCACGTCCAGCTGAAGACCCGGACCAAGCTCTTCTGCGGCTGCGCCATCCAGTTCGGGGCGCAGCCCAACACGCAGGTCTGCCCGATCTGCCTCGGCCACCCGGGCTCGCTGCCCGTCCTCAACGCCGCTGCGTTCGAGCTCGGCCTCCGCGCCGCCCTCGCCCTCAACTGT
Source organism: Planctomycetota bacterium (assembly GCA_035644495.1). GTDB lineage: Bacteria > Planctomycetota > MHYJ01 > MHYJ01 > JACPRB01 > JACQFK01. Next base: position 7,013 of record DASQOM010000346.1, on the reverse strand, counting down.
CGGATCGCCCCCCGCACGAAGTTCGACCGGAAGAATTACTTCTATCCCGACCTGCCGAAGAACTACCAGATCTCCCAGTACGACCTGCCCTTCTCGAGCCAGGGCTGGGTCGAGATCGACAGCGGCAAAAAGGTCGGGATCACCCGCGCGCACCTCGAGGAGGACGCCGGCAAGCTCATCCACGAGGAAAAGGGCTCGCGCAGCTTCATCGACCTCAATCGGACCGGCACCCCGCTGGTCGAGATCGTCACCGAGCCCGACATGCGCAGCGCCGACGAAGCCTACCAGTACATGAACGCCCTCCGCACGATCCTGCAGTACGCGGGCGTCTCCGACTGCGACATGGAAAAGGGGGAGCTGCGCTGCGACATCAACCTTTCGATCCGCCCGCGCGGCCAGGAGAAGTTCGGCACGAAGACCGAGATCAAGAACCTCAACTCCTTCAAGAACGCGAAAGCCGCGCTGGAGTACGAGCATGCCCGGCAGATCCGCGTCCTCGACGCCGGCGAGAAGATCGTCCAATCCACCCTGCTCTGGGACGCCGGGAAGAACCAGACCCGCCTCATGCGCAGCAAGGAAGAGGCGCACGACTACCGATACTTCCCCGAGCCCGACCTGCCCCCGGTCCGAGTCTCCCAGGAGTGGATCGACAAGGTCCGGACCCAGATCCCGGAGCTGCCCGCCGCCAAGCGCGTCCGCTTCCAGGAGCAGTACCAGCTGAGCGACTACGACGCGAAGGTGCTCTCGTTCGACCGGGCGATGGCCGACTTCTTCGAGGAGGCGGCGAAGGCGTCGGGCAAGCCCAAACCCGTCGCCAACTGGCTCGTCAACGAGCTCAACAAGATCTTCAACGAGAAAAAGATCGGGATGTCCGCGGTCAAAACCACGCCGAAGGACCTCGTCGACCTGATCGCGATGGTCGAGGCCGGAAAGCTGACCGGCGCGAGCGCGAAGGAGGTTTTCGCCGACATCGTCGAGAGCGGCAAGGCCCCGGCCGACGTCGTCCAGGCGAAAGGCCTGGCGAAGATCGCCGATACGGGCGCGATCGAGACGGCGGCAAAGGCGGCGATTGCCGCGAACCCCAAGGCCGTGGCCGATTTCAAGGCGGGCAAGGACGCCGCGCTGAAGTCGCTGATCGGCGGCATCATGAAGCAGACCAAGGGTCAGGCGGACCCGAAGCTGGCGGAGGAGGCCCTGCGCAAGCTGCTGGCGTAAGGAGGGAGCGATGAGGATCGCCCTGGGGCTTGTCCTGCTCCTCGCCCCGGCGCCGCCCCCGCAGCAGAAGCCCGGCGCCGCCCCGCGCAGCGTCCTCGGCTATTATCCTTCCTGGGTCGCCCATCCCAATCTCAGGGAAATCCGGTTCGACCGCTTCACCCACCTCGCCCACGCCTTCCTGAAATCCGATCGCGACGGCAACCTGATCGAGGACAAGGCGATCCCCAGTCCCGAGCTGACCCGACGCGCCCACGAGACCGGCGTCAAGGTTCTGCTTTCGCTCGGCGGCGCCGGCAGCGCGAAGGCGTTCCGCGCCGTCGTCGCGTCCCCGGAGGCGCTGCGCCGCTACGTCGCCGGGGTCGCGAAGGCGGTCGGCGATGCGGGGTATGACGGAGTCGATGTCGACTGGGAGCCCACCGAACGCGAGGAGGACCGCAAGGGCCTGATCGCGCTCACCGGGGCGTTGCGCGAGCAGCTCCCGTGGAACACGATGACCGCGGCCGCGCCGGGCTCGGACTGGTACGGGCGCTGGTGGGACGTGGGCGCGCTGACTCGCAACGTCGATTTCCTGAACGTGATGAGCTACGACTTCCACGGCCCCTGGAGCGAGCACGCGGGCCATAATGCGGCGCTTCATGCGGCGCCGGACGACGAGGACGGCGCGGTCGCGAACGCCTCGGCGGCGCTCACCTACTGGGCCGACACGCGCAAGTGGCCCAGGGAGCGCCTGCAGATGGGGATCCCCTGCTACGGCCGCGGCTTCGCGGTGAAGTCGTGGCACCAGAAGGCCGCGGGCAAAGCGACGCACGAGTCGATCGACGCCCACGACGTGCGCGGCCTGATCGAGGACGGCTGGCGGCGCGCCTGGGATGCGAAGGTCGGCGTCCCGACCCTCCTCAAGGAGGGGGTCGCCGAGCTGATCTCGTATGAGGACGCAGAGTCCGCCGCGCTGAAGGGGGCCTGGGCGCGGGAGAAGGGGCTGCGGGGAATCTTCTTCTGGAACATCGAGCAGGACTGGGCCGACGGCGACCACGAGATCGTCAAGTCGGCGGCGGCGGCGTTCCTCGGACGCTGACGGCTACCGGGGGTGCACCAGCACCCGCAGCCGCTTATAGGAGTAGGAGCCGGCATTCTTGGTGAACGTGTAGTCGGGATTGCCCGTCTTGCTGTTTCCGATCCCCATCTCGGCGCCGTTGCCCGCCCCCCAATCGTTGATGGCGAAGATCGTCTGCCCCGACTTGAAGTGGTGCACCTGCATGGAGCCGTATCCGTCCACCGGCTGGGTGATCGCATCCCCGAAATCGAAGGCGCCGTCGGAAGCCCCGGGGATCCCCGCCTGGTTCTGGGGCGCGTAGTTGTTCGGCCAGAATTCGATGTTCCCGCCGTCGACGCGGATGCCCGTCGTCACCCCCTCGACGTTCGAGTGGATGTTCATCGACGTCACCTTCTGCTGAAATCGGGCGCCGCTGGCCACATCGGGGATCCCGATCTTGCCCACATCGTCCGTGAAGGCGTCCATCGAGACGAAGACATACTGCATCGGGCCGCCGCTTTTCTGGAGCTCCACGGCGTAGCCGATCCGGTCGAAGGGGCGCTTCACCTCGGCGCGATGGTCGGCGTCGTACTGCACCGGCTTGCGCAGCTTGGAGAGATCGAGGTCGTAGACGAGGATATAGGACCTCGCTTCCGGGATCTGGGACAGCAAGTCCGGCTCGCCCTTGCCGACCTTCAGGGCCGACGTCGGGACGGCCTCGTCGGCCGCCAGCTCGGAAATCTTCTTCAGCTCCTCGACCGGGGGCGGCTTGTCGCGTTCGGCCGACACCAGCACGGCGGCCATCGCCTCCCCCTTGCTTCCGGGAAGGAAGCGGATGGTCTTGAGACCCGGCGTGGTGAACTTGAGGGCGGGCAACTCGATCCATTCCCAGATCGCCGGTTCCTTGTCGGCCTTCGCGTGGTTCTTGCCGCCGTGCGTCGTGCTGAGCGACTTCACGCGGTGCTCCCAGGGCGCGGCAAAGTTGCCTCCGGGATCGCAGGCGAGGGTCTTGCGGGTCTTCTTGTCGACATACGCCAGCTCGTTCGCCTGCAGATACCAGGTGAAGGTCGTCGCGCAGCAGCCGCCCACGAGCGCCCAGGCGCGGTAATCGACGGCGGCCGGGGCGAAGAAGCCGACCTCGACCGCGCTGGCGGCGTCGTCCGCGGTGGGCTCGTCCTTCGAGCGCCAGCCGCTCATCTCGACCTTTTCCTTCCCGAGGACGACCTGGACCTTCTGAAGGCTGAAGATCCCCTTGCCCGACATCCGGGCCGCGCTGAAGACGTATTCCCGCGTCTCCTGCATCCTCGTCGAGATGTCCCCGCGGCTCACGCGGATGAACGCGGTGTCGGCGTAGGCGGACAGGAGCCGGCCATATTTCTCGAGCGCGGCGGCGCGCGTCTCCGGCGCCTGGAACTCCTTGTCGGCCTCGTAGTACAGCTTCTTCGCCGCCCACTCCGTCTTCTTCGCGGGATTCGCCTCGACGGGCCTGCCCTTCACCGACTCGGCCAAATTCCTCAGCCGCTCCGGCATCTCGGCGGAGCCCGCCCCATCCAGCGCGCACAGGAGATCCAGCGCCGCGGCGTCCTCCGGCGACGGCTTCCCGCGCTTCCTTACGTAGAGCGTCGCGAGCGAGGCGGGGGCGATGTCGTCGATCTCGACCATCCGCGGCTCGCCGCGCAGCTCGAGGCGCTGCGCCGTCGCCTTCAGGACCGTCGACTTGACCGCGGCGCGGCTGCCGTCCTCCTGGATCACGTCGAGGGCGACCTCCTCCCAGGAATTGAGCCCCGCCGCCGCCTTCGCGAGCTCGGCGCGGAGGGCCGGGAGGCGTTCCAGCGTCTTCACGTCCTTGGCATTCGCTTTCTTCAGCTCCTCTTCCGCGACGTCGCGCCCCGCGGCGCGGAGCTCGGCGAGGGCCCGCGCATCCTCGCGGCGGGCGGCGGCCGTCATCGCCTTCTCCCAGGCGGCGTCGTACTTCTTCGCGGACTCCGACCGCAGCGGAGGATTGGGCGGCATCGGCGGTGCCGGATCCGCGGGCGATGGAGCGACGGGCTGGGGATTCGCGGCGGCGGACAGGGCCGCTCCAAAGGCGGCTTCAAACTCGCGGAGCAGCGGCTGGAAGGCGGGACCCCAGCCGGCGATCTCGGCACGAGCCGTCCGCAGCTCCTCGACGTCCTTGCGCTCGACCGCCCGTGCGGACGATTCCTTCAGCTCCTGGAAGCGCGCCCTCGCCCGGGTCTGCACGTCGCGTCCCAGGCCGTCCACGGCCTGCGTCCACGCGTCCTCCGGATGCGCCGGCCGCGCCCGGTCGAGGATCGCCTGCCCCATCCGGAAGTTGCCGCGGTTCAGGGGCTCCGTCATCTCGGTGCGAAGGGCGTCGAGCTCCGGCTTGAAATCCTTCGGGGGCGCCGCGGGAGGGACGGCGATGACCTGCGGCCGGCGAGGCGCGGCTTCCGCCTCGGGGGGCCGGCTCCCGCCCTTCGCCATCAGCGCCCAGAGCAGTCCGATCACGACCAGGACGCCGGCTCCGAAGCCGGCCCAGACCACGACCGGGACCGGCTTCGGCGCCGGGGCCGGTTTCCGGGCGGTCCCGGGCATGCCGGGCACCGTGGGCACGGCCCGGGACGAGGAGCCGCTGATCCTCGGGACGGCCGCCGACGACGAGGCCTTCTTGGCCTTGTCGACGAGCGTGCGTTCGTGCTCGGTGAGGCAGGTGAAGCAGTAGATGTAGTTCGAGATGCGGACGCCGCTGCCCCGATCGAAATCCGCGCTCGTGAGGCGGGACTGGCAGCGGGTGCAATAGACGATCTCGTGCCCCATGCCCTGTGCCTTCCGGGGCGCCCGCGATCCGCGCCCCTAAGTAATACTACCCCCCGGACGCCCGGGTCGAGCGCGGATCGTCGGCACGATCAGCCCCGCGGCCAGAAGCAGGACCGAGGACGCCAGCAGTCCCGTGGAGAAGCTGTGCGTCTGCTTCTGCAACCGGCCGACGAGCCAGGGACCGACCTGGCCTCCGAGGTTTGCGACGGAGTTGATGAAAGCCAGCCCCGCCGCCGCCGCGGCCGGACTCAGGGTCGATGCCGACAGCGCCCAGAACGGCCCCTGCGCCGACTTGATGCCGATCCACGCGAGCGACAGCGCCGCCAGCCCGAGCGCCGGACCGGCGATCTTCGCGCTGAGAAAGAAACCCGCGGCCGACAGGAACGCGCAGAGGGCGACCGTCCAGCGACGCTGCCCCGTCCGATCCGCCGCGATCCCGATGAGCACCATGGCGACCGTCGCAACCACGTAGGGGACTGCGGAATACACGGCCGCGAGGAAGTCGTCGCCGCGCGCCAGCGGCTTGAGGATGACCGGGAGCCACATCTCGAAGCCGTAGGCGCTGGTCACGACCAGGAAATACACCAGCGTGAGCAGCAGCACCTTGGGTTCGGTCAGCGCCGCGACCACGCTCTTTTGCGGTCCGCCCGCCTTCAGGGCGCGCTCCTTCCCGAGCTCGCCCTCGAGCCAGGCCTGCTCCTCGGGCTCGAGCCAGGCCGCGTCGGCCGGCCGCTCGGCCATGAACTTCAGCACGGAGAAGCCCAGCAGGACGGCCGGGATCCCCTCCACCAGGAAGATCCACTGCCAGCCGTGCAGGCCCGCGACGCCGTCCAGCTTGAGCAGCGCGCCGGAGAGCGGGTTGCCGAGAACGCCGGCCAGGGTTCCCGCGGTCATGAAGAGCGCCACGGCGCGGGCCCGGTCGCGCTCCCGGAACCACTTCGTCAGGTAGAAGAGGATGCCGGGAAAGAAGCCCGCCTCCGCCGCGCCGAGCAGAAAGCGCATCCCGTAGAACAGCGGCACGGTCTTCGCCAGCATCATGCACGCGGAGACGATGCCCCAGAAGATCATGATGCGCGCGATCCAGATCCGGGCGCCCACCCGCGCCAGGATCAGATTGCTCGGCACCTCGAAGAGGAAGTAGCCCGGAAAGAAGAGGCCCACGCCGAAGCCCCAGGCTTCGTCGTCCATGGGCACGTCGCGCCGCATCTGCAGTCCCGCCACGCCGGTGTTGATGCGGTCGATATAGGCGACGAGGTAGAGGAGGAACAGGTACGGCAGCAGCCGCCAGGACACCTTCGAGACGACGCGGCGTTCCAGCGATTCGCTCATTCAACCCCGGGGAGAAGACGAACACAAAGACACAAAGGACACAGCGACCACAAAGAAGAACCTGTTTTGAGAAGAGGGAGAAGACCGGAGTCTCCGGGTTCCTCTTCAGGGCTGGACGATCACCTTGTTGCGGTCGGGGGTCGCCATGATCGTCATCGCGTCGTGGATCTTCGCGAGCGGAACCCGGTGGGAAACGATCTTCCCCGGGTCGATGACGCCGCGCTCGATCATCCGGATCGCCATCTGCATGGCCATCGACGTCGTCCCGAAGCTCGCATCCATGCGACCCTCCAGGAAATGCGTCAGGCCGCCGTCCAGCTCGAATTTCTCATGCGTCGTGATCCCGAACACGTTCCACTTCGTCCCGCGGCGGCGCAGGTCGACCATCAGCTTCACCGCGCCGATCGCCCCCGCGGCCTCGACGACGAGGTCGGGGCCGTCGGGCAGGATCCCGTAGACCGCGTCCTTCGCCTTGCCGTCGCTCGGGTCGATCACGTGCGTCGCGCCGAGGGCCAGCGCGTTCTTCCGCGCGACCGGGCTGGGATCGATCGCGATGAGCCGACCCGGCCCCGCCGCCTTCGCCACCATCATGCAGAGCAGGCCGATCCCGCCGACCCCG
>DASQOM010000345.1:0-3957 GCA_035644495.1 Planctomycetota bacterium | reverse complement strand
CCCCGCACAGTCCGTCAGCGGATCGAGGCCGTAGCGGACCTTATAGACCGCGCGCTGGGTGCGGACCCTGCCCCGGCGGTAGCGGATCTCCTTCGACCCCGGCGAGAGGGTCAGCGCGCGCGTCAGATCCTCTTCGGCCGTCGCATAGTCCGGCAGCGGGTTCCGGCCCCGGTTGCGGCCATAGTCCGTCCGGTCCAGGCGAAGCTGGCTCCGCGCCAGCAGCAGATCGACGCGCCCCGGCTCCCGCTCCAGCTGCCGCGTCAGCTCCGATTCCCGGCTCCGCCACTGCTCCAGCTGCGGATCGCCCGCCCGCGGCCAGAGCAGAAATCCCGCCGCCGCGACCGCCGGAACCAGCACCCACGGCCAGCGCGCCCGGGGCCGCAGCTCCCGGGCGATCGACTCGGCCGTGTCGCCCGACACTGCCAACCCCGCCTCGCGGGCCATCACCTTCAGGGCATGGACGTCGATCGCCGGGCCGCTCACGCCCTCCGGCGCCTTATAGCCCGGCGTCCCCGCCCCCTCCAGCCCGAAGTCCGTCAGGACGACGCGGCCGTCCGCGTCCCTCAGCACGTTGCCCGGTTTCAGATCGCGATGGACGACGCCCTGGGCGTGGGCGTACGCGACGGCTCCGGCGACCGTCTCCAGAACGGCCCGGTCGATCTTCGCCACCGGGCCGCCGAGGTATTCCATGGCGATGAAGTCGGGGCCGACCTCATAGACGGTGACGATGTTGGGGTGACGCAGCTTGGCGGCGGCCGAAGCCTCGCGGCGAAGGCGGTCGGCGTCGGCCTGCTTGAGCACCTTGAGGGCGACCGTGCGTTTCAGGTCGGGATCGAAGGCCTCGTAGACGACGCCCATCCCGCCCTCGCCGACGTTGCGGACGATCTCGTATCGACCGATCCGCCGGCCCGGATCGGAGAGGAAGTCCCGGAGGCGGTCGTAATTCATTTGGAGAGGATGAACCTCAACTCGGCGTCGATGTCCTGTCCGGGAACCAGGTAGTCCCGCAGCAGGTCCTCGAGGATATCGCGCAGCCGCTGGCGGGCTTCGCGAAGCCGGTTGCGCACGTCGTCCTCGCTGACGCCGTGGCGGCGGGCGAGGTCCGCATAGGACGCCCCGCTCTCCTCGAGGCAATACTCGCGGAAGATCTCGAAGGGGACGGGCGCCGACTCCTTCCGCAGACGGGCGACGGCCTCGGCGAGGACCCCGCGGGCCCATTCGCGGTCGAAGGCCTGCTCGGGGGAGCGGAAGTCGGCTTCGTCCCGCAGCGGGACGGCGGCGCGCAGGGCGGCGGCCCGGCCCGCGCTCAGGATGAAGTTCCGCAGGGCGGTTTTGAGGAAGCCGCGGAAGCTGCCGCGCTCGGGCGACAGCTTCTCCAGGTCGCGCCGCGAGAGCAGCATCGCGAAGAACTGCTGGGTGAGGTCGTCGGCGTCGGTCCGGCTCAGCGCCTGCGCGTAGGAATGGACGGGTCCGTAGTACCGCTTCGCCAGCTGCTCGAGGTGCTCGGCGTAGCGGGGATGGGAGGGGTCGCGCAGTTCCAGCAGCTGCGACCAGCGGGTCTCCGGGAATTCCTGATCCACAATACCCATCATACGGGCACCACAAACGTGACGGTCACTTTTGTGGTGCCGCGACGTCCATGACCCAAACGATGACCGAGGAAGAGAAACCCCCGCCCCCGGGCCTCCTGCCGAAGCTGCTCGGCTGCACCGGCGGCCTCGTCATCCCGTTCCGCACCTTCATCAAGCGCGGAAACGTCCCGGAGCTTGCCGTCGGCGTCATCGTCGGCGCTTCTTCGGGAAGATCGTCGGATCGCTCGTCGCCGACATCGTCACGCCCCCGCTCGGCCTTCTTCTCGCCCGCCTCGACTTCCGCCCGCTGAAGCGGGTCCTCCAGCCCGCGCAGGGGTCGGACGCCGCCGTCACCGTCAACTACGGCGTGTTCCTCGGCCGCTGCCTGGACTTCCTCATCATCGCGGTCGCCGTCTTCTTCCTCATCCAGCGGGTCCAGAGGGTCCTGCGGACTCCGCCGCCCCACCCCCGACACCCGGGAGTGCCCCCGCTGCACGTCGGACGTGGCCGCGTCGACCCTCAATCCGCCGTAACCCCGCCTCCGAAGCGGCTGACCGTGCCTCCGTCCGTGCGATGGAGGGTCAGGAAGATCAGCGACGAGACGAGCGTCAGCCCGCCGAGCGCCAGGAAGGCGTGATGCAGCGCCGGGATCGCCCGCGACGGATCCCGCTGGTCCACGGCGCCGAGAAACCAGGCGACGACCAGCGACGCGGTCGCGACGCCGAAACTCAGGGACATCTGCTGCGCCGTGCTCGAGATCGAGCTCGCGCGGCTGGCCTCGCGGTCGTCGACGTCGGCGTAGACCAGCGAATTCAGGCTGGTGAACTGGAGGGAGGAGAAGAAGCCCTGGGCAAACCCCAGCGCGATGAACAGCGCCGGCGACGTCTCCCGCCCGACGGCGGCGAAGCCCATGAGGGTCCCGCCCAGAAGCAGGGAGTTGGCCAGCAGGGTCCAGCGATGACCGAAGCGCCGGAGGATCGGGCGGTTGAACGCCCGCATCAGGATGGCGGCGGCCGCCTGGGGCATGGTCAGCAGTCCCGCCTGCCAGGGCGCGTACCCGAGGCCGAGCTGATAGAGCAGCGGGAGGAGGAACGGCATGCCGCCGATTCCCAGGCGCGTGACGAAGCCGCCGACGACGGAGCTGCGAAAGGTCCGGACCTTGAAGAGATGCAGCCCGAGCAGCGGGTGCGCCTCGCGGCGGGCGTGCCACCCGTAAGCCGCCAGCAGCACCGCGCTGACGGCCAGCATGGCGACCATCGTCGGCGTGGACAGCGAATGTTCGCCGAACACCTCCAGCACGTAGGACAGCAGCGCGACGCCGGATCCGAACAGGAAGAAGCCTCCGACATCGAGCGCGGGCGCGGCGGGGTCGCGGAAATCGGGCATGCGCGTCCAGGCCAGGAGCAGCCCGAGGATCCCGAACGGGAGGTTCATGAGGAAGATCACCCGCCAGTGCAGCCAGTGGACGATGACGCCGCCGAGGAACGGGCCGAGCAGCGGGCCGATCAGGGCGGGCATCACGACGAAGTTGAGGACGCGGAGGAACTCCGAGCGCGGGAAGGCGCGGACCAGGGCCAGGCGCCCGACGGGGACCATCATCGCCCCGCCGACCCCCTGAAGGATGCGGGAGACGACCAGCAGCGGGACGGACGACGCCAGGCCGCAGGACAGCGAGCCGGCCATGAAGAGGACGATCGCGACCGAGAAGACCCGGCGCGTGCCGAAGCGATCCGCCATCCAGCCGCTGACGGGGATGAAGACGGCGAGGCTGAGGGTGTAGCTGGTCAGGACCGACTTCAGGCTGAGGGGCGCGACCCCCAGGCTCGCGGCCATCGTCGGGACAGCCGTGTTGACGATCGTGCTGTCCAGGTTCTCCATGAACAGCGCGATCGCGACCAGCCAGGGGAGCAGCGCACCGGGCGTACGGTCTTCGCTCGTCACCCGGACAAGATACCCGCCTCGGGGCGGGTTGGCGAGGTCAGGTGCCCTTCTTCTTTTTCTTGCCCATGTCGGCCAGCATCTCGTCGAACTTCTTCCGCTGGTCCTCGGTGAGGATCATCTTGATCTCATTGGCCATGTCGTCGCGGAGGCCCTTGACGTCCGCGCGCGGGGCCTTGCCGCCGGCGTTCTTGTTGGCCTGGGCTTCCTTTTGCGCTTCCTGCTGCGCCTTCTGCTCTTTCTTCTGGTAGTCGGCGTAGATGCGGTGGACGGCCGCCGTCTGGTCGGCGTTCAGCATCAGCGACTCGGCCAGATGCTTCGCATTGGGGAAGCCCAGCGGGCCGGGCGTCTCCTGCACCGGCGGCGGCGTCTTGGCCTGCTCCCCCGCCGCGATGGCCGCCACGACGAACGACAGCGACAAGGCTCCGACGATCAAGGCAGTTCTGCG
>DASQOM010000344.1:0-18090 GCA_035644495.1 Planctomycetota bacterium | reverse complement strand
GCTATAAGGGCAAGATCCGCTACTGGGAGGTCTGGAACGAGGGCAACGGCGGCTTCAATGACGACCACGACACGACCGCCGACTATGCCCGGCTCGCGGCCGAGGCCGGCGCCGCCGCGAGGAAGGCCGACGTGAACGCCCGGGTCGGGCTCACCGTCGCGAGCTTCGACGCGCCGTATCTCCGGGAGGCCGTCCGCGCCCAGGTCGCGGCCGGCCAGACGGACGTCTTTGACTTTCTCTGCATTCATCCCTATGAGATCGCGGACGGGCTGGCCGAGGTCGACGGCGAGATCCCCTTCCTCTGGATGCGGCACCGCCTGAGGCAGGCGATCCGGTCCGTCGCCCCGAAGAAGGCCGACGTCCCGATCTGGATCACGGAAGTCGGCCGGCGCCTGGATGCTCGGGCGGGTCGCGTCGTCACGGAGACCGACGCCGCGAACGGCCTCGTCAAGATCTACACCCTGGCCATCGCCCAGGGCATCGCGCACACGCAGTGGTTCGAGGCGCAGGATCCCGTGGGCGAAGAGCCGGGCTTCGGACTGATCGACCGGAACGGGCAGACGCGGCCTGCCTATGCCGCACTCAAGACGCTGACCACGAAACTGGGACCGACGCCCGAGGTGCTGGGCTGGCTGCAGCTCGGAGCAAAGGGGCGCGGCTATGGCTTCGTCTTCCACAAGGGCTCGGAGCCCGTGCTCGTGGCCTGGATGCCCCCGGGGGAGAAGGCCACCATGACCCTGAAGGAGCCGGTCTTCGTCGGCGATCTGCCGGGAAGAAGCCGGCTGCTGGCGGACGGCATGCCGCTGGACCTCGGCGACGTCCCGATCTTCGTCAATCCGCTGCCCCAGGACCTGCTCAAGCTCGCCAAGGCCAACGCCGCCAAGCCCTATCCCTGGGGCGGCAACTACGCATCGGCCTCCGGGGTCAGCCTCGACTTCGCCGCTCCCGAGTCCCAGGGCGTCTTCACGCTCGCGCGCCGCACGATCCACAAGTTCGCCGACGGCAGCCAGGGCTGGAAGCTGGGCGCCAACGAAGGATCGAACTTCTTCGTCCACCCGTCGTTCGCGACCATGGACACGCGCGACTACTACATCCGCCTCACCGTGCGCCGCATCGGCCCGGGCAACGTCGGCATGAACTGCGTCTACGAAGTCGCCGACAGCCAGGGCCGCACGCCCTATAAGAACGTGGGCGACTGGTTCGGCCTCCAGACAGACGAGGGCTGGCAGACGCACACCTGGCACGTGACCGACGCCTGCTTCTCGGCGATGTGGGGCTACGACTTCTGCTTCCGGCCGGAGCAGTCGGTGCCTTTCGTGATCGGCAAGATCGAGGTCAGCACCCAACCCTTCAAGTAGTCGGTTCTGCTGTTTCCGATCTACTGACTGCTGACTACTGAGTCGAAGACGGTTCCATTGAGATCCACGGCCTCCAGGCTCAGCGTTTTCCCGGAGACCCGTACCCGGACGTAGTGATTCACGACGCGCGCGCATTTCGTCTCGGGCGTCTGGTCGCCGATGGAATAGAGCGGCGCGCCCGCGCCGCCGGTGGTGATATAGAGCACGCCGTTACGCTCGGCGCGCTGGTAGTTGTGGTTGTGCCCCTGGAAGACCGCGGCGACCCTCCCCTCCTCGATGATCCGGCCGAAGATGCGGTACATGCTCGTCTCGGGCGTGAAGTCGTCGCAGGGGCAGGAGACCACCGGCTGGTGCAGGACGACAAAGCGCCAGCGCGCGCTGCTCTTCTTCATCTCCTCCGAAAACCAGGCCCGCTGCTTCGGGTCCCTGCGGCCGTTCCAGTCGGCGTCGAGGATGAAGAACTGCGCCGGCCCGGCGCTGAACGTGTAGTACCGCTCCGGCGCGGGCAGGATGAACAGATCGTAGTACAGTTTCGCGTCGTACTCGTGATTCCCCATCGAGGGCCATAAGGCGCCCGTCCGCAGCAGCGGCGCCGCCGCTTCAAAGAAGCGGTCCCAATCCTCCGGCACCGTTCCCTCGTCAACCAGGTCGCCGGTGTGCACCGAGAAATCGGGGAGATCCCTCGCCGCCAGCGCCGACATTTTCGCGAGGCGCTCGTAGGAGGTGCGGCAGTCGCCCCAGGCGAGGAAGAAGAGGTCCGCGTCGCCGTCGGGGGAGGTCTTGAAGCTGGCTTTGATCCCGCCCGGCTGCACGGAATACTCGTAGCGGGTGCCGGGCTTGAGGTCGCGCAGGACGACCTCGTGCCGCCGGCCGCGGGGGCTCGCGACCGACCGGCCGTCGCAGTCGACCTTCCCGTCCCCGTCCTCTCTCAGCTCGAAGCAGACGGTCGCCTCGGACGAACTGACCGCCTGGATATAAGGGCCGCGGCGGATCGGACCTTCGATCAGCGGCGGGATCCGCAGCGGGAGGGGCTCCATCCGGGCGACGACCTCGGGACGCGAGGCGGCCGGCGGCGGGGAGGTCCCGGCGGGGCCGCAGCCGGCGACGAGCAGAACGAGCGTCAGCGCGCGACGAATCACGCCCCTATATAGCGGTTCCGGGCGCCCTGGCGTCCAGATTAGGGCGCGGTTCCGCGACGTCGTCCACCACGGCCTCAAAGCGGCCGAAGCGCAGCGCCAGCGTCGGCAGGACAAACAGGTTCAGGAGCGTCGACGTCGCCAGTCCGCCGAGGATGACGACGGCCATCGGCCCCTCGATTTCGCGGCCCGCCTCCTCGCCGCCGAGGGCGATGGGCAGCAGCCCGAGGCCCGTCACCAGGGCGGTCATCAGGACCGGCACGAGCCGCTCCGACGCCCCGCGCAGGGCAGTCTCGAGGCCCCATTTCCGCCCCTCGACACCGACCAGGTGCTCGAAGTGCGAGACCATCATGATCGAGTTCCGGGTCGTGATGCCGAACAGCGTGACGAATCCGACCAGCGAGCCCACGGAGAGCATTCCTTCGGTGAAGTAGACGGCCAGGACTCCGCCCACCATCGCGAACGGCAGGTTCGCGAGCACCAGCAGCAGATTCCGCAGCCGTCGGAAGACGACCGCCAGGATGAGGAGGACGCCGGCGCCGGCCAGCAGAGAGTTTCGCAGCAGCTCCCGGCGGGCGGTCTGCTGCTCCTCAGCGACGCCCACGAACTGCGGATACATGCCCCCGGTGAACGGGACCGTCTCCCGGATTTTCTTCTTCGCCGCTTCCGCGAACGAGGCCTGATCCCTTCCGGCCACCGAGCAGGACACCTCCTGGTACCGGCGCGTCCCGTCGTGGAGCACGGAATGGCGCCCGGTCGCGAGATAGACTTCCGCCAGCCGATCGAGCGCGACCGCCGAGCCCTGACGGTTTCTCAGCAGCAGGCCGCCCACCGACTCCGGCTCGCGGCGGCCCGCCTCGTGCAGCTTGACGACGACGTCCACCACCCGACCGCCGTCATAAGTCTGGCCCACCGACAGGCCCTGACAGCTCGTGCGGATCGTTTCGAGGACCTCGACCGGACGGATCCCGAACTGCCGGACGCGCTCGGGATCGAGCCGGATCACGAGCTGGGGCTCGTCGGGCCGGAGGAACTGGACCGCGGTGGCCCCCTCGACCCCGGCCAGCACCTCTTCCACTTCGCGCGCCTTGGCCTCGACGGCGTCGAGATCGCTCCCGAAGACCCTCACGCCGAAGGGCGCCTTGGTCCCGGAGATCGTCTCCTCGATGCGCTCGGTGACGAAGGTCTTGACCGCGAAGCGGACGCCGGGATACCGCGAGTTCAGCTCCCCGGAGAGCTCCTTCTGAAGCGCGGCGATGTCGACGCCGTCCATATCCTTGAGCGTGATCTGGTACTCGCCGAAATCGGTGCCCACCGTATCCTCTCCCAGCTCGGCGCGGCCGACCTGGAGCGAGGCCGTGCGGATATGATCGCGGGCGAGCAGCTCCATCGAGACGCTCCGCCCGATCCGCATCATCTCGGGCGCCGAGGTGCCCGGAAGCGCGGTCATCTGGATGATGAAGTCGCCCTCCTGGAATTCCGGCAGCAGTTCGCCGCCGAAGGACAGGATCATCGGGATCGCCGCCGCGCAGAGCAGCAGGGGGAACGCCATCACCCAGCGCGGATGCGCGCTCAGAGCCTCGAGCGTCCGGTGGTGGACCTCCTTGAGCTTTCGCAGGAACGCCGGTTCGCCCGTGCTCTTCGCTTTGGCCAGCAGCAGCAGGCTGAGCGCCGGCGTCACCGTCAGCGCCACCCCGAGCGACGCCAGCGTGGCGAGGATATAGGCCTCGCCGAGCGGCGCGAACATCTTCCCCTGCACGCCGCTCATCCCGAGCACCGGGAGGAAGACGAGGGCGACGACGAAGGTCGCATACACCACCGCGCTGCGGACTTCCAGCGACGCGTCCAGGACGACGCGGAACGCCGACTTCGGCGATCCGGCCGCGTGGTTCTCCCTCAGCCGGCGGTGGATGTTCTCCACGTCGATGATGGCGTCGTCCACGACCTCGCCGATCGCGATGGCGAGGCCGCCCAGGGTCAGGGTGTTGAGCGTGGCGCCGAGCCGCTCCAGCAGGATCACCGCGACGAGCAGCGAGAGCGGAATCGCGGTCAGCGAAATGAACGCCGTGCGCAGGTTGAACAGGAAGACCGCGAGCACGACCGCCACGAGGACGCCACCCAGCATCAGCGAGCGGTTGATGTTGTGAATCGAGTGATCGATGAAGTCCGCGGGACGGAAGAGCGGCGGGTCGGTCACGTGAACGGCCGACGACTCCAGCGCAGGCGTCAATTCCTTCAGCGCGGCCTCCACGCCCGCGGTCACGTCCTTCGTGTTCGTCCCGTACTGGCTCCAGACCTGGACCAGGACGCCGGGCTCGCCGTTCACGAGCGCGTCGCCGAGCTTCGGCTCCGGGCCGTCCACGACATGGGCCACGTCGCGCAGCCGGATGTCCGCGCCCCTGGACGACGCAACGACCACGCCGCCGATCGCCTCGGGCGTCAGCAGCTGGCCCTCGGTGCGGATCGCGATGCGCTGGGCGTCCGTCTCGATGAAGCCGGCGCCGAAGACGCCGGTCGCCTCGCGCGCCGCGGACACGACGTCGGCGACGGAGAGGTCGTAGGCGAGCAGGCGCTCGGGCCGCAGCTGCACCTGGATCTCCCGCACCTCGCCGCCGAATTCGACCACGCTCGCGACTCCGGGGACGCCGAGCAGCCGCGGCTTCACGGTCCAGTCCGCGAAGGTCCGCAGCTCCATGGGCGTCCGCTTCTCCGAGCGCAGGCCGAGGACGATCACGAGGCTCGTGCTCGAGGTCAGGGGGGCCATCACCGGGGCCCGGACGCCGGCGGGGAGCTGGCCGGCGACCTGGGTCATCCGCTCCCCCACCAGCTGGCGGGCCCGGAAGACGTCCGTGTCGTCCTTGAAGATCGCCACGACGAGCGAGAAGCCCTGGATCGACTGCGAGCGGATGGAGGCGAGGTTGCCCACCCCGTTCACGGTGTTCTCGATCGGGCGCGTGACCAGCTGCTCGACCTGCTCGGCCGAGAGCCCGGGCGCCTCGGTCTGGAGGATGACCTGCGGCGGGGCGAATTCCGGGAAGACGTCGAGCTTCGCGTTCTCCGCGACGCTGATCCCGTGGATCACGATGACGCAGGCCAGCGCGACGACGACGCCGCGGAAGCGCAGCGAGAATTCGACGAGCGATCGGATCACGGCCGGCTAGTCCTCCCCCTGGATCCTCGACTTCAACTCCTCGGACAGCAGCAGCTGGGCGCCGGCGACGACGACCTTTTCGCCCGGCTTGAATCCCTCGGCGACGGCCCAGCCCGCCTCGACGGGCCGCGCGTGCTCGACCCCGCGCCGCGTGAACTTGTTCTCCGCGGTCTGGATCCAGACCCAGCGCTCGCCTTCCAGCCGCAGAATGGCCGCGCGCGGCAGCAGCGTCCCCTTCTGCTCCTCACCCGGCACCGGCAGATAGGCGCTGAGCGCCATTCCCGGCCGCAAGCCGGCGTCGGCGGCGTCCACGGCGTAGAGCAGCGCGTCCCCGGGAACCTGGGGATCGACGGAGGCCCGTCCCACGCGCTCGCCCTTGAGCACGCGGCCCTCGCGGCCCAGCGGCAGGATCCGCGCCACCGCGCCCTCCGCAGGGGCGGTCTCCCCCGCCGGCAGCGCCACCCGCGCCAGCAGGCGGTCGAAGCGTGCGACCCTCAGGATCGGCTGGCCGCTCTCGACGGCTTCCCCGGGCTGAACGAGCACCTCGACGACCTCGCCCCCCCGCTCGATCGACAGCGGCATCGGCCCGGAGACGCCCGCGCGGGCGCCCAGCGACGACTCGATCGCGGCGGCGGTTTCCGTGGCGGCCTTCTGCCGCGCCGCCTCCGCCTTCACCTTCGCGTCCGCCTCCTGGAGCGCCCGGTCCGACGCCGTCTTGTTCTCCGCGTTCAGGGACTTCAGGCGGGCGTGGGATGCCCGCGCGGCCTCGAGCGCCGCCGACGACGCCGAGATCTCGGCCTGCGCCGTCGTGAGCCGCGACTGCAGATCGACCCGTTCGAGCGGCATGAAGCGCGGCTGCAGCCGCCCCACCGCGGTGCCATCCGCCAGCGTCTCGCCCAGCCTCGGCCAGGCACGATCCGCCGCGATCCGGACGATCCCGGGACCGGGCGCGCGCAGGGTAAAGCTCCGGGACGGGTCCTCCACGAAGCGCCCATAAGCGGCGACTTCCGCCGGGAGGGAGAACTCCTTGAGCTCCTCGGTTTTCAGCACCGCGCGCTCCTGCGTCTCCTTGTCGAGCGTCAGGACGGAGCGGCCCGCCTCGTCCTGCGACAGCCGCTTGACCGCCTCGTGCTTCTCCTCCGGCTTCTCGGCGTCCTTATGGAGCACGTGGAGGACCCAGACGACGTTCGCGACCATCGCGGCCGCGAAGAGCACCCCAAAAACGGTCTGCGTGACTCGGCTCATCGGATCCCCTTCTCGATCTCGTCCGGAAAACGGAAGCCGGGGAGGGTCCCGTCGATCGGCCGCTGCACGGCGTCCTCCAGCGCGCCCAGCGCCTCCTGCGCGCGGCGCAGGGCGTCGAGCCGGGCCGCCTCGACCGCGAGGCGCTCGATCCGGACGCCGAGCAGCGCGACGAGGTCCGCGTCGCCGAGCTCCACCGCGCGGCGGACGCCCTCGACCCGGCGCTCGACCGCCTCCATCGCGTCGCGGGTGCGCGACGCCTGGGCCCGGCCGGCGCGATAGCGGGCCGACGCCTCGTCGAACTCCCCGATGGCCCGCGCCTGCAGCGCGAGGAAGCGCGCGGCCGCCTCCTTCCTCCGGGCCTCCGCCTCCTCGATCGCGCCGCCGTTCTGGTTGAAGACCGGCAGCGTCACGGACAGCCCGAGCGTGAACTTGCGGTCGCCCTGGTCGTAGAGATAGCCCGGTCCCAGGCTGATGTCGGGCCAGCGCTTCGCGAGCTCCAGCCCGAGCACGGCCTCGGAGGCCGCATACTCGGCCAGTCTGCGCCGGACGTCGAGGCGGTTGAGCAGGCCGGCCTCCTGGAGCGCCGCCGGCTCCCCGGGCGGCGAGTCCAGCGTTGCCCACTCGACGCGGAGGTCCTGCAGCGCCGCCAGCGGAACGCCGACCGCGGACGCGAGTGCGGCCCGGACGGCGGCGACGCGGCCCCGGGATTCCTCGAGGCCGATCTCGGCGCCCGCCAGTTCCACGCGGGCGCGATCGGCTTCGAGACGCGAGGCTTCGCCGGCGGCGAGCAGCGTGGCCGCGGCGGCGGAGAGCTCGCGACGGGCCTCAAGCTCCCGGGTCCGCACGTCGATCTCCCGCTGCGCGAGGAAGTCCTCGAGCAACGCGGCCCGCAGCCGGTGGCGGATCTGCCACGCGGCCTCCGCCAGCTCCAGGTGCGCGCCCTGGATTTTCGCGCGGGCCTCGTCGATGCGGTATCCGCGCTTCCACAGGAAATCGAGCGGCATCTGCAGGCTGAGTCCATACACCCAGGGGCTCACGCCCGCGGGCGTCCCGCTCATCACCTTCTCGAGGCTCGCCCCCAGAACGGGATTCGGCACTTCCCCCGCCGTCGTCTCGGACCCCCTGGCGGCCAGCAATCGTGCGCGCACCACGTCGAGATCGGGATGGAAATAGAAGGCGGCCAGCGTCAGGGCATCGAGCGTCCACACGGAGGCCTTGGGCACGCCCCGGGCCTCGAGCCAGGCGACGAACTCGGGATCGTCCAGCCGGCGCGCGCGGAATTCCGACTCCATCCGCGCCGGATCGAGCGGCTGCGGCGCGGGACCGCCGCACGCGGCGACGGACGCCATCAGAAGGAGGCCGGCGGCTCGGAAGCGCACGGACCTGAGGCTACCGGAGGACCCCTTACGGCGACGTGAAGCGCGGATTACTTTTTCGTCATGTCGCCGGAGGGCTCCGCGGGGAGGATCAGCGAGACCCGGGTTCCCCGGGCCACCTCGCTGGCGATCTCCGCTTTCCCCCCGTGCAGCTCGGCGATGCTCTTGACGATCGCCAGCCCGAGCCCGGATCCCCCGGTCGTCGCCGAACGGGCGCGGTCGGCCCGGTAGAGCCGGTCGAACACGCGCGGAAGGTGCTCCGGCGCGATCCCGGCGCCGGTGTCCGAGACTTCGACCCGGACGCTGCCGTTCTCGCGATCCGCGCGGATCCGGATCTGCCCGCCTTTCGGCGTATGGGCGAGCGCGTTGTCGATCAGGTTTCCGGCGGCCCGCTGGAAAAGTCCGCGGTCCATCGACACGCGGAGCCCCGGCGGAGCTTCCGTCGCCAGCGCCACGCCCCGGTCGGCGGCCGCGGCTTCGTAGAAGTCCGCAAGGGATCGGAGCTCGCCGGCCAGGTCGAGGCTCTCGCATCGGATCTCCATCTTCGGATCCTCCGCTCGCGCGAGGAACAGGAGGCTCTCGATGAGGCGCGTGAGGCGGCCCGCCTCCTCGAGGAAGGAGGCGAGCGTGTCCCGGTACTCCTCGGGCGAGCGGACGCGGCCCAGCGCGACTTCCACCTCCCCCCGGAGCGTGTTGAGCGGCGTGCGAAGCTCGTGGGCGAGGTCGGCGGAGAATCGCGACAGCCGGTCGAAGGATTCCTGGAGGCGGTCGAGCATGTCGTTGAAGGTTCTCGCCAGGCCGCCCAGTTCCTCGGGGAACTCGCCCGACGGCAGCCGCTCGTGAAGCGTGGTGGACCGGATGCGCGCGGCCGCGTCCGAGATCCGGCCGATCGGCCGCAGTCCGCGTCTCGCGATCTGGTACCCTGCGGCCGCGCAGACCAGGAGACTCACGCCCAGCAGCGGCAGGATGCGGCGCCCGAACTGGCGGAGCAGCTTCTCGTCCTCCTTCTGGTCGAGCGCGACCTGGAGGATGCGCGCGCCGGGCCGGTCCCCCAGCGGCGCCGCCGCCGACAGGACCCGGAACGACTGCCGGCCCCGGCGGACGAGCGTCGCCCCGCTCCCGCCCGAGGGGCCGGGAATCGCGTCCTTCGGGAGCGGCTCCGCCATTCCCGGAGTCTCCGCGAGGGTCTGTCCCGCCTCGTCCAGGATGCGGATGAAGATGCGCGAATGCTGGCGCGCGCCCGTCTCCACCTCGACTTCCTGCCGGATCCCGTCCGAGGCGTGCGGATGCTCGCGCAGGAGGACCTGGAGGATATGGATCTGGTCCTGGAGGATGCCGTCGTCCTCGCGCTCGAGGTTCCGCCCCAGCGCCCAATAGAGGTATCCGCAGCAGCCGAGGATCAGGAGGAACGAGAACAGCGAGTACCAGAGCGTGAGCCGCCCGGCCAGGCTGCCCCGCGCCCGCTCAGCGGGTCTCGTCGAGGACATATCCCATCCCCCGGACGGTGTGGATCAGCTTGCGGTCGAACGGGTCGTCGACTTTCGAGCGCAGGCGGCGCACGTGCACGTCGACCACGTTCGTCCCGCCGTCGAAGTTCATGTCCCAGACCTGCTCGGCGATGGCGGTGCGCGACAGCACCTCGCCCGTCCGGCGCGCCAGGAGCGAGAGCAGCGCGAATTCCTTGGGGGTCAGGTCCAGCCTTCGGCCGCCCCGCGCGGCGCGGTGCCGGACGAGATCGATCTCCAGGTCGGCGCGACGGATCGTCTCCTCCCGCCGGTTGGGGCCGCGGCGGAGGATCGAGCGGACGCGGGCCAGGAGCTCCGAGAACGCGAACGGTTTCACGAGGTAGTCGTCCGCGCCCAGGTCGAGCCCCTTGACGCGGTCGGACAGCGCGTCCTTGGCCGTCAGGAAGAGCACCGGGGTCTGAAGGCCGTCGCGCCGCAGCGCCGCGAGCACGGACCAGCCGTCCCGCGAGGGGAGCATGACGTCGAGGATGACCAGGTCGTGGCCGCCGGACCGGGCCATTTGCAGCCCGTCTTCCCCGTCGGGCGCGACGTCGACCACGAAGCCGTTCTCCGAGAGCCCCTTGCGGAGATAGGCGGCGGCTTTCTTCTCGTCCTCGACGACCAGGATCTTCACGATCCTCTTTATGGGGCGCCCGTGCGGTGAAGTCAAGGGCGGCGACGATCGTCAGCCGATCGACAGGCACCGGGAGCAGAGGTCCTCGCGGACGACGACCCCGCGGAGGCAGTTGCCGCAGATGGGCTTGCGGCAGTGGGGGCAGGCCCGGGCGCGGCGTTCGCGCAGGCCGCCGCAGGACGGGCAGGCGACCTCGGCCGATTCGGAGCGGAAGCCGATCTCGCCGCTCGGGCCGAGGGCAGAGCCGCAGACGCTGCACTTCCCCAGCTTGGCCGGCATGATCGCCTCGCAGAAGCCGCACTTCACCTTTCGTCCCGTGCTGCGCAGCGCGTCGGGCGTGTCGCCCCGGCGGCAGAGGTCCAGGTCCCGGAGGAATTCCTCGACCGACCCGTAGCGCCGCTCGGGGGCGCGGGCCATCAGCTTCAGCGCGACCGAGCCGAGGTTCTCGTCGATCGATGGATTCACCTGGACCGGGTTCTTCGGCGTCCCGTTCAGGTGCAGCTCGCGATATTCCCTGGGCGACTTCGCCCGGAACGGGTACTCGCCGCAGAGCACCGTGTAGAGGATCACGCCGAGCGAATAGAGGTCGCTGCGCGCGTCGGCGACTTTTCCCATCCAGAGCTCCGGCGGAATATAGGGGGGAGTCCCCACGATGCGTCCCTGATACTCGTCCTTCGCCCCGGCGTCGCGGACGAGGCCGAAGTCCATGATGACGGCCTGTCCCTCCAGGGTCAGCATGATGTTTTCCATCTTCAGGTCGCGATGCACCATGCCCCCGGCGTGCATGCCCGCCAGGCCGCGCGCGATGCCGCCGATCACCGGGTAGAGTTCGCTTTCCGCCACCGCGCCGAATTCGTCGAAGCGCGCCTTCAGGGTCTCGCCCTCGAGGAACTGCATGACGATGGTAATGAGGCCCCCGTGGACGCCGACGTCGTAGACGCGGACGATGTTGGGGTGCTCCAGCTTCGCCAGGGCGCGGGCTTCGAGGAGGAGCGCGTCGACGGCGGCCTTCTCGACGGCGGAGACGGAGATGACCTTGACGGCGACGAGGCGTTGAAGCGCCTCGTGGACGCCCTTATAGACCTCGCCCATGGAGCCGCGGGCGACGGGCGCGACGAGGCGGCAGCCGGCGAGGGTTTTTCCGACGAGGTTTCCCGATGGCATGGTGGGCGTCAGGGTGGATTTACTCGAGGGGTCTCCGAACCTGGACACAGATCCTGCCCGAAGCATCCTCGGTCAGGTCGATCACTCGAGAACGGGCGAGCCAGCCGACGGCGAGGGCGCCCAGATCGGGGGGAACGGAGAGCGCGGCGGCCAGGGTCTCGAGGTCGAGGCTGCCGCGTTCACCCACGAGAATCAGGATCTGGCGGGAGAGGAGATTGAGTCGTGTTTCCAGCCGGGGCGGCACGGAGTCTCCAGGGATCACGGCCGCCCTCTCCCCTGCGTGGTCGCTCTGGATGATGTCCCGCTCCTTCTGCCCGTTGGAAGTACTACGCGGGCCGGAGCTGGAAATTTGCACGATGCCCCATTTTTCATGAGGAAGGCGGGGGGCGCCGGCCCCGGGTCCGGGACCGGCGTCCCCGCCGATAGGGATTGGGTTTTCACTCCGTCTAGAAGTCCCACCCGAACACGAGCAGGATCTGCACGCGGGAGGAATCGCCCGTGCAGCCGAAGATGGGTTCGATGTCGAGGTGCCCCTTCGCGCGCTTGATCTTGGTCTTCACCCCGTTGACCTCCATCTCCTCCTCCTTGCTCGCCATGCGGAACTGGAAGCTCGGCCCGAGGTACAGTTCGTGGCTGCGCTCGGTGCCGGCCTGGTCGGAGCCGATGTTGTCGGACTCGTACACGAACTTCGCCGTGGCGCCGATGGTGAGCACCGCATCGATCACCGTATGCAGCAGGGACGCGGTGACGCCGTGCTCGCGGACGCTGTTGTTGAACGTGCGCTCATAGAAGAAGTTCGTGCCCCAGTGCCAGCCCGTCGCGATCTCGCCGCCGAGCAGCAGCTTGGGCTCGATCGACGCGGACGCCTCGTCGCCCGGAGTGCCGTCGTTCGCGTTGTTGTTCCAGAGGATGTACTCGAGGTACAGGGTCGGATTGCCCGGGATGACGCCCCAGTCCGCCAGGGCGTAGCGGAGTTCCGCGGCCCATCCGCGGTCGACGAGGACGGCGTCCTGCCCGGAATTCCGGGTCCACTTGGTGTTGTAGTACAGGTCGAGCTGGAAGCGGCCGCCGAGGCCGAACTCGAATTCCTCGCTCAGGCGGATGTGATCCTCCTGCTTTTTCCCCCGCGCCTTCGTGAGGCGGATGTCCAGCCACTGCTCGAACTCCACGTCGCCCGGGTCGACCTGCAGGTAGATGCGGGTCTGCGGCGAGACGCGGTGCAGCGTCCACATGGGGCGCTTGTACGGCCCGACGGGCAGCTCGTCCGTCAGCTTGTCGCCGGTGATGGTGCGCGTTTCATCCTGCTTGGCCTGCTCCGCGCCGTCCTCCATGGCGGCGAAGATTTCAGGCAAGCGCTGGTCCAGCAGGTTGACCTGGGCCGTCAGCGAATCCTGCGCCGCGGCGGCGAGCGACGTGACCAGCAGCAACGGCACAACCCAGAGTTGACGCATGGAAAACCCTCCCCAATCGTGAGTCTTGGAACCCAAACCCGCGAAGTGGGTAGCAAGGGCTGTGCCAAGGGCCCGTAAAGGGGGGTGTTGTCTAGGAACTGAGCAGTCGGGGACTACTTTTCAGGCAACAGCGGCGGATAATCGGCCATGAATTTCGGGTCGACCTTTCCGTCGACGTGGCGCCGGGCGGTCGCGTAATACCGCATCGCCCGGTCCACGGACTGCCGGAGGAAGGCGTCGTCGGTCTGGCCGATCACCTTCCCGGGCACGCCGACGACAATCGAGCGCGGCGGAACGACCTGGTCCTCCTTCACCAGCGCGCCGGCGGCGATGAGGCAGCCCTCTCCGACGACGGCCCCGCTCAGGAGGATGGAATGGATGCCGAGGAGGCAGCCGTCGCCCACGGACTTCGCGTGAATCATGGCGAGATGGCCGACGGTCACGTGTCGGCCGACGACGAGGTCCTTGCCCGGGTCGCAATGCAGGACGGCGCCGTCCTGGATGTTGGTGAATTCGCCGACGGTGATCGAGGACATGTCGCCGCGGACTACGGCGCCGTACCACACCGAGGCGCCTTTGGAGAGGCTGACGCGGCCGCAGACGACGGCGTTTTCCGCGACGAAAAACCCGCCCTGGTCGACGAGCTTCATGGACGGCCATCATCGCCGCGGGCCGCGCGGCTGTCAACCCGTCGGGGGGCAGGTCAGAGTCCGCGGCCGCGCGTGCCGTCGAGCAGCACGAGAATCAGGGTCGCGAACGGACCCAGGAGCAGGGACAGCAGGAACCATACGAGTCCGCTGCGATGTTTCGACTGCGCCAGGCCGGCGTTGATGAGGGCCAGGGTGCCCCAGCCCGCGAACCACTCGTTCTTGAATTCCATGGTCATGGCCTCCTCCTCGTTAACGCAGGGGTCTGACGAGGCGGGGCGGAATCCGTTACGCCCGGAGCATCGCGCAGTACCGCGCCTTCTCCTGCTCGAAGACGTAGACGATGGTGGTCACCCGGTGCTGGCGCCAGGCCGCCGAGTGGGTGCGGGCCCACTCGAGCGCCACCTCCTGCGAGTCCGGCGGGCATCCGGACAGCACGCCCCGGATCCACTTCTCCTTCTGGATCTCCTCGAGCTGCTCGCGGATCTCCCGCGCCGGATTGATCGAGCGGTAGCGCAGCAGATAGAATTTGATCGCGGCGTCGTCGGGAAGCGACAGCCCCTTCCCCTCCTGCTCGGCCCGGTAGTCCAGGATCCTCGAGCGATGGAGGCAGATGAAGTGGCCCAGGTCCTCCTTGATGGAGTTGAGCTCGCCCGAGTCGTACTGCCGCCGGATCTCGTCCAGTTCTGACACGGCCCGCCTTTCTCCCGATCGCCCCGTTCCTATTTCGACCAAAAACCTACTGCAGCCCCATCAACTCCGCAAGATTCGCCTTGCGCGTGATGATGGGCTCGATCGTCGGCTTCGGACTCGTCAGGATCACGTTCACCCCCGGCCCGTGTCCGCTGTGCCGGCTCGCGCCGTGCACGACGACCCCCACCGTCGAAGCCCCCGTCTGCCATCGCGGCCCCTGCGAGCAGTCGACGTCCGCGATCGCCACAAGGTCCCCCAGCCGCAGCTGGTCCAGCGAGTACTCCTTCACCGACTCGGGCGACGTGGACTGGATGTCGATGTCTCCGGTCCACCCGTTCGTGCAGCCCACACCGTTGCCCAGGAGCTTGCCGGGGATGACCTTCGCGACGGGAATGCGCACCTTGCCGCCCTTCTCGGAAGGGTTGAGCGACTTCAGCAGCCGCGGACCGAGATTCATCACGCGCACATCCGGATAATCCAGCAGCTGCAGGCCCATTCCGGAGGCCCGGACCTGGATGCGGTCGCCGACCGCAAGCCGGTCCACCACGCGCTTCGGGAAGTGGACGAGCACCCGGCCCGCCGACACCTTGCCGGTCACGACGCCCGGCGTCCCATGCAGCCGGGCGTCCTTGCCCTCCAGAGCCGACTGGACGAGGACGGCCTCGTTTCCGATGCAGGCCAGGGTCATGAGCCCGACGTTCGACTCCTCGCAGTCGTTCGTGATGCCGACGCCCGGCTCGACCTCGTGGGCGCCGGCCCAGTCGAAGGCGGAGTCACCGACCTTCACCGTGAAGTTGATCCCGGAGAAGCTCAACGGCGAGACCGCCACGCCGTCGAAACCCGGCCGGCCCCCGGAATCGCGGGCGGCCGCCTGGCCGGCGCTCCCGCCGACCGCCAGCTCGACCAGTTTCTCCAGGTTTGTCCTGATCATCCCGTTCCTCCCGGCGTGACCGAAGCTTCCGGCCCGCCCGCCCTCGCCGCCAGGGGAACCCGTCCCGTCGGCAGCGGGAAGAGCAGCGTCACCGTCGTCCCCCGGCCGCGCTCGCTGGCGATCTCGAGCCGGCCCCCGCAGTTGGCGACGATGTTGTGCGCGACCGCGAGTCCGAGCCCCGTCCCCTCGCCCACGTCCTTCGTCGTGTAGAACAGATCCGTGCAGCGGGCGAGCTCGTCGGGCTCCATCCCGCAGCCGTTGTCCGCCACCGAAACGCGGACGGCCTCGCCGTCGACGCGCCCGAAGATCGTGATCATGCCCTCGCCCATGACGCAGGCGTCGGCGGCGTTCATGAGGATGTTGAGGAAAGCCTGCTGGAGCTCGAGGGGGTCGCCGCTGACCAGGGGCAGGTCGGCCGGGAGCTCGTTGCGGACGCCGATCTCCTTCGCGCGGGCGCGGTGCTCCATGAAGGAGATCGCCTTCGCGACGGACTCCAGGAGCTGGACCGGCCGGGGCTCCAGGTCGCGCGGGCGGAACTGGAGGATCTTCTGGACGATGGCGCTGACGCGCTCGAGGCCGTCGAGGATGAGCTCGAGGTACTCCTGCTGCTTGGCGGAATCGAGGCGGCCCTCGCGCAGGGCGTGGGCGGCGTTGATCATCCCGCCGAGAGGATTGTTGATCTCGTGGGCGATGCCGGCGGCAAGGGTTCCGGTGGCGCTGAGGCGTTGGGCGGCGAAGAGGCGGCGCTCGGTCTGCGTGATGCGGCCGCGCGCGGCGGCGATGTCCTTCTGCAGGGTTGCCTGGTACTCCGCGGTCTTGTCGATCATGAGGTTGAACGCGCGGATCATGCGGCCCATCTCGTCGTAGGTCGCCGTCTCGGGGATCTTCTGGCTGAAGTCGCCCGCCGCGACGCGGTTGGAGGCGGCCACCAGACTGTCCAGCGGACGCAGGACGAGGCGGTTGGTGAGGACGACGATGTTGAGCAGAAGGAGGATGGTCCCGAGGGCCATCACGGCGAGGATGCCGCGCAGGGCGCCGGCCATCGGGATGCCGGGGACGGCCGTGCCGCGGACGTCCAGGCGCGCGGCGAAACGGTCTCCTTGGACGGTCAGTATCGGGACATAGAGACGACCGCCGCCGGGTTCGACGTGGATCTGGTCCATGGCCTTCGCGAAGAGCGCGGCCTCGGCGCGCACGATACGCTCCGGCTCGAGCTCGCTCGAGATCATCACCCGCAGCCCGCCCTCCCCGCGCCCCACGACCGTCCAGGCGGCGATCAGCTCCGAAAGCTCCAGCTTGCGCGACAGCTCCGCCCAGGCGTCGGCCGACCAGGACGGAAACCGGGACGTCCACGTCTGGACCAGGTCGCGCACCACGCGCCCGGTCAGGTCGGCGTCGCGCTCCGCCTCCGCGGTCGCCCTCGACGCCGCCACGAGCCACAGGTTCAACGTCAGCAACCCGAAGACGAGAACCAGGAACACGAAGATCGACAACACCAATTTGGTGCGAAGGGACATCGCGCACCCATCAGTAGACAGTATTCAGCAGACAGTAGTCCGCAGATCGCCCCCCCCGGGGGGGGATCCTCTGCGGTCTACGGTCTACCGACTACTGAATACAGTTCCCGGCCCAATAATGAAGAAGGCACCCCGGGCAACGGGGTGCCTTCATGAACCTTCCGGTATTCCGTTCGTTCACTTCGTCGGCGCTTCCCTTTCTCCTCTAGTGCTTCTTCTGGCCGATGCCTTCGAGCAGGCTGATCAGCGGGAGGAACAGGGCGACGACAATGAAGCCGACCGTGAAGCCCAGGCCGACGATCAGGATGGGCTCCATGACGCTCATCAGCGCGCTCACGGCCGCGTCGACCTCCGCGTCGTAGTTGTCGGAAATCTTCAGCAGCATCTTGTCGAGTTCGCCGGTCTCTTCGCCGACGTCGATCATGTTGATGACGATGTCGTCGAAGACGCCGCAGGCGGCCAGGGGCTCGGCGATCGATTCGCCTTCGCGGATCGAGTCGTGGACGGTGCCGATCGCGTTGGAGACGACCTCGTTGCCCGTCGCGTTCTTGACGATGGACAGGGCCTCGAGGATGGGGACGCCCGACTGGAGCAGGGTGCCGAGCGTGCGGCAGAAGCGGGCGATGACGGACTTCTTGATGATGGGACCCACGAGCGGGGCGTGGAGCTTCATGCGGTCGATGCTCATTCGTCCGCTCTTGGTCCGGCCCCAGGCGGTGAGGGCGAAGAAGAGGACGAAGGGGAAGGCGATGATGACGTACCAGTAGCCCTTGATGAAGTTGGAGATGTCCATCAGCATGACGGTCAGGCCGGGCATCTGGACCTTGACCTGCTTGAAGACTTCCTCGAACTTCGGGACGATGAACGTCATGATCGCGAGCACGACGGCGACGGCGATCGTGATGACGACGGCGGGATAGATCGACGCGCCGATGATCTTCCGCTTCAAGGCCTCCATGCGCTCCATGAAGGTCGCGAGGCGCTGGAGGATGACGTCGAGCACGCCGCCGGCCTCGCCGGCCTTGACCATGTTCACGTAGAGCTTGTCGAAGGTCTTGGGGTGCTTGGCGAGGGCCTCGGAGAAGGACGAGCCGGTCTCCACGTCCTCGGAGACTTCGATGACGATGTTCTTGAGGAGGCCGGGTTTCTGCTGGTTGCCGAGGATCTTGAGGCTGCGGACGATGGGCAGGCCGGCGTCCATGAGCACCGAGAGCTGCTGGGTGAACTGGGTGAGCTGCTTGTGCTTCACCCGGCCCAGGAAGATGGCCTTCCGCTGCTTCTT
>DASQOM010000343.1:0-62694 GCA_035644495.1 Planctomycetota bacterium | reverse complement strand
ACCTGGGCGGCGATGTCGGCGTTGGCGATCCGCCCGATGACCTCGCCTCTCCTCACTTTGGACCCCACCTCGATGCCGACCCACTCCAGCGTGCCGAACATGCGCGAGCTCACGTCCGCCTTCCGGTCGGGAAGGATATAGCCGCTGGCCGAAAGGATCGCGCCGGCGTCGCCGGAGCCGACCAGGCGGACCATGCCGACTTCGACCTCCGCCGCGGCGTTCCCGCGCTTCCACAGCCAGGCGGCGCCCGCCCCGCCCAGGAGGATCGCCAGGGTCAGGAGGATCCAGGGCATGCTGGAGCGGGGACGATCGGGATCTCTGTGGATGCGAAGCGCCGAGAGATCTCTGGACGCGGAGTGGACTTCGTCAGGCATATGAAGGTCGACCCAGTCTAGCAGCCGCTCTCCCGGGGCTCAAGGACGGGGGGATCAGGCGGCCCGGCGGGCCGTGAAGGCCAGCACGGTGGGGGTCTCCAGGCGCTCCAGCGTCCGCCGGATCGGCAGCCGCGGATCCCAGCGAAGTGCCGTCCGGAACCGCTCCGTCGCAAGCTCCCGGTCGCCGCCCAGAAGCGCGATCTCGCCAAGGGCGAGATGGATGCGCGCGTGGTCCTTGGGCGAGATCCGGGCCTGGTCCGCTGCCCGGAGCCG
The DNA here is from genome assembly GCA_035644495.1 of Planctomycetota bacterium. Classification (GTDB taxonomy): domain Bacteria; phylum Planctomycetota; class MHYJ01; order MHYJ01; family JACPRB01; genus JACQFK01. The sequence goes on along the minus strand of DASQOM010000343.1, from coordinate 62,047 downwards.
CTCGACCAGCTCAGCCTGTTCCTGCGGACACATCCGGTCGAAAGGCAGGGCATGAAGGCAGGAGAGGATGGCTTCGACGTTCGGAGCGGCGGCCGGCGGCGCCGGCCTCGGGCGCCATCGGCGGCGTCGACGGGGTTTCGAGATGCTGAGCAGGGCGAAGAGGAAGACTCCCGCCAGGAAAACCAGGGGAAGGAGGGGTTCCGTCATCCCTGCCCATATCGGCAGGGATGACGATCCCGCTGCAGTCGGAGTGGAGACTACCCGAGGATCTTGAGCTTGCTGCCCTGGAGGTCGACCGCGTACGACTTCAGGGGCTTGGTCGCCGGACCCTGGCTGACGCTGCCGTCGAGCTTGAAGCGCGAGCCGCAGCCGAGGCACTTGAGGCGGTCCTCTTCGACGACCCACTGAAGCTCGGTGCGGGCGCTGTTCGTGCAGATGCCCTCGGTCGCGTTGAAGCCGATCTTGGTGCGCACGATCAGGACTGGCTCCTTGATGTTGGGGAGGCGGACCTTGACCTGCGAGCCCGGCTCCGACAGCGCCTCAGGCAGCGGGATCGTGTGATCGACGCTGGCATCGAACGTGGGGGCCGGGTTGCTGACGCAGCCCGTCGTGGTGACGATGGCGCACGCACAGGCCGCGGAAGCGACGAAGAACTGCCGACGTGAGATGTCCATAGCCCTCTCTCTCCTGAAAATCAGACCCGCTGACAACTGTCCGGCGGGAGTATAGCGCGCGGGTGCTCGATCGCCTAGGTCGAATCTGAAAACTCGTTGCAAACTTCCGCGGCCCGCGAGGGTATTGTTGTGGAAGCGGGATCGGCCTCGGGAGTATCCTCATGCTCCTCGCCCTCCTCCTCGCCCTGGACCAGGACGCTCCCGTCGCGATCCGCGTCGTCGACGCCGACTCCGGCAAGCCGGTCTTCGCCCGCGTCGTTCTCAAGGCGGCCGACGGCCGCGTCATCGACTCGACGGGATACAAGACGCTGAACGGCCACTTCGTCTCGCCCGAGGGCTGGACGCCGTCGCAAAGAGGGGTGGGTCTGCGGCGGAGACCACAACCACCTGATCCGCGACGGCGCCGGCGACAAGAATTACGGAAAGACTTCGGTGACCCTGGAGTTCGCCGCCGCGCTGCATGCGTCCCGGGGATGGCGCTACTACTCCGCCGGAGGGGGCGGGCCCTGGATCCTCGAGGCGAATCCGAAGCAGGAGCTGCACAACGGGAAGCGCACCGAGGCGGCGGCTGCAGCCTGGAACAGGAAGTACGGCGAGCAGCTGCATCTCTGGTGGAACAACGAAATCCTCAAGACGCGCTACGGCCATGTCTGGTTCCTCGGCCAATGCGCCTCGGGCCCGACGTATCCCTATACCGAGAAACCCGGCGACGCCTGGTGGTCCTTCTACGACGACAACTGGGATCCCTGGCAGACCGGCGACCGGAAGAAGCCGATCGGCCCCTTCAAAAGCAGCCTTTGGGAGATCCCTCCGCTGTTCGACTGCATCGGGGACTGGCGCGACCGCGGGCTGGTGGCCATCTACGCACATCCCACCCGAACCTTCCGCATCGGCAACCGTCCCATCAGCAACATCGCGGTGGAGTTCCCCTTCGATCTGCTCGCGGGCGCGCCCGTCGGCGCGCTGGCCATCATGGGCGACGACCCGGACCACGCGTTCGACCAGGCTCTATGGTTTGCCGCGCTGAACGAGGGCTACCGGGTGCCGGGCGTCGCCGAGAACGACACCGTCTTCGGAGTCGACTCGATCCGCGTCGGCCCGCACGTCACGTACACGTACTCCCCGGGCGCGTTCGATCTCGCCAAGACCGCCGGGGCGCTCGCGGCGCACCTCACGTTCTCGCGCGGCGGCGCTTCGCTCGACCGGAATCTTCTCTTCCATGCCGCCGAAATTTCGTCGCTGCAGCAGCAGATCTGGTCGACCGAATTTGCGGGAAAGCCGGGATCGCTCGGCAATGTCTTCCCCCCCCAATTATTTCCAGCTGCTTCGCGAGCGGACGAAGGAGGTCACCGTCGTCGCGGAACTCGCGAAGTAGTCCTTAATAATTCCTTAACCTTTATTTCAAAGTTGCCGTACACTCTCCGAGTATGTTGAGGCTCGGATGATCCAAGCGATCAGCACGCTCCCGAAAGCGCGGGAAAAAAGAGAGGGAAGCACTCACGGAAAGTTTTTCGACTCCCTCCTCAAGCACCACTTGATCTTCAACACGAGCTGGGAAGATCCGGCGCTCGACCGCGTTGCTCTCAAGCTGACGTCCGAGGATCGGCTGCTGTCGATCACGGGCGCGGGCTGCAACGTCCTCGACTATCTCCTGGCGGGCGCGGGCGAAGTCCACGCGGTGGACCTCAACCCCTGCCAGAACGCGCTGCTGGAGCTGAAGGCCGCCGCGATCCGCTCGCTCCCCTACGACGTCTTCTTCGAACTCTTCGGCCTGGGCCGCTCCGCGCGCGCGGAGGAGATGTACCGGGACGCGCTGCGGCCGCATCTCCGCGAGTTCGCGCAGGCCTGGTGGGACAAGCGCATCGATTTCTTCAAGGTCGGCAAGCGCTGGCATCACTCCTTCTTCTATCGCGGCACCTCCGGCTTCGCCGTCAAGCTCATGGTCGGCCTCGTCCGAAGCCTCCGCAAGGCCTGGGGCTCGGTCGAGACGCTCCTGGCGGCCCGCGACGTGAACGAGCAGCGCGAGGTCTACGAGTCGCGACTGCGCGACCGCATCTGGACGCCCTGGATGAAGTGGTTCCTGTCGCAGCAGCCCACGCTCAGCCTGATCGGCATCCCGCGGGGCCAGCACGAGGAGATGCTCGCGCGGTATCCCGGCGGCGCGGCGGACTACATCCGCGAGTGCTTCGAGACCGTGATCACGCGCCTGCCCTTCCAGGACAACTATTTCTGGCGCGTCTATATCCGCGGGCACTACACCCCCGAATGCTGCCCTGAATACCTGAAACGCAAGAACTTCGAGAAGCTCCGAGGCCTCCTGCCGCGCCTGCGCATCAATACGATGTCGCTGACCGACTATATGCAGCAGTCGGACACGCGCTTCACCCGCTTCGTGCTGCTCGACCACATGGACTGGCTCCGCGGCAAGCTTCGCGCCGCGCTGGCCGACGAATGGTCGATGATCCTCGAACGGTCGACCCCGGGCGCCCGCGTCATCTACCGCAGCGCGGCGTGCACGACGCCCTGGCTCGACTCGCTGGCCGTCCGCCACGAAGGCCGCGAACGCATCCTCGGCGATTTCTTCACCCGGCACCCCGAGATCTCCGAGCCGCTCCACGCGCGCGACAGAGTTCATACCTACGGCAGCTTCCACGTAGTAGACTTGCCGGGATGAGCCTGTTCGCGGACCTTCCCACCCTCTGGCACATGGTGTTCCCGGGCTCCCGCAAGGGGGACCAGCAGCAGCGGCTCGACGCCTTCTATAAAGCCCAGGCGAAAAACTACGACGACTTCCGCAAGCGCCTCCTCCACGGACGCGAGGAGCTCATGGCCTCCCTCGACGTGCCCGAGGGCGGCGTCTGGATCGACATGGGCGCCGGCACCGGCAGCAACGCCGACCTGCTGGGCGACAAGCTGAAGAAACTCCGGCGCGCCTTTCTCGTCGACCTCTGCCCGTCCCTTCAGGACGTCGCCCGTTCCCGGGTCAAGGACCGCGGGTGGACCAACGTCGACGTCGTCCACGCCGACGCCGGCGCGTGGCGCTGCGAGGAGCCCGCGGACCTCATCACGTTCTCCTACTCGCTCACGATGATGCCCGACTGGTTCAAGGCGCTCGACCGCGCGTGGGAGAACCTGAAGCCGGGCGGCACGCTGGGGCTGGTCGACTTCTACATCTCCCGGAAATATCCCGAGGCCGGACTGCGGAAGCACTCGAAGTTCGCGCGCTTCCTCTGGCCGAAGAGCTACGCCTGGGACGACGTCTTCGTCTCCCCCGATCACCTGCCGTTCCTGCGCTACAAGTTTCAGACCGTGCGCCTCGAGGAGCGCACGGGCAAAGTCCCCTACATGCTCGGCCTGAAATCGCCCTACTACCTTTTCATCGGCCGCAAAGGCGCCCCGTAGAACTCCCAAGGCCACAGGCCGAAGCAAGAGGGCGCGCCTTCGGCGCGGCGGCAGCCCCGCTTCACGCCCCCTTATCCTTCCGTTCGCGCAGGATTTACGGGAGTGAGTCATGAATCCCTCAGCTGAGAGAGGGGTAAGCATGTCGCAACCCGTTCTGTTCGGATGCGCGGTCGTCCTGTCCGGCTGCGCGGCGATGATCATCGACAGTCCCGAACGCTGGCCCGAAGACCTTCCCCCGCAGGCGTCCTATCAGCAGGGCTCGTCCCGGGTGAAGTTCTTGCGGGCGAGCAGCGGGCTCCTGCGGCCGACGGCGAAGACGACGCAGTCGCGTCCGACCAGGGTCGCGACGGGCTCGCCGAGGGCCTTCTTCTCCTCGTCCTTCAGGTCGCGCGAGATCATGCCGATGTGGACGGTGCCCTGGCCGAGCGCCTTGACGCCGAAGCCGCTCCCGCCGCCGGTGACGAAGATGACGACCTTCTCCTTCGGCAGCGCGGGATCGGCCTTGTCCCACGTCTCGTACTTCTCCATGAAGTCGCTCGCGCATTGCGCGATGACGGGAAGCAGCGTGGTGGACCCTCCGAGGCGGAGCGCCGTATCTTCATCCGGGACGGCGCCGGCGCCGGAGCCGGCGAGGAACAGAGATGCGACGGCAAGGAGTCTGATCATGGAAGGCCTCCGCAAGGCAATCATGATCGGGGGGCCGCGTAACGGGTTGATGATGCGGACGTAACGGCTTCGTTAACGGCGGAGGGAACCCCGGACTCAGGCGAGCGCGGCGCGGATGCTCCGTCCGCCGTTCTCGGTCAGGCGGTGATTGCGTCCGTTGAAGTAGCAGATCAGGCGCATGTCGTCCAGGCCCATCACGTTCAGGATCGTGGCATGCAGGTCGCGCCTGTGGAACGGCGACTCGACCGCGCGATAGCCGACCTCGTCGGCGGCCCCGATCAGGGCCCCGGCCCTGATGCCGCCGCCGGCCAGCCACACGGTCCGGCACATCGGGTTATGGTCGCGGCCCGTCCCGCCCTGCGAGATCGGCATGCGGCCGAATGCGCGCGGGAGGGCGCAGGTTTCGGTGCGGCGCTGTTCTCAACCGATGGTGTTGATGACCTCGCCCTTATGTCCCTTGATATCGGTGGGGACAATGCGAAGGAGGAACCCGGGGAGCTCCGGCCACTGATAGTCTCCGCGAAGCGGCCTGATCTTGAACAGCATGGCCGAGGCCAGTCCGGGCGTCAGCTTGAGCGACAGGGTAGTCCCCTTCATCTCGAAGCCGCTCCTGTCCGCGGGGGCGATTTCGACGCTGCGTTTCTGTGCGGTGAAGCCGAAGGGACGCCGATGGAGGATGCGGCCCCTCAATCCCTTCAGCAGGCTGTTCACCCACATGGCGCCCAGCTCCCAGACGAACGGCGGTCCGGGGAGGAAGCGCCCGTCGTCCAGCTCCTGTTCGCCCATCGACGAGCCTTCGGCGCCGGCCAGCCCGTGCAGGCGTTTCGCCAGGGCCTCGTCCTGAAGAACGGACTTCCGGCCGAGATCCGTGAGGAGGAGCGGGTTCGCCCCGCGCATTTCCTTCAGCAGCGACTCGGCGTTCCAGTCCATCGCCAGGGCAAGTTCGTCCTCGGTGAGGCCGACGACCTGGAGGAAGCGGGCGCGCCCGTTCCCGCTCGAGAACTCGCCCAGCTCGGAATCGGCGGCGAAGGCGATGGCGCGGATTTCCGTGGGCGACCCCTGGGCGATCGGCCCGTTCAACGACATATGGTGGCCGACCCCGAAGGCGTTGCCGGTCTGGAAGACGTAGCGGCCGAGGTTCTGGAGGAAGTTGAGCGCCCAGGCGGGCGGCTTGTCCTCGTCCTTCGGCCTCGCGAGCCGGAACGTCAGCTCAAAGCCGAAGCCCGACGTCTCCTTGTCGGGCGATTCCTTCGCGAAGAGCTCGGTGAACCCGTAGCTCACGAAGTGCCAGTGCTCGGGATCGGCGCGGCGGTAGGCGCTGAGTCCGCGGAGCGGATCGGGTCCGCCCAGGTCGTATGGAATCAGCACCCCGAAGTGCTGCGGTTTCTCTTCCGGATAGAGGGATTTGAGGGCGGCGTCGATGGCCTGCCATCCCGGGCTCCGTTCATCGTCGTCAGCCATGCCGCCAGTATAGCGCCTGCCGCAAGTCGACCGCGCGACACAGCCCCTCCCGTCGGTAGTCCTATGGAATCTCTCCTACCTGCAGGTATGAACCAGCGACGACAATCTAGCGAACTAAGAGAGCGTCCGTTGGGCCGCGCCGTGGCACAACGTTTGCTACTAATGGCTCAACCCGGTACGGAGCCAACATGAACTCAAGCCGGTCTCCAATCGGGGACCGGCTTTTTTTCTTCGGCGCGTCGGGGAAAGGATCAGGACGGATGAGCGACGCCGCAGCGCTTTCGCGACCCCGGACCGGCGCGGGCTGGAGCAGGACCTGGTTCCTTCCGCTGATCGGCGTGGGGGGCCTGCTCGCCCTGTGGGCCCTGACCAGCGCCCTGTTCTCGCCGAACCTCCCGTCTCCGCTGAAGACCTGGGAAGTCAGCAAGCCCTACCTGCTCAACCCGTTCGAGAAGCGGGGAGAGTTGGACCAGGGCATCCTCCGCTTCACCGGTTACTCCCTCTGGCTGGTCGCGAAGGGCTACGGTCTCGCCCTCCTCATCGGCATCCCGATCGGCCTTCTGCTCGGCCTCTCCCCGCTGTTCCGCAGCAGCTTCGACCCGATCATTCAGATCCTCCGCCCGGTTTCCCCGCTCGCCTGGCTCCCGCTGGGCCTCGTCCTCTTCGGGAAGTCCGCCCCCGCAGCCCTTTTCACGATCGCGATCTGCGCAATGTGGCCCACCGTCCTCAACACCGCGCTGGGCGTCCGCTCGGTGCCGCAGGACTACCTCAACGTCGCCAAAGTCCTGAAGCTGAGCCGCGGGAAGACGCTGTTCAAAGTGCTGCTTCCCGCCGCCCTTCCCTACATGTTCACCGGCTTCCGCCTCAGCCTCGGCATCGCCTGGCTCGTCATCGTCGCCGTCGAGATGCTCACCGGCGCGCCCGGCGTGGGCGGCTTCCTCTGGCAGGAGTACAACAGCCTGATCTACGAGCACATCATCCTGTGCATCCTGACGATCGGCGTGGTCGGCTACATCCTCGACCGCGCCATGTACTGGGTGGAGGTGCGGTTGCGCGCGGAATCGGCATCATGAGCTACCTGGAACTGTCGGGCGTCCGGAAGAGCTTCGGGCCGGCCGGGGCGAGGACGGAGGTCCTGAGCGGCATCGATCTCGGGGTGGAACGGGGCGAGTTCGTCGCGATCGTCGGCTACTCGGGATCCGGCAAGTCCACGCTCATCAATCTCATCGGGGGCCTGCTCTCCCCCGATGCGGGCAGGATCTCCCTCGAGGGGAAGCCGGTGAGCGGACCCGGCCACGACCGCGCCGTGGTCTTCCAGAATTACTCCCTCCTGCCCTGGCTCACGGTGCGCGACAACATCGCACTCGCGGTGGACCAGGTCTTCCCCGGCTGGACCCGCCAGCGGCGGGAGGACCACGTGCAGCACCATATCGATCTGGTCCGTCTCACGGAGGCGTCGCGGAAGCGGCCGCACGAACTCTCCGGCGGCATGCGGCAGCGCGTGGCGCTCGCGCGGGCCCTGTCGATGACGCCGCGCGTCCTGCTGCTCGACGAGCCGCTGGGCGCCCTCGACGCCCTCACCCGCGCGGCCCTGCAGCACGAAATCGAACGCCTCTGGAGCGAGGAGCGCCAGACCGTGGTGCTGATCACGAACGACGTCGACGAGGGCCTGCTGCTGGCGGACCGCATCATCCCTCTTTCCCGCGGTCCCGGCGCGGTGCTCGGGCCGCCGGTGCCGGTGGACCTGGCGCGTCCGCGGGACCGGAAAGCGCTGAACCACGACGCGCGGTTCAAGGCGGCGCGCGCGGAGATCTTCCGCTACCTCCTCGGCTCGGGGAGGAAGGAACCGGCGCGCGAACCGGCGGAGGTGCGCTGATGGGCGGCTACCTCGAGCTCTGGAACGTCACCAAGGCGTTCGAGACGCCGCGCGGGCGCCAGGTCGTCGTCAAGGACTTCACCCTCAACATCCGGGAAGGCGAGTTCGTCTGCCTGATCGGCCACTCCGGCTGCGGCAAATCCACCGTCCTGTCGATGGTCGCCGGCCTCAGCCCGCTGACCGCGGGCGGCATGATCCTCGCCGGCTGCGAGATCTCGGGCCCGGGCACCGACCGCGGCGTCGTCTTCCAGGCGCCGTGCCTGCTGCCGTGGCTCTCCGCGCTCGACAACGTCCTGCTCGCCGTCGACGAGGCGCACGGGAAGCTTCCGGTCGGCGAGCGCCGCCGCATCGCGGGCGAGGCGCTGAAGCGCGTCGGCCTGGGGTCGGCGATGCACCAGAAGCCCGCGGGGCTCTCCCAGGGGATGAGGCAGCGCGTCGGGCTGGCCCGAGCCTTCGCGCTCTCGCCGCGAATGTTCCTCCTGGACGAGCCGTTCGGCATGCTGGACTCGCTCACCCGCATCGACCTCCAGCAGCTGCTGATGGAGCTGCGCGCCGACGACCGGAAGACCGTGCTGATGGTGACGCACGACGTCGACGAGGCGCTGTTCCTGGCGGACCGCGTGGTGGTGATGACGCGGGGACCGGAGGCCCGGGTGGGCTGGATCCTGGACGTGCCGTTCGCGCAGCCGCGCGACCGGAGCCGGCTGCTGGATGACCCGGAGTATTACGCGTGCCGCGAGCGGCTGATCGGCTATCTCGACGACGCGGGACCCGGGCCGGCGAAGGAGCCGCAGGCGCCGCGGGAGCTCCCGGCCGTCGCGCCCCCGCGTCTGGAACCCGCGGTGAGGAAGACGTGAGCCCGCAGCGCGACGAGGAGCTCCTGCTCCTGCAGTCCATCGCCCTCGAACTCTCCCACTGCGGCAGCCTCGAAAAGGCGCTGGAGATCGTCATCCGCAAGTTCTGCGGGGCGACGGGATGGGCCCTTGGCGAGGCGTGGCTCCCGCGGGTTGGGCGCCGCGTGCTGATCCGCGGGCCGGTGTGGCACGCCCCCTCCCCGCGGATGACCACGTTCCTCAAGGAGACGGAGTCCTGCTGCTTCCCGCGCGGGCGCGGCCTGCCGGGCCGCGTGTGGAAGTCGCGCAAGCCCCTCTGGATCCGCGACGTCCGCGTTGACTCCAACTTCCCCCGCGCGGCGGTGGCGAGGAACGCCGGCCTCAAGGCGGGCTTCGCGATCCCGGTGCTCGCGGGGCGGAGGATCGTCGCGGTGCTGAACTTCTTCGTGCTGGAGCGGCGCAGCACCGACGAGCACCTGCTGCGCCTCGTCTCCGCGGTGGCCGCCCAGCTCGGCTCCATCATCCGACGCAACCTCGTCGAAGAGGCCCTCCGGGTTTCGCGCCATACGGTCGCGGTCCAGGAGGCCGAGCGGCGCCGGCTCGCGCGCGAGCTCCACGACGGCGTCAAGCAGTCCCTCTCCGCCGTCCGCTTCCGGCTGCGCGCGATGGAGGAGGGCGGCCGCGCCGATCCGGCCGGCGTCTCGCAGGCCGGCGAGCTGCTCGACAGCGCGCTGCAGGACCTGGGCCGCGTCTGCCGCAACCTCGGCTCCAGCCTGGTGCAGGACCTCGGCCTCGAGGCCGCGGTGCGGCGGCTCTGCCGGGACTTCGAGGAGCGGACGCGGACTCCCGTGGAGATCGAGCGCGCGCGATTCCCGCACGCGCTGCCGCCCGAGCTCGGTTCCAGCCTGTACCGCATGGTGCAGGAGGGGCTCGCGAACGTGGAGCGCCACGCGAAGGCCCGGCAGGTCTGGCTGCGGCTCTGGCGGCGCGGGCTCCAGCTCGGACTCATCCTGCGCGACGACGGCGTCGGCTTCGATCCCGCTCGGCTGCACCCGGCCGGCACCGGCCCGACCGGCTACGGCCTGGGCAACCTGCGGGAACGCGTCGAGGCGCTGGGCGGCCGCGTCGGCATCCTCTCGGCCCCGGGGACCGGCACGCGGCTCGAGATCCGCGTGCCCTGGAGGAAGCGGTGACGCCCGCCGCGCAGCGACGCATCCGCGTGCTCCTCGTGGACGACCACCCGGTGGTCCGCGACGGCCTGCGGAGCTACCTCGAGAAGCGGTCCGGCATCGACGTCGCCGGAGAGGCCGGCGACGGGCTGACGGCCGTCGAGCTGGCGCGGCGCCTGTCGCCCGACGTGGTCCTGATGGACCACACGATGCCGGGCATGACCGGGATCGAGGCGGTGGGGCATCTGCGCTACGCGGCGCCCCGCGCGCGCGTCGTGATCCTCACGATGCAGGAGGACCGCGAATACGTCCGCGAAGCCCGCCGCGCGGGCGCCTGCGGATACCTGCTTAAGGACGCCGCTCCGTCCGACTTGGTCCACGCCATCGAGGCCGTGCACGCGGGGGATCCGTTCTATACGTGCGGCGCGTCCCGAGCCCTCCTCGAGGAGCTCACCCGGGAAATCCAGGGTCCCCGGGCCGCCGAGGACCCCGCGCTGTCCCGGCGCGAGAAGGAGGTCCTCGCCCTGCTGGCGGCGGGGCTGCCGAGCCGCGAGATCGCCGCACAGCTGCGTCTCGGCGTCCGCACGGTGGAGACGCACCGCCTGCGCCTGCGCCGCAAGCTCGGGATCAAGTCGACCGCGGGCCTTACGAAGTACGCGATCGAGCGCGGGCTGGCGTCCGCCGGCCCCGGCACTTCGCTTCCGTAGTATTCCCGACAAATTCATACCTGCATGTACCTATCGGCCCTTCCTTCGTCGCTAGCTCCGATCCGCCCCCGGGGAGAGGCCGCTGTGGCACGCGCCTTGCGCTGGTTCCGCGCGGCGGCACGGAGCGGACACGAACTCAAGCCGGCGGTCCTCGGAAGAGCACCGCCGGCTTTTTTTATCGGGGAGGGTCTCATGGGGACGTCGGAGAGGACCAGGCAGGGCCGGCGCGCGTTCCTGCGCTCGGCGGCGGCGCTCGCGGGCGCGGCCGCGCTGGGCTGCGACGCGAAGAAGGACGCGGCGACCTCGTCCGCGGGGTCGAACCCGGGGTCGCTCTCGCCTTCGGACGGCCCTGAGACGCCGGACCTGAAGTTCGGCATGATCGCGCTGACGGATTGCTCGCCGATCGTCATCGCGCACGAGAAGGGCTTCTTCAAGAAATACGGGATCCGATCGACGATCGCGAAGGGCGCGTCCTGGGCGGCCATCCGCGACTCGCTGTCCACCGGCGACATCCAGGCCACCCACATGCTGATCGGGATGCCCCTCGCGTCCACCATGGGCCTCCTGGGCGCCCCCAGGAAGCCGATGATCATCCCCTGGCTGCTCAACCGCAACGGCCAGTCCATCACCCTCGCCAAGGCGATGAAGGGGAAGGTCGTGGACGATCCAAAGGCGATCAAGCCGCTCGCCGACGAGGCGCGGACCAAGGGCACGCCGATGACCTTCGCGATGACGTTCCCGCCGGGCACCCACGCGATGTGGATGCGCTACTACCTCGGCGCGGGCGGCATCCATCCGGACAAGGAGGTGAGCCTCATCACCGTCCCGCCGGCGCAGATGGTGGCGAACATGAAGATCGGCAAGATGGACGGCTTCTGCGTCGGCGAGCCCTGGAACGCGCGCTCGATCGCCGACGACATCGGCTTCACGTCGGTGAACACCCAGGACCTCTGGAAGGACCATCCCGAGAAGGTCTGCGCGTTCATGGCCGAGTTTGCCGGGAAGAACCCGAAGACCGTCAAGGCCGTGCTCAAGGCGCTGCAGGAGTCCAGCGCCTGGCTGGACAACCTCGACAACCGCCCGGAGCAGGCGGAGATCGTCTCCCGCGCAACCTATATCAACTGCCCGAAGGAGCTCATCCTCAGCCGCCTGCTGGGCGAGTACGAGTTCGGCGACGGCCGGAAGTCCAAGGACCCCAATTACATGATCTTCAGCAGCCGGAACTGCAATTATCCGCAGCCGAAGTACGCGAAGTGGTTCCTGACCCAGTACCGCCGCTGGGGCTTTGTCGACGCCACGCCCGACTACGACGGCGTCGCCCGGCAGGTCATGCGCACGGACCTCTACGAGGAGGCGATGAAGGAGATGGGAGTCGCGCACGGCGGGCGCAACGACGCCCCCGAGACGCTGTTCAAAGGGGACGTGTTCGACCCCTCCAAGTGCGAGGCCTATGCCACGGGATTCGCGGTCCACAACCTGAAGACCTGAAGAACCCCCGGGACGACCCGGAATAGGAGAGGAGAAACTCATGAATCTGATCGCTCTGATACTCTGCCCGCTGCTGACCCTACCCCAGGACAAGCCGCCGGCACCGGCCCCTGCTCCGGTGCCGGCGGCGGCCCCTCAGGAGAAGGCGCCCGCTTCCCCGCCCCCGCCCGCGACGCAGGCCGAGCCCTTCTTCAAAACCATGATCAAAGGGATCACCTTCGGCGGCCAGATCCGCGAGCGCGCGGAATACCGGGACCCGACCTCCTACCTCAACACCGATGCGGCCACGCGCTCGGACGACGTCTTCCTGTCGCGGATCCGCCTCAATCTGAAGTTCAGCGTCACCGACGACATCGACGTCTTCGTCCAGCCCCAGGACCAGCGCGCCTGGGGCCAGGAAGCCTCGGTGCTCAACGACGAGCGGAACCTCGACCTGCACCAGGGCTTCGTCGAGGTCCGCAACCTCTTCAGCGAACCGATCAGCATCAAGGCCGGCCGCATGGAGCTGCAATACGGCGACCAGCGTCTGATCAGCCCCCTGGACTGGAGCAACATCGGCCGCGCCTGGGACGGGGCGAAGATCCGTTACGCGCCGAAGGACTGGTGGATCGAGGCCTTCTACACCGTCATCCGGGATCCGCTCGCCGTCGCCCCGGCGCCCGGCTCGCAGCCGGCCGGCGTCGCCAACGGCGCCGCGGAGGACCAGGATTTCGGCGGGATCTACTTCTCCTACATCGGCATCGCGGACCACGAATTCGACGTCTATGCCTTCTTCCGTGAGTTCCAGGACAACTCGTTCGTCTCGGAGACCGGCGCGGTCGGCGACCTCGTCGATCGCACCGTCGGCGCGCGGATCAAGGGCCGGGATCTCGGCTTCGACTACACGCTCGAGGCGATGAGCCAGACGGGGCAGCAGGCCGGCGACCGCATCCAGTCCTACGCCTTCGTCGCCACCCTGGGCTACACCTTCGACATGGACTGGACGCCCCGCATCGGCGTCGAGTACGACCACGCCAGCGGCGACCGCCACGCCGGCGACGGCCAGCGCAACACGTTCGATCCGCTCTTCCCGTTCAATCACTACTATCAGGGCTTCGCCGACATCATCGGCTTCCGGAACAGCAAGGATCTCTCCTTCTACCTCAGCGTGAAGCCTGCGGACACCGTCGTCGTCAGCCTGGACTGGCACAATTTCTGGCTGACCCAGGACGAAGACGCCTGGTACAACGACAACGGAACCGTGGTGCGGCCCGGCGTGGCCTCGGGCATTCCGTCGACCCGCCTGGCCCATGAGTTCGACCTGCACGCCAAGGTGACGGTGTCCAAGTACGTGAAGTTCTGGGGCGGCTGGTCGCACGTCTTCGCGGGCCCCTATATCCGGCAGACCGCGACCGCGGGCACGGACACCGACTTGAACTGGTTCTTCCTCCAGATGGTAGTGGACTTCTAGCGCAGGAGCAGAGGGGCTTCCAATACGTAGTCATACGGAACGTGTTCCTACTAAACAGTAGCCATGAAGTCTCCTTGTGCGCTACTTGCCCGGGGACCCGCTGTGGCACGCCTCTTGCGTGCCGCAAGGGCAGATGAACAGCCGTGAATCGACCCCCGGGAGCGGACGCGACGGGCTGGAGCCGCCGACACCGAGGCAGATGGAGCTGCTCCGGATCATCCAGTCGCTCCCGTCCCACGCGCGAACCACTCTGACCCTGGTCTGCCGCGGCACGGAGCCGTGGGAGATCCAGAAGGTCGTCGAGGACGAGCGCATCGGGGAGATCCGGCCCCGTTCATCCTGACGCGACTCGGCGCGGCCGAGCGCGGACCGGCACGGAGAGAACATGAACTCAAGCCGGCACGCCCCCCCGGGGGGATCGTGCCGGCTTTTTTTTCCGTCGGAGCGAGGTATGATCCAGGCCGCAAGCAAGAAACTCGTGGTGATCGGGAACGGCATGGCCGGCGCCCGCGTCGTCGAGGAGATCCTCGCCCGCGCGCCGGACCGCTTCGACGTGGCCATGTTCGGCGCCGAGCCCTACGGCAACTACAACCGCATCCTGCTCAGCAACGTCCTCAACCGAACCCAGAAGCCGACCGAGATCTTCATCAACCCGCTCGCCTGGTACGAGCAGAACCACGTCACCCTCCACGCCGGCGTCAAGGCGCTGAAGATCGACCGCGACCGGAAGGTCGTCGTCGGCAAGCCCCTGAAGCGCGACGCGGTCCCCTATGCCGCGGGGGACCATGGCGTCGACGGATGCGCGCCCGTCGAGGCGCCCTACGACCACGTGATCATCGCCACCGGCTCCCGCCCCTTCGTCCCCCCGATGGAGGGTTTTGGAAAGCCGGGCACCTTCCTCTTCCGCACGATCGACGACTGCGAACGGATCGCCGAGTACGCGAAGGACTGCCGGAAGGCCGCGGTCATCGGCGGGGGCCTGCTCGGCCTCGAGGCCGCGCGCGGTCTCCTCACCCATGGCGTCGAGGTCAGCGTCCTCGAAGCCGCTCCGCAGCTCATGATCGCCCAGCTCGACCCCGAAGCGGGCGCCGTCCTCAAGACCACGATGGAAGGCATGGGCGTCAAGGTCCTCTGCGAGAAGATCACGACCCATATCGTCTCCGAGGGCGGCCGCATCACGCACCTGCTCTTCAAGGACGGCTCGCGCGTCGAGACCGACATGGTCGTCGTCAGCGCCGGGATCCGGCCGATCACCGACATCGCCGTGGCGAGCGGCCTGACCGTGGACAAGGCGATCGTCTGCGACGACCAGATGCGGACGAGCGATCCCGACATCTACTCGCTGGGCGAATGCATCCAGCACCGCGGGAAGATCTACGGCCTTATCGACCCGATCTGGGAGCAGGCGAAGGTCCTGGCCGACGTCCTGACCGGCCTCAACCCCGCGGCGGCGTACCTCGGCTCGCGCCTGGGCACGAAGCTCAAGGTGATGGGCGTGGAGCTGGCGTCGATGGGCGAGACCCGGCCCGCATCGCCGTCGGACGAGGTCGTGATCTATCGCGAGCCGAAGCGCGGCGTGTACAAGAAGATCATCCTCCGCGACGACAAGGTTGCCGGCGCCATCCTGCTTGGCGAGACCGACACGGCCCCGCAGCTGATGCAGCTCTTCATGGGGGGCACGAAGGCGCCGGACCGGCGCTCCGACCTGCTCTTCGCGCCGGCCGAGGGCGCGTCGATGCTGCAGGTGTTCGACATGCCCGACTCGCTGCAGATCTGCAACTGCAACGGCGTGAACAAGAAGCAGATCGTCGACGCGATCCGCGGCGGCTGCGGCAGCGTCGCGAAGATCGGTTCCTGCACGAAGGCCGGCACGGGCTGCCAGTCCTGCAAGCCCGTGATCGTGCAGCTGCTGGAGGCCTATCGCGACGCGGGCAGCGCCGACCGGAGCGAGCACTACTACGTCCCCGGCGTGCCGTTGGAGAAGTCGTCGCTCGTGGCCGAGATCCGCAAGCGGCGGATCACGTCCGTGAGCGAGGTGTTCGCTCAGCTGGCGGGCGGCCGGGAGGACGCCGCAAGCAAGGTCGGGCTCGCATCCCTCCTCAAATCGCTCTGGGCGGGCGAGTACACCGACGAGCGCGACGCGCGCTTCATCAACGACCGGGTCCACGCGAACATCCAGAAGGACGGGACCTTCTCGGTGATCCCCCGGATCTACGCGGGCGTGACGACGCCCTCGGAGCTGCGCCGCATCGCGGAGGTCGCGGAGAAATACAAGGTCCCGATGGTCAAGATCACGGGCGGCCAGCGCATCGACCTGCTCGGGATCAAGAAGTCGGATCTCCCGGGGATCTGGCAGGAGCTGGGGATGCCCAGCGGCCACGCATACACGAAGTCGTTCCGCACCTGCAAGAGCTGCGTCGGCACCGACTTCTGCCGCTACGGCGTCGGGGATTCCATCGCGCTCGCGCAGAAGATCGAGCGGCGCTTCCAGGGCATCGAGTCGCCGCACAAGATGAAGCTCGCGACCGCCGGCTGCCCGCGCAATTGCTCGGAGGCCTACGTCAAGGACCTCGGTGCGGTCGCCATCGACGGCGGCAAGTGGGAGATCTATCTCGGCGGCGCCGCGGGCGGCACCGTGCGCAAGGGCGACCTCCTCTGCACGGTGGACAGCCATGACGACGTGCTCAAGTACATGGGCCGTTTCATGCAGTACTACCGAGAGCACGGCAAATACCTGGAGCGCAGCTACCACTTCGTCGAGCGCGTCGGCATCGAGACCCTGCGCCGGCTGCTCGTGGAGGACAGCGCCGGCCTCTGCGCCCAGCTGGACGCCGACATCCAGAAGGCCGTGGACGCTTACGTCGATCCCTGGAAGGAGGCCGGGCTGCCGGCGTATCCGGGGCAGTTCAGCGCGCCCGAGCTCGCCGCCGTCCTGGAGGCCGCAGAAAACAATGGCTGACACGCTGAGACTCGTCATCCTGGGCCCCGTCGAGAAGGTCCCGATGGGCCAGGGCTTCTGCTTCATCGTCGGAAGCGAGGAGATCGCGGTCTTCCGCCAACGCGACGGGAAGATCTTCGCCACGCAGAACCGCTGTCCGCACAAGCAGGGTCCGCTCTCCGAGGGGCTGTCGGGCGGCGGCGTCGTGATCTGCCCCTTCCACTCGCACAAGTTCGACCTCTGCAGCGGCCAGGGCCCGGACAATGAACAGCTCAAGGTCTATTCCGTGAAGGAGAAGGACGGGCAGCTGCTCCTAAGCCTGGAGCCGCAGCCGTGATCGCTTACGTCCGCTCGCTGGACCCGAAGGGGGCCCTGGCGGGCGCGGCCGCGATGCTGCTGCTCGGCGGGGGGATCGTGCTCGGTTCCCGCTCCTTCCGGACCTTCGACCCCGTGCTCCTCACCTACGCCTTCGGCGTCCTGTTCTCCGCATTCGCCGTCGCGTATCGTTACGCGGTCTGGCTCCAGCGGCCGCCCACCCGTGTCGCCGTGCGGCGGGGATTCGCGCTGCTCCGCCGGGGCAACCCGTTGCGGAACCTGGTCTACGTCATCCGCCTGCTCGGCGGCACCTTCGCCGCCCAGCACTTCATCCGGAAGCGCAGCTTCGTCCGCTGGTTCGTCCACTTCCTCATCGCGTGGGGCACGATGATCGCCGGTGCGGTCACGTTTCCCCTCGTGTTCGGCTGGCTCTGTTTCGCCACGCGCCTCGACGACCCCTCGATCTACCGCATCGTCCTGTTCGGGTTCCCGGTCGGCGAGTTCGGCACCGAGTCCGTCCTGCGCTACCTGATGTTCAACCTGCTCAACATCTCCGCCCTCATGGTGATCACCGGCGCAGGCCTGGCCCTGCACCGCCGGCTGAAGGAGCCCGCCAACCTCTCGCGGCAGCAGTTCGGGAACGACATCGTCCCGCTGCTGCTCCTTCTGGCGATTTCGATCACCGGCCTCGCGCTCACCTTCAGCACGCACTTCCTCCACGGCGCGGGCTACGCGGTCCTGTCGCTCGTCCACGCCCTCACGGTCAGCATCACGCTCCTCTACCTGCCGTTCGGGAAGTTCTTCCATATCTTCCAGCGGCCGCTGCACCTGGCGATCCTGCTGCGCCGCCGCGACGAGGCCACAGCGCCCGCCGCGACCTGCACCCGCTGCGGCCGCGCCTTCGCCGGCGCGGAGCATCTCGCCGACCTCCAGGAGGTCCTCCGCGAGACCGGCCTGCGGCTCGGCGTCGGCCTCTGCCCGTCGTGCAAGCGGCGCCGGCTCGGTCTCGCGCAACGGCTGGTCATCGAAGGGAGCCGCTCCCGTGGCTAAGCTGCCCCAGGACGTCGACGCCCTGATCGACCGCTACGGTCCCCATCCCGCCAGCGCGCCCGCGGGGGGTTGGGACGCGGCCGCGAACCCCGACCGCCTCGTGAAGACCCACTGCTCGTTTTGCGGCGTACAGTGCGGCATCCAGCTCAAGGTGAAACAGAACCAGGTCGTCGGCTTCGAGCCGTGGGAGGACTTCCCCGTCAACCGCGGCATGCTCTGCCCCAAGGGCGTGAAGCGCTACCTCCAGGGCGGCCATCCCGACCGGCTCCTCTCGCCGCTCGTCCGCGTCGACGGCGGCTTCCGCGAAGCGTCGTGGGACGAGGCGATGGGCCGCGTCGAATCCGCGATCCGCCGGATTCAGGGGCAATATGGTCCCGATGCGTTCGCGCTGATCGGCGGAGCGTCGCTGACCAACGAGAAGGCCTACCTGATGGGCAAGCTGGCGCGGGTCGCGCTCAAGACGAAGAACATCGACTACAACGGGCGCCTCTGCATGGTGGCCGCGGGCGCCGCAAGCCGCAAGGCGTTCGGCATCGACCGCGCCGCGAACCCGTGGAGCGACCTGCCGGAAGCCCGGTGCATCCTGATCGCCGGCTCCAACATCGGCGAATGCTTCCCCATTCTCACGGACTACCTCTGGCGCGCGCGCGACAAAGGCGCGAAGATCATCGTCATCGACCCGCGCGCGACGCCCGTCGGGCGCCAGGCGGACCTGCTGCTCCCGGTGCGGCCCGGGCGCGACAGCGCCCTCATGAACGGCATCCTCCACGTCTGCATCGAGCGCGGCTGGATCGATTCCGCCTTCATCGAGGCGCACACGTCGGGCTTCGAGGCGGTGCGGGCGGCGGTCGCGGAGTACACTCCCGCGCGCACGGCGGCGATCACGGGCGTGGGGGCGGCCGCCATCGAGAAGGCGGCCGAGATGTGGGGCACGGCGGCCACCTCGATGCTGATCCACGCGCGGGGCATCGAGCACCACATCCACGGCGTCGACAACTGCCTGAGCTGCATCAACCTCTGCCTGGCGACCGGGAAGATCGGCAAGCCCGGCTCGGGCTACGCGATGATCACGGGCCAGGGCAACGGCCAGGGGGGCCGGGAGCACGGCCAGCGCTGCAACCAGCTGCCGAGCGGACGCGACATCGAGGACCCCGCGGACCGCCGCATCGTCGCCGACCGCTGGGGCATCGACGAGACGGAGCTCCCCCATACGGGGCTCGCCAGCACCGAGATGATGCAGGCGATCCACGAGGGCAAGATCCGCGGCCTGCTTACCATCTGCTTCAATCCGCTCGTGTCGCTGCCCGACTCCGACTACACCCGCGCGGCCCTGGAGAAGCTGGAGTTCTTCGGCGTCATCGACTTCTTCATGTCCGAGACGGCGCGGCACGCCGACGTCGTCCTCTCCGGCTCGCTGCAGGAGGAGGAGGAGGGCACGGTCACGACCGCGGAGGGCCGCGTCGTCCATATCGCCCAGGCGGTGACGCCGCCGGGCCAGGCGCGCGAGGACTGGAAGATCCTCTGCGATCTGGCCCGCCGCTTCGCGCCCTTCGCCAGGTTCCCGTACGCCTGCACCGAGGACATCTTCCGCGAGCTGCGCAGCACGTCGCGCGGCGGCAAGGTCGACTACTACGGGATCACCTACAACCGCATCGACCGGGAGAACGGGGTCTTCTGGCCCTGCCCCGAGTTCGACCATCCGGGCACGCCGCGCCTGTACGAGGGCGGCCGCTTCTACCATCCCGACGGGAAGGCCCGCTTCCACGCGGTCGAGTACCGCCCCCCCGCGGAGGACGTCGACGACGAGTACCCCGTCATCATGACCAGCGGCCGCGTGGTGTCGCAGTACCTGAGCGGGACGCAGACGCGACGCATCGGGCCGCTGCTGGACCAGTATCCCGAACCGATGGTCGAGATGCACCCGAAGCTGGCGGCCCGCGTGGGCGTGAAGGACGGCGACGCGGTCCGCGTCACGAGCCGCCGGGGCTCGCTGACCCTGAAGGCGCAGGTGGTGAAGTCGATCCGGCCGGACACGATCTTCATCCCGTACCACTGGGCCGGGGAGAAGTCCGCGAACCGGCTCACGATCCGCGCCCTCGACCCGACCGCGAAGATCCCCGAGTACAAAGTCTGCGCCGTACGCGTGGAGAAGGCGTCATGACACCCCGGGTGGGCCTCCGCGCCCCGCACCGGAGGCGGTCGTGATCGACCCCGGCCTCGAGTTCTTCATCGATCCGTCCCGCTGCATCGGCTGCCAGTCGTGCTTCCACGCCTGCGCGGAATGCGACACGCACCGCGGGACCTCGATGATCCATCTCGAATACGTCGACCGCGCCGAGTCGGTCCAGACGGTCCCCGTCGTCTGCATGCACTGCGAGGACCCGGCCTGCGCGAATGCGTGTCCCGCGGATGCGATCAAGAAGACCGCGGACGGAATCGTACAGTCGGCGCTGCAGTCGCGCTGCATCGGCTGCTCCAACTGCGTGCTCGCCTGTCCGTTCGGCGTCCCGCAGTACGTGACGCGCATCGACCAGATGATGAAGTGCGACCAGTGCTACGACCGGACTTCGACCGGAAAGCGGCCGATGTGCGTGACGGTCTGTCCCAGCGGCGCGCTGGCATTCGGGACGCGCGCGGAAATCGAGCGGCTGCGCCGGGAGCGCCCGATGGATGTCTTCCGCTTCGGCCCCGAGACGGTGCTGACCAAGGTCCAGATGATGATGCCCGCCGGGATCGCGGCCCTCGAGGTGGACGTGGCCGACCTGGTGGCGGAAGGAGGCGGCGATGGTGGAGCGCAAGGCCTGGAAGGACGACTTCCCGATTTCGTGGGTCGATGACCATTTCGTGACGCGGCGGGAGTTCACCAAGTCGCTGGTGCTCGTCTCCTGCGCCACGTTCTGCGCGACCGGAGTGATCGCGGTCATGGGCCGCGCCGGGGCCGCCGCCGCTGCAAAGTGCGAACCGCGGCGCATCGCCGCGGTCGGCGAGATTCGCGTCGGCAGCAGCCGCGTCTTCGAGTTCCCCGCGCCCGGAGATCCCTGCCTGCTGATCCGCCTGACGGAGGAGCGCTTCGTGGCGTTCGGCCAGCGTTGCACGCACCTGGGGTGTCCCGTGCTCTACCGGAAGGAGACGCGGAAGCTCCACTGTCCCTGCCACGAGGGCTACTTCAACGCCGAGGACGGCTCCGTCGTGGCCGGGCCGCCTCCGCGGCCGCTGCCCCGCGTCGAGATCGAGCGCCGCGGCGACGAACTCTGGGCCACGGGGTTCCGGGCGTGACCCCGTCCCGCCGCGTCCGGGCCGAGCGCCGCCAGACCATGACGATCGTCTACGCGGTGATGGTCTCGATCCTCATCCTCGTGCTGATCCAGTATCTGCTGCTGATGATCGCGCTCGAGGACTATCTCTCGGGGAAGCGCAGCGTGCTGATCGGTACCGCAGCGGCGTCGGCGGTCTGTTTCGCCGTGTCCTGCCGGCTGATCGGCTACCTCGCCGCCCGCCGCGCCCCCGGTCCCTGACCGTCTCGCAAAGCTACCCGGAGGTCTTGCGATGAAGACCTGGGGATGCGCCGGGGTGGAAGCTGCTTCCCGGTCTTCGACGGCTTCACGGGCCAGAGCTCGGACTCGGTGCGCGCGGACGTAAAGAGCGATGCCGCCTTCTGCACGACCTCGGGGCGGGACCCGGCCAGGTCCGTCTTCTCCGACGGGTCGGCCTGGAGGTCATGGATCTCGGTCGGCGCGGCGACCGCCTTCTTCACCGCCTTCAGGTTCCCCATCCGGACCGCCTGCGAGAAGCCCTTCTCGTGGAACTCCCAGTAGAAATACTCGCGCTCCGGCACTTTTCCGCCGGGGAGCGCGGGGAGCACCGAGAGGCCGTCCAGCACGGCCGGCGCCTTGACGCCCAGGAGTTCCGCCATCGTGGGAAGGAAATCCCAGAAGGCCCAGGGTTGGTCGCTGACGCCGCCCGGCGCGATCGTCCCCGTCCAGCGCGCGATCATCGGCACGCGGATGCCGCCCTCATAGAGATCCCGCTTCATCCCGCGGAGCTCCCCGGAGCTGGCGAACATCTTCGGCGAATAGCCGGCCCCGTTGTCGCTCGCGAAAAACACCAGCGTGTTCTCCTCGAGCTTCAGCTCCTTCAGCAGGTCCAGCAGGCGGCCGATGTCGCGGTCCATTCGCGTGATCATCGCCGCGATGTTCTTCTGCGGCTCCGGCCAGGGCTCGCCGGCGTACGGCGCGGCGTCCGGAACCTCGACCTTCCCGTGGGGGATCGTGAAGGGCAGATCCAGGAAGAACGGCTGGTCCCGGTTCTTGCGGACGAAGTCCAGCGACTCCGCCGCGAACAGGTCGTGCGAATACGTCTTTCCATCCAGGGCACCCTCTCTCCGTTGCGCCAGAGGGATTCGGGATAATACTCGTGCGCCTTCCGCTGGCAGAGGTATCCGAAGTAGGAGTCGAAGCCCTGCTTCCGCGGCTCGCCGACGGACCCCGGCCCGCCCAGGCCCCACGCCGCTCGGATTGAAGTTGCGCGTTTCCGGCGCAGCCGGAGCAGGAACGGCGCCAGCAGAATCTCGAGACCCGTCAGGCCGTAGCGGCCCTCGATGAGGGCGCGGGTGCGGTCGGTGAGCTTGTTGAACGCAGCGGCGGAGCAGCGAGACCCGCTCGGTTTCGAAGGCGGGGGTGAAGTGGGCGATCTCGAGGGTGGCGGCGCGGGCGTCGAGGGCGGTCCAGGCCTCGTCGCTCAGAAGGAGGACGGGCCCGCGGCTGCGCTGCTCGAGATGGCGACGCGCGAGGTTGCGCGCGATGCCGCAGAGCCAGGCGCCGAAGAGCTCGCCGCGCCGGAATTCGCCCCGCTTCCGGTACGCGGTGAGGAAGGTTTCCTGGACGAGATCCTCGGCCGCGGCGGCGTCCCCGACCACGGCCCGGACGTACGCCAGCAGCCACCGGCGGTTCTGCTCGATGACGCCAAGGGTCCAGAGGTCTTCGCCGGCCGTGTCCATGTCCGCCTCTCCTTCCGGGTATTGTCCCGCGGATCAGCAAGAAAGCGGACGGCTTCGCAAAACTTCCCGGACGCCTCAGCGACCCTGTTCGCCCCCCGCTTCCCTTTCCCAGCCGCCGCCCAGCGCCTTATAGAGGATCACCAGGTCCTGCGAGATCTGGCGCTCGCTCTGGACCAGCGCGTCCTGCGTGACATAGAGCGACCGTTGGGCGTCCAGCACGCTCAGGAAGTCCACCAGCCCCTGGGTATAACGCTGGTTCGCCAGGTCCACCGCCTTCAGGTTCGCCGCCACCGAGTCGGAAAGCTCCGCGCGGTGCGCCTGCTCCTTCGCGTAGGCGATCAGCGCGTCCTCGACCTCCTGCAGCGCGACCAGGATCGACTTCTCGTAGACGATCGCGGCCTGCTCCTGGCGCGCGTTCTCCACCTCGATCCTCGCACGGATCCGGCCGCCCTGGAAGAGCGACCACTGGATCGTCGGGCCTACCGACCACGCACGGCTGCCCCACTTGGCGAAGTCCGACGCCTTCACGCTCTCCAGCGCGAAGAAGCCGGTCAGCGAGAACTTGGGATACAGCTCCGCCGTCGCCACGCCGATGCGGGCCGTCGCGGCCGCCAGCTCCCGCTCCGCGCGGCGAAGGTCGGGACGGCGCAGCAGCAGTTCCGACGGAAGACCGACCGGCACCTCGGGCGGAGGCGCGGGGATCGCCGCCGCATTCACGAGCTCGCCGCGCAGCGCGTCGGGCCGGCGGCCCAGCAGCACCGCCAGCCGGTGCGTCGCCTGGATCCGCTGGCTTTCGAGCACCGGGATCGTCGACGCGGTCGTCGACACCTGCGCCTGCGCTCGGACCACGTCGAGCTCCGCCGCCCGCCCCGCCTGGAAGCGCGCCTGCGTCAGCTCCAGCGTCTTTTTCTGCGCCTCGAGGTTTTGCCGCGCGATCGCGAGCTGCGCCTGCAGCCCGCGGAGCTCGAGATAGTTGCGTCCGACCTCGCCCAGCAGCGTGACCAGGACGTCGCGCCGCGCCTCGACGGTCGCGTCGACGTCGGCGTCCGCCGCCTCGATGCTCCGCCGGTTTCCGCCGAAGACGTCGATCTCCCAGGCCGCGTCGAAGCCCGCCTGGTAGAAGTTGCCCTGCTGTCCCGCGCCGGGCAGCGGCACGTTTTCGCTCAGGCGGTTGCGGGAGTAGCCCGCGCCCGCATTCACCGAGGGCAGCAGCGCGCCGGCCGTCACGCCGCGCAGGCCCCGGGCCTCGCGGACACGGGACTCGGCGATCCGGAGGTCCAGGTTGTCCTGGGCCGCGCGCTCGACGAGCGACGTCAGCACCGGGTCCTGGAAGGCCTTCCACCATTCGGCAACCTGGGCCGCCTGGGCCGTCACCCGGCTCGTCGCCGGATCCAGGTCCGAACCCTTTTCGCTCCAGTCGCCCGGCATCTTCGGGTCCGGAGTCTGGTAGTCGGGTCCGACGGCGCAGGCCGCGAGGGCCAGGAGGGCCGCGGCGGAAGCATATTTCAGGCGGTTCATGGAGTCCTCCCTTACTTGTTCTTTTCGGCGTTGGCCAGCCTGGTGCCGGTCGGCGGCGTCTGCGCGGATTCGACCCGCACCAGCTGCCCGGTCTCGAGGTCGTCCGTGGGGTTCTCGACGAGCTGTTCCTTCCCGTCGAGTCCCGTCAAGACCTCGATCTCCGCGCCGAAGTCGCGGCCGAGCTTCACGGAGCGGAGTTCAGCCCGCTTGCCGGCGCCCACGACGACCACGCGTGGCCCTTCCTTCCGGAGGACGAGCGTCCGCGCGGGGATGAGCACGCCGGGATTCTCGCGGTGGACCGTGAGCTTCACCTGGACGTACATGCCCGGGAGCAGCACGCCGTCGGGATTCGGAAGGAACAGTTCGGTGCGCAGGGTGCGGGTCGACGGATCCAGTGCCCGCGCCGTCCGGACCACGCTGCCCCGGAAGACCTGCTTCGGGAGCTCGCGGACGAGGACCTCGGCCTCCTGGTTTTCCGTCACGCCGGGCGCGGCGTTCTGGGGCACATCGATGAAGACCCGAAGGCCGCTCGTATCGGCGATGCTGAAAAGGCTGCTGACCGTCGAGCCGCTGCCCGAGGTGACGAGCGCGCCCTTGTCGACGTTCCGCGCGGTGATCGTCCCGGCGAAGGGCGCGACCACCTTTTCATAGGACTGAAGCGCGCTCAGGCGCCGGACGTCGGCCTCGCCGGCCTTGACGGAGGCCTCGGCGCTGTTGACGCGGACCTTCTGGTCGTCGTACTCCTGCTCGGAGACGGCGTGCGTCTTGATCAGCGTGGCGATGCGCTGCAGGGTGCTTTGGGCGAGCGTGACGTTGGCACGCGCCTCGTCGAGGCGGACCACCGCGCGCTCCAGCTCCTGGTCCAGTTCGGGGGACTCGATCACGGCGAGCAGCTGGCCGGCCTCGACGCGGTCGCCGATGTCGACCTTCCTCTGGCTGAGGAAGCCGCTGGTCCGGGCGTAAAGAGTCGCCTCCTGGATGGCCTGCGTGCCGCCCGGGAGCGTCAGGAGCACCTCGTTCGGCGCGGGACGCGGGGCGACGACGGAGACCCGGGCGCCGGCCTCGACGCGCGACTTCGCGGCGTCCAGGGCGGCCCGGCGTTCGAGGCGCGGCAGGATGCCGATGACCGCCAGGGCGGCGGCGGCGACCACGGCCAGGAGGAGGAAGACCGCGGGCTTGCGGGTCTTCGTCGCGACGGCGGGCGTTTCCTTCGGGGTTTCGAGTGCGGCGTTCATAGAATTCTCCTGTCCAGTTCAATTCAAGTGAGACAGCGCGACGGCTCCGTGCGCGGGTTCCTGCTCTTCCGTTTCAGCGGCGGGCGCCTTCTTGCGGAGGAGCGTATAGACCACCGGCA
Source organism: Planctomycetota bacterium (assembly GCA_035644495.1). GTDB lineage: Bacteria > Planctomycetota > MHYJ01 > MHYJ01 > JACPRB01 > JACQFK01. The sequence goes on along the minus strand of DASQOM010000343.1, from coordinate 36,150 downwards.
CGAAGAACAGCGTCGCGAACGTGGCGACCAGCAGCCCGCCCAGCACGGCGCGGCCGAGCGGCGCGTTCTGCTCGCCGCCCTCGCCCCAGCCGAGCGACATCGGCACCATGCCGATCACCATCGCCAGCGCGGTCATCAGCACCGGGCGCAGACGGGTGCGGCCGGCGTCGAGCGCGGCGGTATGCGCGTCGGCCCCCTCGTGACGGCGCTGGTTGGCGAAGGTCACCATCAGGATCGAGTTCGCCGTGGCCACGCCGATCGACATCACGGCTCCCATGAGCGACGGCACGTTGAACGTCGTCTGCGTCACGAAGAGGGTCCACACGATGCCGACCAGGGCGCCCGGCAGCGCGGTGATGATGATGAAGGGGTCGACCCAGGACTGGAAGTTGACGACCATCAGGAAGTAGACCAGCAGCGCGGCCGCGACGAGCCCCAGGCCCAGCCGCGAGAACGCCGTGTTCATGCTGTCCACCTGGCCGCGCACCGTGATCGAGACCCCGGGAGGAAGCTTGGCCCGGACATCCCGCAGGATGCGGTCGACTTCCTTCGAGACGGACCCGAGATCGGTGTCCTGAACGTCCGCCCGCACGTTGAAGGTGGGCTGGACGTTCGAGTGATTGACGACCAGGGGCGTGATTTCCCGCTCGATCGAGGAGAGATCGCCGAGCAGCTGCGCGGCCTTGTCGGGCCGGCTTCCCATCGTCATGGTTCCGATCGATTCCATCGAATCGATCTGGTGCTGGGGCGTCTGCACGGCAAGAGGATAGTTGATGCCGCTCTGGGGGTCGGTCCAGTAGTTGGGGGAGACCACGCCGCTGGAGGAGAGCGACACAAGCACGTTGTTCGCAATGTCCCGCTGCGAGAGGCCCGCCTCGGCGGCGCGCACGCGGTCGACTCTGAGCCGCAGCTGCGGCGCGTCGATCACCTGGTGGAGATGGACGTCGACCGCGCCCGGAACGGCGGAGACGCTCTTCTCGATCTGCCGGGCGATCTTGAAGGTCGCGTCCCGGTTGAAGCCGCTGACCTGGATGTCGATCGGGGCCGGGAGGCCGAAGTTCAGGATCTGGCTGACGATGTCCGCCGGCTGGAAGTAGAAGGCCAGGTTCGGAAACTCCTCGGGCAGCTTCTCCCGGAGCTGCTTCACGTACGACTCCGTCGATCCCCTGCGCTTCTCCGCGAGTGAGATCAGGATCTCCCCGTCGGAGCTGCCGAGTGTGGAGCTGTCGCCGAACGCCAGGTTGATGCCGTCGGGCAGCCCGAAGTTGTCCAGGATGAGCGTGCGGTCCTCGTTGGGGATGATCGCGCGGATCGCGTTTTCCACCTTCGTGAAGATCTGCTCGGTGTCCTCGAGGCGCGTGCCGGCGGGCGCCTTGACGTGGAGCCGCAGCTGGCCGGTGTCCACGGTCGGGAAGAAGTCGCGGCCGACCCAGGGCAGCAGCAACCCGGCGCTCAGCAGCGCGAGGCCGAAGACGCCGAAGACGGATCGGCGGTGGCCGAGAGCCCATTCGAGGCCGGCCCCATAGCGGGCGCGCAAGCCTTCGAAGCCGCGCTCGAACCCTTGCTGGATGCGCGGGAAGAAGCCGCCGGAGGGGGGCCGCCCGTGCGCATCGACCTCCGCCTGCAGCAGGAACTTGACCAGCGTCGGGATCACCGTCCGCGAGAGCAGGTACGAGGCCAGCATCGCGAAGACGACCGCGAGGGCCAGCGGCGTGAAAAGGTATTGTGCGGGGCCGGTCAGGAAGACCACCGGCAGGAAGACGATGCAGATCGCCAGCGTCGATACGAACGCCGGCACCGCGATCTGCTGCGCGCCGTCCAGGATCGCCTGGCGCAGCTTCTTCCCCATCGCGATGTTCCGGTGGATGTTTTCGATCTCGACCGTGGCGTCGTCCACCAGGATGCCGACCGCCAGCGCAAGGCCGCCGAGGGTCATCACGTTCATCGTGTGGCCCAGGAAATACAGCAGGATCATCGACACGAGGATCGAGAGCGGGATGGAGATCGCCACGATGAGGGTGCTCCTCCAGGAGCCCAGGAACAGCAGGATCATCGTCGCGGTCAGGCAGGCCGCGATCAGCCCCTCCGTCAGCACGCCGTGGATCGCGGCGGAGACGAAGAGGGATTGATCCGACAGCAGCGTGATCTCGAGTCCCGGGGGGGCCGCGGCTCGCATCGACGGCAGGAGCGCCTTCACGCGCTCGGCGATATCCAGGGTCGACGCGCTGCCGCTCTTGAGCACGGTCAGCAGCACGGAGCGACGTCCGTCCTGCCGCACCACGTTGGTCTGCACCTGGAAGCCGTCGTGGACCTGCGCGACGTCGCGCAGGTAGAGGGTCTTGCCCCGAACGACTTTGACGGGGACGTCGTTGAGCGCCTGGACGGCGTCGGGGCTGCTGTTGAGCGCGATCGAATAGTCGACGGTCCCGATCTTGGCGCTGCCGGTGGGCAGGGTGAAGTTCTGGGCGGTGACCGCCGCGTTCACGTCCTGAGCGGACAGGCCGTTCGCCAGGAGCGCCTCGGAATCGAGGTCGACCATGATCTGCCGCGGCTTGCCGCCGTACGGCAGCGGGAGGGTCGTCCCCTGCACGACGGCGATCTGCTGGCGGATCTTGTAGATGCCGTAGTCGTAGAGCTGCGACTCCGAGAGCGTCTTGCTGGAGAGGCTCAGCTGCAGGATCGGCACGTTCGACGCGTTGTAGCGGATGATGAACGGCGGCTGCGTGCCGGGGGGCATGCGACGCAGGATCGTCTGCGACACGGCCGTCACCTGCGCCGTCGCCGCATCGATCTTCACGCTGGGGTGGAAGTAGATCTTGATGACGGCGACCCCGTTCAGGGTCTGGCTTTCGATGTTCTTGATGTCGCTGACGACCGAGGAGATCGAGTACTCGCTGAAGATCGTGATCTGGCTTTCCATGTCCTTCGTGGACAGGCCGCGGTAGTTCCAGATGACGCTGATCACCGGGATGTCGATGTTCGGAAAGATGTCCGTCGGCGTCTGCTGAACCATCGCAAATCCGAGGATGACGATGAGCAGCGCGACGACGATGAACGTGTACGGGCGCTTGAGCGCGAGTCTGACGATCCACATGACCAGTTCTCCCTATCTCGGAGTCAACGTCGTCGGTTCAGGCGGCGGGCGGCTTGGCAAGGCCCAGGGCAATCAGGGACACACGGCGGTCCAGGCGGAGCATCTGTTCGACCAGATCGTGGTCGAGTTCGCCCTCGTAGCCGTCCCATCCGGCGCGGGCCAGCGCGGCGTAGACGACTCCCTTGCGCAGCGGCACCGGGTCGCCGTTGACGTACAGCTTTCCCTCTTTGATTTCGTAGGTCGCGTTTCGGTTGACCATGGTACTTCCCTCCTTGCGAGTTGACCGGTCGGTACAATTCAAAATGGGCAAAAAAAATATCCTCATCTCTTGGCCGCGGCAATCGGCGCCATATCCCACTCCAGGCCCATCAGCTTGAACGCGCCGAAGCCCATGTTCTCGATCGGCCGCATGCTGTTCTGAATGCGGCCGGTCGTCATCGCGCCTTCGACGTAGTTGAACACCATCTCGACGGTGCGCGGAATGTCCTTCACGGGGATTGAGCCGTCCGCGGCTCCGTCGCGCAGGGTGGTTTCGACGTATTTCTTCCACGTCGTGAGGATTCCCTGGACGCGATCGCGGACGATCTGTTCCTCTCCGCAGCAGGAGACGGCGACGCTGGAATAGGGGCAGCCGACAACGCGTCCGGCCTTCTCCCGCTTCATCTGCTGCTTCCGGACCATCAGGTCGAAGAAGGCCCGCAGGCGCTCGATGGGAGGCACGCTGGACGAGAAGATGCGGTCCCAGTCGACGCGGGAGGCCGCGAAATGCGCCTCGAGGGCGGCGATGACCAGCTCTTCCTTGGACTTGAAGAAGTGGTAGAAGCTGCCCTTGCGCACTTCGGCCTTCTCGCAGATGGCATCGACGCTGGCCGCGCTCAGGCTCTCCTCCCAGATGAGCTGGAGAGTTGCTTCCAGGAGCCTGTCTCGGGTGTCCGTCACTCTTGCCATATCTATATCCTACTTGACTAAACGGTCAAGTGCAAGGGGAATTTCCAGAAAAGCACGGATTCCTCAAGGCGTCTTCAGCTTCGCCTCGAAGAACTTGAGGATGGAGCCGTACTTGTCGTCCTTCGGACCCGTGGGGGAGCTCACGACGCATTCCACGCCGAGCGGGGCCAGGCGTTCGGCGAGCTTGGTCCCGTAGATCACGGAGTGCGTCGGATCGGGCTCCTTTTCGCCGGCGACCGGCGCCTTCTTCTGGTTCGGATAGATCAGATAGACGGGAGGGTCGTCCTTCGACACGAGCTCGATGGGCGAGTACTCCCGGATCCAGGGCATCACCTTCTCGCGATTGGCGAGCAAGAGGTCGAACTCCTCCGTGCGGCTGCGCCCCTTCTCGGCGAAGCCGAACGCGTGCCCCCCGTAGATGGAGTTCACGATCCATTCGCGCAGCTCCTTCGGATCGAGCGACGTCTGCGCTCCGTTGACGGCGGCACACTGCAGGCGAGTCGACTCGCGCGCGACCGGGTCGGCGCTCGCCGGATCGGCGAGGTCCTCGTGGAAGGCGAGCCAGAGCGACGTGCACGCGCCGGCCGATCCGCCCGTGGCGCCGACCCGTTTCGGATCGATGTTCCACTCCTTCGCCTTCGAGCGCAGGGTCTGGAGGGCGCGGGCGGCGTCGTGCAGCGGCGCCTTGACGGGCGGCTCGACCTTCTGCTCCATCGCGATCGCAATATAGCGGTAGTTGATGGAGGCGACGCAGAAGCCGGCAGCGAGGTACGGCTCGATGACCGCACCGCTGTAGCTTTCCTTGGAGCCGTTGACCCAGCCTCCCCCGTGGATCATGAGGATGAGCGGGGCGGGCTTGTCGGAGCTGGCCTTCCAGAAATCGAGCTTCTGCCGTTCCGAGTCGCTCCCGTACGCATAGTCGGCGATGGTCGGCGTCGGCCTCTTGGGCGCGGGCTTGTCCTGGGCCTGGACGAGAACGAGGAGCGCGAGCAGGATGTTCATACTCATGAAACCCCGGCCGGGCCCCCCGGGTTTCGCGCGCTCAATGATGCGAGTGATGCGAGGGATGCGGGGGATGCGCCGCGGTCGCGTCCTCGGGCTCCTTCGGCATCTCGCCGGAGACGAAGCCCTGGAGCATGCGGGAGCGCAGGGGGTGCTGGAGCTTGCGGAGGGATTTCGCCTCGATCTGGCGGACGCGCTCGCGGGTGACCTTGAAGATCTTCCCGACCTCTTCCAGCGTGTAGGTGTAGCCGACGCCGAGGCCGAAGCGCAGCTTGATGATCTCGCGCTCGCGGAACGAGAGCGACTGCAGCGTCGCCTCGAGGCGGTCGCGCAGCATGCGATGCGTCGCGGACTCGACCGGGCTCGGCGCCGTCGGATCCTCCAGGAAGTCGCCGATGTTGGAATCGTCGCTCTCGCCGATGGGGCGGTCGATCGACGTCGGATGCTTCGAGATCTTGAGGATCCGCTGCGTCTCCTCGAGGGAGATGCGGGCCTCGTCGGCGATCTCCTCGAGCGACGGCTCGCGCCCGCTCTTCTGCGTCAGCTTGCGCGCCACCGCGCGGAGCTTCGACATGGCCTCGATCATGTGGACGGGGATCCGGATCGTGCGGGCCTGGTCGGCGAGCGCGCGCGTGATCGCCTGCCGGACCCACCACGTGGCGTACGTGGAGAACTTGTAGCCGCGGCGGTATTCGTACTTCTCCACCGCCTTCATCAGGCCCGTATTGCCCTCCTGGATCAGGTCGAGGAACGTGAGGCCCCGGTTGCGGTATTTCTTTCCGATCGACACCACCAGCCTCAGGTTGCCGCTCGACAACTTGCGCTTGGTTTTCTCGTAATCCTCGAATCGGTCGCGGATCTCGCGAACGCGGTCGCGCAGGTCCTCGGGATTTTCGAGCGTCATGTCCTGCGTGCGCTCCTGCTCGGAGCGCAGGGCGGCCAGGCGCGCGGCGGAGTCGGGCGTGGACTGGAGCGAGTCCGACTCGGCGACGACCATGTCGAAGCGCCGCGAGAGCTCCTCCAGCTTCTCCATCATGGGCCGGATTTTCTTCGTCTGGAGGTTCATCCCCTCCAGCAGGGCGACGCAGGTGCGCTGGTTCTGGCGCAGGCGGTCGCGGAGACGCTGCCGGCCGCGGCTGCCCGCGGGCTGCTTCTTCATCTTCTCGAACGTCTCGTGCGAGTCGAAGAGCAGCTTGCGGAGACGGCCGATGACGCCCGTCAGGCGCTCCAGCACGTCCACGCGCGGGACGTCGATGGAGCTGTCCGCCTTCAGCGTGCGGTCGAAGGCCAGGTCTCCGCTGGCGACGTCTTCCAGAATCCGGATCGCCTCGGCGACGGCGACGGGCGATTCGAGGACCTTGGTGCGGTACCGCTTCCGCGTGATCTCGATGCGGCTGGAGAGCCGGAGCTCGTCGTCGCGGGACAGCAGCGGGATCTCGCCCATCTGGGTGAGATAGAGGCGGACGGGGTCGTCGATGCGGATCGAGCCGCCCGGCGTCTTGGGCTCGCGTTCGCGGAAGCCCTCGCCCTGCTCCTCGTCGGCGGGCTCGGCATCGGCCTCTTCCTTGTCGCCCTCGTCGGTGGACTCGACGAGCTCGATGCCCAGGTCGTCCATCTTCTGGAGCATGGCATCGAGCTTGTCGGGCGAAACGAGGTCGTCGGGGAGGACCTTGTTCAGCTCGTCGTACGTGATGAAGCCCCGCTCTTTGCCCTGCTCGATGAGGGCCTTGACCTCGGGGCCGAGCGCGTCGACGACAGGATTGGTTTCGACGGTAGTTGTCATATAGAAAGAGAGGGCGCCCCCGGAAGGAGGCGCCCTCTCAGAACGGTCAGGTGTTGGTTACCAGCGCCCGCCGCGGTTGCCGCCGCCGCCGCCGTAGCCGCCGCGGCCGCCGCCGCCGCCGCCGCGGGAGCCCTCGGACTTGGGCTTGGCCTCGTTGACGGTCATGGCGCGACCCCGGACCTCCTGAAGATTGAGGGCGGAAATGGCCGCCTGGCCCTGGCCGGCGTCCGGCATCTCGACAAACCCGAAGCCGCGCGAGCGGCCGGTCATTTTGTCCATGATGATGGAGACGGACGACACGGTGCCGTGCGCCTCGAAGGCCGCGCGGACGTCGTCCTCGGTGGCCTCATACGACAGATTTCCCACGTAGATGTTCACTCATCTACATCCTTAAAAAGACTCGAAACTTCAAACTGGGAGGAGGGGTTCGGAAGGATCGACGACGTGAGTCAGCGAGCAGTCAAACCAGACATCCCAACAATCAGACTGTAGCGGTTTGGGGCCTGAAGCACAAGAACGATTTCAGCGAATCGCAAAAGGAAGTCGTGGCGCGCCGGACGCCGCTGGTTATGATGCGGCAGGGTTCCCGGCGGAAGGAGAAGAGTCATGGGGAAGCTGGACGGAAAAATCGCCCTCGTGACGGGCGGCAACAGCGGCATCGGCCTGGCGACGGCGAAGCGCTTCGTGCAGGAGGGCGCGTTCGTCTACATCACGGGGCGGCGCGAAGCCGAGCTCGCGACGGCGGTGAAGGAGATCGGCGGCGGCGTCGCCGGCGTGCAGGGGGACGTCTCCCTGAGCGCCGACCGCGAACGCCTGTTCGCACAGATCCGGAAGGAGAAGGGGCGGCTGGACGTCGTCTTCGCGAACGCGGGGGTGGCCACGTTCGCGCCGTTCGGAAAGATCACCGAGGAGCACTTCGACTCGATCTTCGACGTCAACGTGAAAGGCCTGCTGTTCACGGTGCAGGACGCGCTGCCGCTGATGCCCGACGGGGCGTCGGTGATCCTGAACGCGTCGGTGGTGGCGAGCAAGGGCCTCGCGATGAACAGCGTGTACAGCGCGACCAAGGCGGCGGTGCGTTCGTTCGCGCGGACCTGGACGACGGACCTGAAGGACCGGCGCATCCGCGTGAATGCGATCAGTCCCGGGCCGATCGAGACGCCGGGGCTGCGCGGCCTCATGGGCTCTTCCGAGGCGGGCCAGGAGCGCATGAAAGGGATTGCGGCCGGGGTTCCGCTCGGCCGCCTGGGCGTGCCGGACGATATCGCGAAGGCTGCGGTCTTCCTGGCGGGCGACGACAGCAGCTTCGTCACGGGGACCGAGGTGTTCGTGGACGGCGGCTTCGCCCAGGTGTAAGGATGAAGGTCGGCACTGTTGGGAATGGTTTTATTTTCTCTTGAGGAGGGTCCGCCATGGGCAAAGGAAACAACGCTCAGCGCAAGGAAGTGAAGAAGAAGAAAAAGAAGGAGGCGCCGAAGCCTCCGCCGAAGCGCTGATCGGGACGAGTCCGTGGTCCATCCCGCGGGGCCACGGACTCTTCCGGCCGGACCGCTACGCGGGAGGCGGCTTCGGGGCCGGAGCCGGCAGGGCCCGGGCGGGGCAGTCGGACTGGAAGCCGGCCTTTCCGTGCGCGCCGTCGCAGAACGGCTTGTTCGCCGAATGCCCGCAGCGGCACAGCGAGATGCCCGTGCGTCCCGCGAGGTCGAATTCCTTCCCGCTCATGTCGACCAGCTTGAACACCCCTTCGATGCGGAGGGGCCCGTTGGTTTTCGCGGTGATCGATGCGCTCATCGGGGGCTCCTTATGGGGCGTGATCATAGCATGGATCGGAGCCCGGCGGCCGGCTTGTCTCAGGAACGGCGACGCGGGCGATCGGCAGGCCTGCGACCCTGGACTTTGAACGCATCCCGCACCACGCCGAGGAACGCGACTTCCGCGCCTCCGAGATCCTTCTGCTTGTAGACGATCCCCCACTCCACCGTGGGCCGCGGAGGCCGCAGGCTCCGGAAAACCACGCCCTTCTGCGGATTATCGCGCGCGCTGTCCGGCACGAACGTGACGCCGACGCCCGCCGCCACCGCGCAGATCATGCTGTTCAGGGGATAGGTCTCCAGGACCGTGTTGAGCCGGGCTCCGGCGTTCTGGAGGTACTTCAGGATATGGTCGTAGGCGTCCGGCGCGACATGTCTCGGCCAGAACACCATCGGCACCCCGTCGAGCGACTTCATCGAGATCCGCGTCCGGGCCGCCAGCGGATGGCCTTCCGGGATCGCCAGCATCGCGGGCTCCTCCTCGATCTTCTCGATGGCAAGATCCGGCGCGTCGACCGGAAGGGGGGCGATGACGAAATCGACCTGGTTATTCCGGATTTCCCCGACGTGATGGGGGGGCATGAGCAGGCGCAGCCGGACATCCACCCGGGGAAATCGGGCCTTGAACGCCCGCACGACCTGCGGCACGATTCTGGCGCTGGCGCTCGAGATGTAGCCGATTTCCAGGCTGCCGAGATCCCCGCGGCCCACGCTGTGCGCCTCCGTGATCGATCTCTGGATCTGATCGATCACCTCCCTCGCGTGCGTCAGGAAGGACAGGCCCGCGGGGGTCAGACGCACCTCCCGCTTGCTGCGCCACAGCAGCTGGGCCCCCACCTCGGTTTCGAGCTCCTTGATCTGCTTGCTCAGCGCGGGCTGCGAAATCTTGAGCCTCGCCGCGGCACGTCCGAAGTGGAGCTCCTCGGCGATGGCGATGAAGTACCTCTGATGGCGCAGTTCCATGGCGGAACCCTCATATCCGGGGGTTATTACTCCCGGGTTCACTATATATTGGCATTCATCATCCATCCGGGCTACTTTTCTTCGATCAGGGACGGCCCATGGGCGGAGAAGCGATGTTCCGGCAATTGCGCGTTCTGTTCGTTGAAGACCGGCCTGAAGACACGGAGCTCGAGGAACGCGAGCTCCGGAAGGCGGGCCATTCAATCCTTTCCGAACGCGTCGAAACGGTCGACGCCCTCCGGCACGCCCTGAAGGAGTTCAAGCCCGACCTGATCCTCTCGGACTTCAGCCTGCCCAGTCTCGACGGACTCTCGGCGCTCCGCATCGTCCGGGAGAGCTCGGCCGAAACCCCGTTCATCTTCGTTTCCGGGACCATCGGCGAGGAACGCGCGATCGAGAGCCTGAAAAGCGGGGCCACCGACTACGTCCTCAAGGACCACCTGAAATCGCTCGTCGTCAAGGTCGAGCGCGCCCTCCGCGAGGTCCAGGAGCGTGCGGACCGGAACCGGGTCGAGGAGGAGCTGCGGCAGGCCCAGAAGATGGAGGCGGTCGGCCGTCTGGCCGGCGGCGTGGCCCACGACTTCAACAACCTGCTCACGGTGATCAACGGCTACAGCCAGCTCATCCTCAGCCTGCCTCCGCCGGAGGGTCCGATCCGGGAGCATGCGGAGGAGATCCTCAGGGCGGGCGAGCGGGCGGCCTCCCTGACCCGCCGGCTGCTGACGTTCAGCAGGAAGCACATCCTGGCTCCGGCCGTCGTCAGTCTCAATACCGTCGTCTCCGGAATGGAGAGCCTGCTGCGCCGGCTGATCGGGGAGGACGTCGAGCTCCGGGTCCTGCTCGATCCCGATCTGGGAAACGTGAAGGCGGATCCCGGCCAGCTGGAGCAGGTCGTCTTGAATCTCTCCCTCAATGCCCGCGACGCGATGCCGTCGGGCGGAAAGCTGACGCTGCAGACGTCGAACGTCGCACCGGAGCGGACCGGCGGACCTCGGGTGCTGCTTTCGGTCACGGATACCGGCCTGGGGATGAATGCGGAAACCCTCTCCCACCTGTTCGAGCCGTTCTTCACGACCAAGGAGCACGGCAAGGGGACGGGGCTCGGATTGTCGACCGTCTACGGCATCGTCAAAGGCGGCGGCGGAACCATCGACGTCCGCAGCGAGCCGGAGCGCGGCACGACCTTCACGATGCAGCTGCCCCGCTCGACCGACGTCCCCTCTCCCGCCCCTCCCCGGCGGCACCCGGCGGAAGCCGTCCGCGGCAGTGAGACGATCCTCCTCGTCGAAGATTCCGAATCCGTCCGCCGGTTCATGACCGCCGTGCTCACCGGGCAGGGATACCGGGTGCTTTCCGCCGAGAACGGGGAGCGGGCGCTCCTCGCGCTCCCCGAGGCCTCGGACGCCCTGCATCTCCTGATCACGGACATCGTCCTGCCCGGGATGTCCGGACCGGAGATCGCGGCGCTGGTCGACCGGGCGCGACCCGGGACCAAGGTGCTGTTCACCTCCGGCTACACGGATCGGGAGATGCTCCAGAAGGGCGTGCTCCAGTCCGGGGTCGCATTTCTTCAAAAGCCGTTCGACTCGGACGCGCTCGCGCGAAAGGTCCGAGAAGTCCTGGGCGCGCCCGTCTAGAAATCCAGGACTGAATCAGGAAGCCTCTATTGAGCGACTCCTCCAGAAGCCGCCCCGACCCCGGATCCCGCGGGAGAATCCTGATCGTGGACGACGACCACGACGTGGCCAACATTCTGATGGAGATCCTCCGGTCGCAGGGATACGACGTCTCCGCCATCCACGATCCCCTCAAGGTCGCGCGCCGGGTGGCGGACGTCCGTCCCGATCTCCTGATCCTCGACTTCGACATGCCGAAGCTGCTGGGCCCCGAACTCGCGGCGAGGCTCAAGGCCAATCCCGAGACGAGCGGCCTTCCGGTGATCTTCCTCTCGGGGATGACCGACGACGACCACAAGGCGATCGCCGCCTCGAGCGGGGGAGCGGCGTACCTCGAAAAACCGGTGGACCGGGACAAGTTGCTCGACACGATCCGCTCCATCCTGCCCCCGCCGCCGACCTGATATGGCGGGGCGCCGCCTCCTTCCTCCGGCGGTCGCAGCGCGCGGAGTCGCTTCCCGGCCGGCTGGATCAAGCTTCGTATTACTACGCCCCCGTAGCCGCCAGGCTCCGAGCGAGCTTCAGAAGGGGGCCTCCCTCCGGAAACAAGGCTTCAGGGTATTCGGGGACGATTCACATTATGGGGCACGCCCAAGACACTAAATCCTCGGGAAGCCCATCCTGAACAGGCGTCGCGCGAAGCCTCTCCCAGCAAGCGCGTTGCGACGGGAGATTGACCCCTGAAGGCCCGGCCTTCTCGTGGGTACACGGATCAAGGAGCAACTGCGCCGCAATTCGAAGACGGAGGTATACTTTCATGGAACTGAGGTCCTCCTGCGCTCTCCCAATAAGGATTTCACATGGTTTCTGGAAGAATGGGGAAGTTCTCCCAGGAACCGCCGGATGGTCTCTACGAGGATGTCATCTCAGCCTTCCTCGAAGAGAAGCTCCGGGAACTGAAAATCGCGGGCCGTGTCATTGACCGGACCCCTCTGGACAAGGCGGGTTCGCCCTCCCACCTGGCTCGAATGGTCTACGAGGCGCTTGAGATCGCGCTCCGTAGCCGCCAAGGTGAGGAGGCGCTGCAGGAGCAGCTGGACATTGTCAACGGGGTACTTCAGTTCATTGCCGAGAAGACCCGAGGGACATTCCGTCCCGGCGAGACGACAATCGGACAAGATCTCCTTCTCTCGATTGCTTCAAAGGCACCTCTTGCTGACGATGTCGCATCGATCCCCCGCCCGTTGACCCCTTTGTCCGAAGCAGCTCTGCTTGTTAACGACGGCAAGCATAATCTCCTACCCGAACTCCTAAGCGAGATTGCCTCCGCCGATCGCATTGCCCTCATCTGCTCCTTCATCAAGATGACCGGCTTCGTGAAGATGCGAACGGCTCTCCGCGAACATTGTCGCAAGGGTCGTTCCTTGCGAGTGCTGACGACCACCTATCTGGGCGCCACCGAGGTCCAGGCGGTGGAAGGGCTCCGGGAGCTAGGCGCGGAAGTCAAAGTCTCCTACGAGACGCGACCGACTCGCCTTCATGCGAAGGCATGGCTTTTCCATCGAGACAGCGGGCTTGGAACGGCATACGTCGGCTCCTCCAACCTTTCCAGCCCCGCGTTGACCGATGGCCTGGAATGGAACGTGCGTCTTCCTGAGGCGGCACTTGCGCGACTCATCCAGACGATCCGAAGCGTCTTCGACCGCTATTGGGATGACGAGGAAGCGGGATTCCGTCGATATGACGAGAGCCAGAAGGAGAGCTTGAGAGCAGCATTGGCCGCGGCAAAGCGAGGAGGCGGTGCTATCCGAGCGGAGGACATTTCTTCGGCAGACTTCCCTCTCTACCGGTACGAGCCGACCGACTACCAGCGCAAGTTCCTGAAGGACCTGGAGATCGCTCGCAAGGTCCGCGGACACACTCGCAACCTCGTAGTCGCTGCCACGGGCACCGGCAAGACGGTGGTCGCTGCGCTCGACTACAAGCGGCTGCGCCGGGACGATACCCACCGCTGCGATACGCTGCTGTTCGTGGCCCATCGTGAGGACATCCTTCGCCAGAGCCGTGCTACATTCCGACTCGCGCTGGGAGACCCTGCCTTCGGCGAGCTTCTGAACAAGGATCACGAACCCGAGACCGGACGCCATGTCTTCGCATCCGTCAAAGCCCTTGCCAATCGTCTGCGATCAAAGCCACCGGATCCGACCGCTTTCGACATGATCATCGTCGACGAAGTGCACCACGCGGCGGCCGACACCTACAAGGTCCTTCTCGAGACGATGAAGCCCAAGGTCCTCCTCGGACTGACTGCGACGCCCGAGCGAAGCGACACCAAGAACATCATTGAGCTGTTCGACCACCCGTGGGCCGCCGAACTGCGAATCGGCGAGGCCATCGAAAGCCAACTCCTGGTGCCGTTCAACTTCTTCTCCATCGACGCCGACGAGGTCGACCTTCGCACCTTGAAGTGGGTCCGCGGGCGCGGCTACGATCAGTCTGAGCTCTCGGGCGCGCTTTGCGCCCACCGCATCTGGGGACGCAAGATTGCTGAAGCTCTAGCGTCCCATGTCGCGGATCCCTCCAAGATCGTCGCTCTCGCGTTCTGCGTCGACGTGGCCCATGCGCAGCTTATCGCCGAACAGTTGAATCAGGCGGGCATCCCTGCAAGCGCCATCACGGGCGAGCATGAATGGGTAGAAAGGCGCCAAGCGATCCGCGGGATGGTCTCCGACGCCTCCAACAGCCCGCGAGTGCTCTGCGTCGTCGAGATCTTCAATGAAGGAGTGGATATTCCCGAGGTTGACACGATCCTGATGCTACGACCCACCCAAAGCGCCACATTGTTCATTCAGCAGCTCGGGCGCGGTCTCCGCAGGTGCGAGAACAAATCATCCCTAACGGTCTTAGATTTCGTGGCGATTCAGCACGACGACTTCCGGTTCGAAAGCCGCTACCAGGCGTTGCTGGGCATCGGTCGCGGGGAACTCCGCCGATCCCTTAAGCACGGCTTCGTTCGCCTCCCCTCCGGCTGCTGCATCGAACTCCAGGAGAAGAGCCGGGACCAAATCCTCCGGTCTCTAGACCGAAACGTGTCCCGATCCCTCGCATCTCTTGCGGCGCGCCTGGGAAGCTACGACAGAGACCTTACGCTCCCCGAGTTCCTTGAACTTGAAGAGCTTGAGCTGGAGGAAATCTACAGAAAGGGCCAGACCTGGACCGCCGTCAGGCAGAAGGCGGGAAAGTTGGCGCCTTCAACGGCTGACAACTTAGAGGATGTCGCCCTCCGCAACATTCAGAAACTCACTCACGTCGACGACGCGCTGCGGCTGGGTATCATGGAGCGGCTGGCCAAAGGAGACGTTCACCTTCACGACGAGGCTGAGCGTCGTTGTGCGCGGATGTTCTTCGGCCTCCTCTACGGGCTTGAAGTCGCTTCGAAGGACGATGCCGCATTTGCACTATGGCAACGGCATTCCATCCTGAAATCTGAGGTGCTTGCGATACTCCCCGCGCTGAAGCTTCACCAAAAGGTCGCGAACACGCCGGGCGGGTTGAAGGACGATGTCCCCCTACGCCTCCATGGCCGATACCTCACCGACGAAATCATGGTGGCCATCGATCACCGGAGCAAAGAGGGAGAACTGTTCCGTCCTCAGGGAGGCGTCATCCTGAACAAGACGTACCGATACGACCTCCTGCTAACGACTCTAGACAAGTCCGAGAAGTCGAAGACTCCGCATCTCCAATATGAAGATCGAGTGTTGGGTCCTCGCCGCTTCCAATGGCAGTCCCAGGCCGGCACGCGGCGAGACTCCGACGCGGGTCGTCGCCATACCTCTCATGACGACCCGTCCGTCCAAGTCACCCCCGTGATGTTTGTCCGAGAGCAGGAGTCCGACGAACGCAATCTCGCGGTCCCTTACTACTTTCTGGGTCCTGCCCGCTGCGTCCGTGCCGAGGGCGAACGTCCCATCACGGTCACCTGGGACTTGGACTTCGACATGCCCGAGGAGCTGCTCCTAGCGGCCCGAGCGGCTGTTGCCTAACTACTTACCCCTCAAAGGCAACGGAGCGGGCGACCAGATTTGAACTGGCGACCTTCTGGTTGGCAACCCGGGAGCGCAGCAAAGCGATTTGCCAGATTCGATTTATCAGAATTTGGCGCGTGCGCAACTTCATTTCCGCAGCGGAAAACGAGTCCAAGTCCGCACCTGCGTCAAGTGTGGTCAGGTGTATCCAGGTGTGATTCGTGTTCTTTCCAAGCGCTGCCCCCCGGCTGTCCCGCAAATTGGATACCCGCAGCGACCCTGGCAGGCAGTGCCGGGTGTCCGTCAATTCGGTTGGTTTCATCGAGTCGCCGAGAGGTCATGTTCAAATCCAGGCTTGCCACCTGACACGGCACATCGATGACCTTCCTGAAAACCCTCCCGGGGAAGGCGCTCTAAGGGCAGCCAATCCCTCCGGGGATCCCGAATTGGACCACGGTCTGAAACCTTCGAAATTGTCGGAACATCGATACATTCTTGAAGTCCGCTGCTGTTCGTCCCGTCATGCCGACCCACGGCATGAAATCTGCTCTGGATGATCGTCATCCTGGAGACGAGCCATGACCAGACCCGGAACCCAACGCCGCCCCCTGCATAAGGGATCCCCACACCCCGCCGGCCCTCGCCTGCTCGCGGATCCGATCCCTTCCCGGCAATCCGGAGGAATCCCTTTCGACCGCCTGGTCGAACACGCCGGGGACGCGTTCTTCATCCACGACCTGGGAGGCACGTTCCTGGATATCAACCGCAGGGGCTGCGAAAGCCTCGGCTATGCTCGCGAGGAGCTCCTCGGGCGATCCCTCGGCGACATCGACACGGCTTACAATGCCGAGGAGTTCCTGGAGAAGCACGGGGGCATGTCGCTTGGAGTTCCTTCGACCGAGCAACGGGTTTATCGCCGTAAAGACGGGACGACGTTCCCCGTCGAAGTCCGGGTGAGCCTCTTCACGGATGACAATCGGTCGCTGTTCCTGGTCATCGCGCGGGACGTCTCCGAACGGCGGAAGTTCGATGAAGGCCTTCGGCAGGCCCAGAAGATGGAGGCGCTCGGGCGCCTGGCGGGAGGCGTCGCCCATGATTTCAACAATCTCCTGACCGCAATCATCGGGTACAGCGACATGTTGCTGGGCCGCGTGGCCATGGAGGTGCGACCGGAGGTCCTGGAAGTGAAGCGGGCCGGGGAACGCGCCTCCCAACTGACGCGCCAGCTCCTGGCCTTCAGCCGAAGGCAGCCGATCCGGCCCAAGATTCTCGACATGAACGACGTCGCCCACGGGATGGAAGCGATGCTACGAAGGCTGATCCCCGAGGAAATCCGGATCGAGCTGGCCTTGGAGCCGGCGGAACCGTGGGTCAAGGCGGACCCCGGCCAGATCGATCAGGTCATCCTCAACCTGGCGGTAAATGCCAAGGACGCCATGCCGAAAGGCGGCCTGCTTCGGATCGCCACCGACCTGGTCGAAGTGGGGTCCGATTTTGTCGCCCGTCATCCCGGCAGCACGCCCGGCCGTTACGTCGTGCTTGCCGTCTCCGACACCGGCGTGGGGATACCCAAGGAGACGCTCGCGCATCTGTTCGAGCCGTTCTTCACCACAAAAGAGGTCGGGAAAGGAACAGGCCTCGGCCTGGCGATGGTCTACGGCATCACGAAGCAAAGTGGAGGATTCCTCACGGTCGCGAGCAGTCCGGGAAAAGGGACGACTTTCCGGATTTACCTTCCCTCCGTCCAGGAACGTCCCGGAAACCAAAGCGACTCGCAGGTCATCGCCACTTTCTCCGGGAGCGAACGGATTCTCCTGGTCGAGGATGACGCATCCGTCCGCTTCTTTGTGTCGCAGGGACTTCGAGTGCACGGTTACACCGTGTTTGACGCGGCGACTCCTGAAGCAGGGCTCATCGTCCTGGAGTCCGAGGGGAGAAAGACCGATCTCCTGCTCACCGATGTCGTCATGCCCGGGATGAGCGGTCGGGAATTGGCCCGCGAAGTCCGGCTCCGACGGCCTGGGTTGCCGGTCGTCTACATGTCCGGCTACACCGAAGATGTCGCGCTGCGGGAGGGGAGGATTGAGCCGGGTGCCGGCTTCATCGCGAAACCGTTCGTCATCGCCGACCTGCTTGCCCGAATTCGGAAGACCCTGACGAAAGCAGGGTCGATCGACCGAAAGAACATTTCGCGGCTCTAGAGGACCGAACCATACGGCGGCAACTGAAAACTCTGAGATGTCGGCGCTGGACTACTCAGTCCAGGAGCACTCGCCTAACGGAGGGAGTTCTGGCTTGTCCTTGGAATGTCCCATGTCTACATCACGGCCATCAGACTTGATGAGCTTCCATCTTCACGCCGCCCCGCGGTTCGCCTCCAGGATGTCGAATGAGAATATGAATTCTCTTTTTGGTTCGTCCGGAGCAGGGAAGGCAAAGGCTGGAGAGCAAGGTGACTGCTCGACAGGCCGAACTCCATGATCCGCAGGCATTTGAGCGCACAACACCCCACCCGTGCCAACCTCAATGCCCCGGTCGCGCTCGATGACTAGCTGATCCTATGCTCCACGCCGCAGGGAGTCAATTAACTTGAACGGTGGATACCGTACTATCCTGAAAGCGATCCAACCGAGATAAGCGCCTCTTATAATAAGGCGATGGCACCGTCCAAGCGACTGATGAAGGGCGAAGGCAAAGCGTTTGTACCTTGTCGACTTTGCCTCAAGGAGCTGAAGTTCATCCCGTGACGTCATCTGCATTGCATCCACGGATGGGACACGGTCGAGGCGGCAAAGCGGTACCGGCGCCGATTTACTTCCGCACTTCTTGTGTGTTTGGATTCCCTGGCCCGCAAACGCCGGTCGCAGCGCGCCACCTTCGATCGGGCCGGAAGGTCCTGGACTCGTGCGCGTCTCCAGGATCTAGTTTTGAGCCGCAGGAGACGCGGATTGCCCTTAAACGCCGGCATGGTCGAGCGCGACTGTGGATCGGCCTACCCGATGGCCCGCCGCCTCTTTGGCTCGTGGAAGGTGCTTCTCAGAACCTGCGGGATCCCCTATGAAAGTATCGCCAAAAGGTTACGACAGACTCGACAGGGGATTCTGAGGAAGATTCGCGCCGCCGTGATCCTGGGTCGGGATCTCTCGTACGGCGGAATGCTTCGACAAGACTCTCGGCTTCTGGCGAACGGCGCGAGCTATTTTGGAAATTGGTCCCGCGCTCTGGCGGAGGCAGGCATCAACCCCGCCCGATTCATGGCCAGGACCAAGTCCCGCATGGGCGCTTCTCGATAACTTGCCTCCCATGAGAACCGGGGCCCTCTCTGTGCTGAATTCTTCGATATTTTGAGGTCCGCGGAAAGTTTCGCAGTGGTCTAAGCGAATCGTTCCAGTCCTCCGCACCCCGCGGACCACCAAGGATTCCCTCTGGCAGCGACTCAAAGACCTCCGATTGTTGACTAACTAACGTCTTTTAGAACAGTATCAGCTTGCACTTCTCAGCGGGGTTGCAGGACCTTTCGACTCACAAGAATGTCCGCTCATCCGTTCAACTTCTTGATTCCTGAAGAGGCGTTTGCTTAATGGAAGGAATGCGACGGAAGCGTTCGCGGTCTTCGATCGCGGGACTGGCTTCTCTCTGCGCGCTCTTCGCCCTTCTCGTTCAGTTCGCACCGACGCTCCACGCTCTGACCCCGCACGAGGATCATTCTTCATCCTGCACGCACACGTCAAAGTCTTTGCACCTTGAGGCAGCTCCTCGCAATACCAGTCCGCCCTGCGTCATCTGCGCTCAGATGCTGGGAAGGCAGATCCTGCTCACTCCGATCAGCGTCAGGATCGATGGCGAAGTAACAGCTCGCACTCTGCAGCCTGTGATTCAGATCGTTCCCAAGGACCTTGTCTTCGTCCATTCGGACCCCCGCGGCCCACCTCCGGCGCTCTAGCACTCCCTTTCTCGCCCCGGCCTTCCTTCCGCATTTCGCGCGAAGGGAGGACAAGCCCGATCTCCAGGACTGCAGTCACGCTTCAAAGCGGCCTCGAAACCGCGTACCTGGACTCGGCAGCGCTCCAGAGGATGTGTGGAACCAAGTCCAGATCCGAAGTCATCAGGGTCCGGTCCGATTCGCAAGCGCGGAAGGCGCTCCCGCGGCGATTCCGACCGTTCCCACTCTTCCGACTCTCACGTCCGGTGCAGGATCTGCAATCGCTGGTACCAGGCGATCACCTATACCCACTTGCGATACAAGCACGGCATCCAGGACCCGGCCTCTTACAAAGAAGAATTCTCCCTCACGAAAATCACCTCGGAGGAGGTTTGCCGGAAGATCGCGGATCAGAAATTCCTGGTCGACCGTCATGCCACCGACTTCATCCGCAGGAACTGGGGAAAAGTCTCGCTGAAGGTAATCACCCGATATCTGGGAATCAATTCATCCACCGTTCGAGCCCACGCGGTAAGACTGGGACTGGGACTCCTGGTCGAGAAATGGACCAAATCCAAAGTCATCCGGCGATTGCGGGAAGCCCGGAGTATCGGGAACCCGCTTAGTTCGGGCGAGGCCCGTCACCAGATGGGAAGAGTCTATAAAGCGGCCATCAAGCACTTCGGCTCATGGAAGGCTGCCCTGACCGGTGCCGGCATCAGCTACGGCCAGGTGGCTCGCCGCGGCCCCTTTGAAAGGTGGACGCGCGACCGGATCATCGAATCGATTCGCATGCTCATGCGCGAAGGGAAGGCGCGGGACTACATTCACCTGAAAACCCATCACTCCAAGCTTTATGCCGCAGCACGGAACCATTTCGGGAATTGGGTTTGCGCCTTGCAAGCCGCCGCTATTCCGGAAACCTGAGCAATCTGGTGCCCCACTTTCTTAAGTGCGCCAGCTTGGGACAATATCAGTCACCGATCATCGATGCGTCGCGCCCGCACCGCGACCTTAACTTGCTGCGGCCAAAGATGTTGCACGACCAGCATTCGTGCGACACTCATGGTCGCTCGAAATCCCGGCTGACGTTCCAGTCCAATCCCACCCTCGAACTTCTTTGAGAGGATCCGTGCCTCACTGATGATGAGGTTCATGCCACGGTCGAGCACTCTCCAGGGGTTCCTCGCCCGTGTCCTCATTGTTGCTGCTCTCCTAGTGCAGTTCGCTCCGTCGATCCACGTTATTACGCCGCATCGACACGAATCCTCCTCCTGCGCCCACTTGGAGCAGCGGATCCATCTGGAGGCCTCCTCCTACGATGGAAAGGAAGCCCCCTGCTTTATCTGTGCCCACCTGGTCAACCGCCAGGCGCCCGCGATCTCTTCGACAGTCATTTGCGAGATCCGGGTCAGCCCGGCGCCGAAACTGCCGCCCCTCTTCAATAGTCCGGAGCCTTTTGATCTCCAGGCGCCTGACAACCGCGGTCCGCCCCCCGGCCTCTAAGGTCCGGCCTGCAGTTTGATCGCCGCTTCTTCTCCTTCACGGGTGAGGAACCGGCATTCCCGGATCCAGGCCTAACCACTTAATGAGGGTCTTATGAGGCGAGTCCGCCTATTTGGATTGGTTTCCATCGTTGTTCTTGCTGTCCTGGCTTCCGCAGTGGCCCAAGATGAACCCAAAGAGAACTCCAAAACGGAGAAACTCCCGGATGATGTTCGCTCCCAGTTGACGGAGGATCTGAAGCCCTTGATCGAACAGGAAGTCGAACGCCGGCTGAAGACAGCCCTGGAGGCCTTGAGGACCCAGCCTGACGCTCAAGGCAAACCCCAGGATCCGGCAACCCAGGCGCAGCTCGAGGAGCTGAACAGGAAGATCGATCAGGTGATCGAGGCGCAGAAGAAAGTCCGTCCGGGGGAGTTCAACCCGGCCATCGGACTCGTCGGAGAAACCGTCTTCTCCTATCGCTCCAGGGGCTCTTCCGAGACGGGCAGTGACCGGCCCGGAGGGTTCGACATCTGGCAGCGGTCGGTCGAGCTCAACATTGCGGCAGCCGTAGATCCCTTTTTCCGTGGCTACGCGGTCATCAACGCTTCGGCAGACCCCGTCACCGGAGAAGCTGCGTTGGGGGTGGAGGAGGCCTCCCTCGTCTCCACAGCCCTCCCGTGGAACCTAACCCTTCAGGCGGGCAGATTCTTCGCGGAGTTCGGCCGACTGGCCAACATCCACGATCATGAGCTGCCGTTCGTGAACCGTCCCCTCGCGCTGGATCAGTACATCGGAGGCGAATCCAGGACGGACGGCCTCCAGCTCAACTGGCTGGTCCCCGTCGATCACTACATCAGTGTGACCGCCGGTCTCGGAGACGGTCTTGGAGGTGACACGGGACCGAACGCCGTCGGCGATAAGCGGGGCTTCAGCGAACTCAATTTCTGGACCCGTATCTCCACCTATTTCGACCTCGCCGACGATTGGCAGTTTGAAACCGGCCTGTCGGGATTCATCAATCCGAGGTCGAACGGCCGTGCCGACCTCTCTCCGGACACCGTTCAGGCCGACGGCAGCACCATCACGGAAACGAGGCGCGGCCTGGTGGACCTGGACTTCAAGTTCAGCTACGTGCCGCTGCAAAACAACCAGTTCACAGGTCTGACCTGGGGAACGGAGATTCTGTATAGCCATAACCACTATCTGATCGATCCCGACGGCAGTTTGGCGCCTGTGAACGGAGGCGCGTCGAGCGGGGATGAGCTCTCGATCAGAAGAGGCGCGCTCGGCCTTTACTCGTACATCACCTACAAGTGGGATCGCCAGTGGAGCGGCGGAGTCCTGGTGGACCACGTCGAAGCGGCCGACGACCGTCACGATATCACCAGCGCCTATTCGGCCTATGTCACCTGGGCGACCAGCCACTGGAACCAGATCCGGCTCCAGTTCACCCACACCGAGCACAATCCGCTTTCCGGATTCAAGGACGACAAAGCGGTCTACGTGCAATGGGCGTGGATCATCGGCGCCCATTCCCACGGCTGGGCGCAACGGTAAGGGATGCATTGATGAACTCAAGGAGACAACAGCCATGAAAACACTGATGAAGTGGACCGCGCCGATCGCCTTTAGTCTGGCGGCGGCCTTCTTGTGCGCTGCGGACCCCGCGGCGAAGGATGAGATCCGTGTTGTCACGACGCTCACGGATCTGGCCGACTTCGCCCGCGCCGTCGGCGGCAATTACGTCACCGTCCGGAGCCTGGCGACGGGGATCGAAGACACGCACGGCGTCCCAATGAAGCCCAGCTTCGTGCCCACGCTCAATCGGGCAGACCTCATGATTCTGATCGGCTTCGACTGCGAGCATGCATTCCTTCCAGCCTTGCTCGAGGCCAGCAAGAATCCCAACATTCAGTATGGAAGGCCCGGCTATGTCGATTGCGCCAAGGGGATCACACCGGCCGAAATCCCAAAGTCGACGGATCACTCCGAAGGAGACGTCCATCCCTACGGCAATCCCCATTACATGCTTGACCCGGTACGCGCGAGACAGGCCATCGGAACCATCACCGAGGCCTTGATCGCCAAAGCTCCCGAGTACGAAGCGGACTTCAAGAAGAACCGCGATGCCTACCTCGCCAAACTCGATTCCAAGATCACGGAATGGCAGGAGAAGCTGAAGCCCCTCAAGGGCGCTGCTTTTGTTTCCTACCACGGCCACTGGTTCTATTTCGCGGAACGCTTCGGGATGGTGTACTACGGCACGATCGAGCTCAAACCCGGGATCGATCCCACGACCCGCCACATCGAAAGTCTGATCTCCTCAATGAAGGCGGACCACGTCCCTGTCGTCGTCCGGGAGCCACAATTCCCGGAGAAGGTGCCCGCGCTGATCGCAGAGCAAACCGGGGCGAAATTGATCAAGCTGCCGATCATGCCTGGCGGTGTGCCTCATACGGAGACCTACATCGAGATGATGGACTACATCGTGAAGTCGTTCGTCGAGGCGGTGCCGAAGAAGTGATCTCTCCGAATACGACTGCCCGCCGAGGCGAAAGCCTCGGCGGGCGGCCGGTTCGGCATTATCCCCGGGGCGGTAGCGAATGGTGATTTCATGAGCGACACCCTGATCACGCTGAACAATCTAAGCATCGGATACAACCATCGTCCGGTGCTCTCCGGAATCTCCCTAGCCATCATGCGCGGCAGCTTTTCCGCGCTGCTCGGGACGAACGGGTCCGGGAAATCCACGCTGCTGAAGACGTTGCTCGGCCTCCTAAGTCCAGTTGCCGGCCGGGTGGAGATCCGCGCTTCCGCCGATGCCCCGGTCGTCTTCGGCTACGTGCCGCAGACGACAGTCATGGACCCCCTCTATCCTCTGACCGGATTCGACGTTGCCCTGATGGGCGTCTACGGCCGTGTCGGGCCAGGTCGGCGCGTCCCTTCCGCCGAGCGCGATTTCGTCCGAGAGTGCCTGGCGGCGACGAACGCCGTGGACTTCTCGGGACAGCGGTTCTCGGAATTGTCCGGAGGACAGAAACAAAGGATTCTGATCGCGCGAGCCCTGGCCACCAGGGCCACGATTCTCGTGCTGGACGAGCCGACGTCGGGCCTGGATTCGGCGGCGACGCATTCCCTCCTGGAGTTCATCTCGAAGATCCACGGGGAGCGCAAATTGACCACCATCCTCGTCTCCCACGACCTGGGCCTCGTGCGGAAGCACGCGCAGCAGATCATCTGGCTCCATCAGGGAAAGGTGCTTCAGGGGTCCGTCGGCGAATTGCTGACCCCGGAGCGCATGGCGGAGATCTTCGAGTTGGAGATGAACTGAAATGGAATCGCTCTGGCAAATCCTGTCGCCCGACTTTCTGCTCCGCAACTCCCTTTATGCCAGCATCTTGGTCGGACTCGCCTGCCCTCTTGTCGGCGTGTTCCTGGTCCTGCGCCGATTAGTTTTCATGGGAGTGGCCCTTCCCCAACTCTCCTCCACGGGAGTAGCCTTCGCCCTATCTCTTCCCATGTGGCTCAACGCCGCGCAGCCGGAGCATACCGGCCACAGGGAGCATCTCCTGGCCTTCATCGGGTCTACGGTGTTTTCCCTGGGCGCCATCCTGATTCTTGCCTTCCTGGAGCGGCGTCAGCGGGGTCTCTCGGAGGGGCGCCTAGGGACGTCCTACGTCGTCTCGGCCGCCCTCAGCATTCTGATCCTCTCCAAGAATCGCTACGGCGAAGTCGGCTGGCTTGATCTGATGAAGGGCGAAATCATCACCGTATCGAATTTCGATTTCGCCTTGACTGGAATCGCGCTCGGGGTTGTCCTCGTAGTCCTCGGCGTATTTTACAAAGAATTGCTCCTGGTCTCCTTCGACAGAGCTATGGCGATCACCCTGCGTAAGAATGTCGTTCTTTGGGATGTGGTGCTCTACATCCTGATCGGCATGACCGTGTCGATGGCGGTGCTCAGCGTGGGACCGCTCATCTCGTTCGGCTTCCTGCTCATCCCCGCCCTCGCCTCTCATCTTTTCGCTCGTAACCTCCGGCAGTTTACGGTGGTGGCATCCCTGATCGGCGGCCTGGCGGCATTTCTGGGGTTTTGGGCCGCCTATTCCTGGGATCTGCCCGTCGGACCCACGGATGTCGTCGTCCTGGGCCTGCTATACGGCGTGGCGTGGACCGGACAGCGCGCGTTCCGACTGCTGAGACCCGCCCAAAGCCGGCCGCCTGCGGCTGGAGCGAACGTGGCCTGATGATACGCCTCCCAGTGGTTCTGGTCCTCCTCAGCGGGACCGTGGGTTGTGCCGCCCCTCCACCTCCCCCGGAGCATCTCGCTCGCAAGCTGGCCGTTCTGCCCGTCAACAATAAGACCGGGGAACCCCTGGTGGTCGCGGGAGACGGACTGCTCGATCGCTATGTCTTTCGCACGGAGCCGGCGACCGTCAGTGAAGTCCTGGAGGCGGAAGCCGTCTTCCAGCTCCGAGCGAAGGGGTTTGAAATCGCGACGCCGCTCTCCGAGAAGAAGGTCCTTTCAGGACGTATTCCCCGGGATTCCGCAGATGCGGCCGAGCTCGCCGCTCAGGCAGGACTTGGACCGCTCTGCCTCTACCTCGAAGTTCGGCGATGGGAGCCCGAGGGCCGAGCGCACGTGAATTACGTGATCGTTGATGTCGAGGCCAGTCTCGTGGACGTCCAAAGCCGGACCTTAGTCTGGAAGCACGAGCGCCGGGGGCCGATCGGCACGCCGGGGAACTTCCTATTGGAAGCTGCCTGCATCACCGCCGCACGCAGAGTCGCCGAGGACCTTCTTTCACCCCTGGCTCCCGCCCCCTAACCCTGATGCTCCATCGCTGACTGGTACTGCCCTTAAACGGAACAGCCAATAGCCTCAGGTCCTGCATCATTCTGAAAGATCAGCGCTCGGGGCTTGCCGCGACCGCGTCCGCTCGAATCCGGTAGATGCTGTCGATGTAGCCTTCGGAGTCGTATTCCTCGCCGACCTCCAGCGTGCCAGTCACGCGGGGCATCGGCAGATAGCTCATCGGCTTGCCATCGGCCGAGGTTACCTTGATCACTTCGGTAATCTGAGGGGAGTCGGCATAGCAGCAGCCGAAGGCGGAGCGCGAAAGCAGGAAGGTGACCACCTTCCCTCTCTGAAGATCCACCGGGATCATATAGCCCTCGATCGCGACCTTCATCCCGTCAAGGGCACGGACTGAAGCTGGAATGGGACTCTTCGCAGGAGCTTCTCCCGGCTTGGGGCGATTCGCCGGGGCAAAGTAGCGGAAGCCCGCGAGCCTGACGAAGGAGAGCGCCATGGGGGGCTCGTTCGCCTGCTCCTTCTTCGGCTCCGTTGCCGCGGCCTTGGGCGCCGGGGGAGGAGGATCAGAGGAAACCACCGCGGTCGGAGACGGAAGCGGCGGTGGAGTCACTGGAAGAGCACTGACTGCTGGGGCGACAGGCGGCTCCGGCTTAGTCTCCTCTGGGACAAAGATGGACTTCGAAGGAGCGGGCTCGATTGCTTGTGGAACGACAGCTACGTCGAACGAAGCCCCCTGAACCCACGAGGCCTGGGCGGCCTTCGCGGGCTGCGATTCTTCCCCACAGCCTATGGGAACCAGGGACGTCAGGATCATCGGAAACCAGATCGCCATGGTCTTGACCATCGGCTTACCCTCCAATTCTTCCAATCATCAACCAAGGATGTGCCGCGCGCGCAGCCATGGACGGACGATGTTGAGGCCGAACGAAAGCAGCAAGATCACCACCCCCATCGCAGCCAATCCGCTGAGAAAATAGTCGGCCCAGTCTCCCTGGACCGCTGTTTCAGCCGCCACCGACTCCGCCCGCAGCCGATAGACGGAGTCGACCCAGCCGGCCGAGTTCCATTCCTCGCCCACCTCGAGGACCCCCGAGACTCGGGCCATATCGGTCATAGGGGCAAATTGTTCTGGCGACATGGACACCCGGATGAAATCGGTGGCCTTCGGTGCATCCGCATAGCAACACTGGAAGCCGGCCCTCGAGAGGTAGAAGCTCTCGATCTTTCCCTCTTTGAACTGAAGCGGCACCATATAGCCGGCGATCTGGACACGTTTGCCGTCGAGAGACCGGATCTCGCGCGGGATCGGGTCGGGGCGAGACTCCGCTTTCTCTCTCTTCCGGTCGGACGCGGTATAGGGGAATGAAGACAGCTCGGCGAAAGAGACAGCCTGTGGCGCCCCAGGCTTTACCCCGTGCTCGGCGGGATGCACGGTGATCAAAACTCCCGCGCCAAGAATCAGGATCAACGCCGCGGAGATGATCCAAGTCAGTCGACGTCCGTTTCGCTTCCGCCCACGCATCACGCCACTCACTTTTCTTCATTTCCCCTGGGGAAGTTGAACTTCACCCCGGTGAATTCCTTTCCCTTCACTGTGACCTTCGCGACCGTCGCGTCGAATTCCTTCAACCCTTTCAGCTCGTCGGCCTGGCCATCGAACTGAGAAGTATCCCCAGGCTTTTCGCCGGTGAGTGCATTCCCGACGGCCTTGAGAACTATCCCGAAGCTGCTCACCTCTGCCTGCACGTCAAACCGGATATCTCCCTGCGAGAGGCGTACCGGCTTTTCCGCCTCACCATCCAGCACGTATCCGGTGATCTGTCCGGTCGCGGAGTCGATGACGATCTCGAGATGGGCGAATTCCTCTCCGAACTCCACCAGCGTCCCCTGATGAGGGGCATGATGCTCATGTTTGCCGACCCTCCCCTCTTCCTTTGAATCGCAACCGATCACGGCCGCAGTCACGAGGACCAAGAACACATCCGAGACGACCCATCGTGTACCCATGGAGCAGTTCCTCAAGACGCGGCGACAAGGTTGGACGCCACATCCGTGGCATAGGCTTTGAAGGCGGGGACGACTCCTGAGAGCGCGCCGACCCCGACCATCCCGGCAAGGGTCAGGACCAGCGACGGATGGAACTTGAGAGGGTCCAGGACGACCCCGGTCTGCTGCTTGACGACGATTGCGGCGGCAACAACGATTGCGCCATAAACCGCGTATCCCAGCACGCTCCCCAAGGTGGCGATCGCGGTCGATTCCAGAACGATCGCGGAGAAGACCGTTCGACGTTTGGCTCCCAGCGCCCGCAGAATGGCAAATTCCCTGCGCCGCTCGTTCATGGTGTTGTAGATGCTGGCCATGATCGAGCCGGCCGCCACCACCACGACGAGATAAGCCACGAGCCCGAGGATCTTGTTCACCCAGCCGATCTTGTCGAAGAGCTCGGCCATCACCGCTCCAATCGGCCAGGCCAGCGTGCTCACCTTTCCCTGCTTGTTGATCGTTTGATCCATGGCAAACCCGGCCTGAGGGCTCTTGAACTTGAGCATGACCGCGCTGACTTCCTTGTGCTTGTCGGGGATCTCCTCGCCGGCGGTCGCCCGGTATTCCTCGCCGGTCCCGCGCAGGACGTGACCTTCCATCCGGAAAATCCCTTCGATCGGGATCCAGACGACTCGATCCGAGGGCGAATTGGAGATCCCGGTCACCCCGGCCACGACGTACTCCTCCTCATGCCGCTTGCTCGTGTCGTAGACGACACCGTGATACGGGTTGAAGACCGAGCCCACCCGGAGACCCGTTTTCTGGGCCACCGTTCTGCCGATGACCGCTTCGCGGCGGCGGGGATCGAAGACGCGACCGCCCGCCTCGGGGGTAAGCTTGCGCCCCTTCTGGTACTCGAACTGCGTGAAGATCTCCTCGGTGGTCCCGACGATTCGGAAGCCCCGGTAGTTGTCGCCGACGGCATACGGGATGGCGAGCTGGACCCGGGGATCCTTCTTGACCGTCGTGTAGAGCTCCCACGGGACGTTGCCCGGAGACGTTTCAAGGTGGAACACGGTATTCAGAACCAACTGCAATTGACTCCCCCTCGCACCCAGGACCGCGTCGAAGCCAACCGGGCCGCCGGTGAAGGCATCGTAGGTTTGATCGTTCACGCAGAAAACCGCCATGACCAGGCCGCTCGCCAGGGCCACCGACAACAGCGTGATCGCCGTCGAGAGCGCGTGCTGCCTTAGGCTGCGCTTCACGATCAGTAGGAGCCCGCTCAGCCGCTTGATCGGGCTCAAGACTTCACCGCCTGGCCGATCGGCGCGGCGGGTCGACGGCTGGCTTGGTTGACTATCGATAGTTCCTCGACGCGATCGAACGCGCCCAGGACCTCCCGGTCATGGCTGACAAGCAGCAGTGAGGCGCCGGATTCGCGGCAAGCCTCCCGCAGCAGGGAAAGCGCTTCCCGGGCTCGGACGTGATCGAGGTTCCCAGTGGGTTCGTCAGCAAGGATCAGCTTGGGCCGATTAGCCAGCGCCCTGGCGAGGGCGACCCGCTGCTGCTGACCCACGGATAATTGCCGCGGGCGATAGTTCATCCGGTCGGCGAGTCCCACTCGTTCGAGAAGCTTCTTCGCGAAGGCAAGGTCGGGCCCTTGCCCGAACATCATCCCCAGCATGACGTTCTCCGCCGCCGTGTAGCCCTGGAGCAAGTTGAAGGTCTGGAACACATAGCTGATCGTCCGGGCCCGGTACTCATCCCGCCGGGCTTCGGAAAGAGCCGTCACTTCGTTTCCGTCGACGAGGATCTTGCCCGCATCCGCCTTGAGGATGCCGGCGATCAGATTGAGAAAGGTGGTCTTCCCCGACCCACTGCTGCCCTGGAGAGCGACTTGTTCGCCCGGCGCGAGATCAAAGCGGGGGACGTCGATCACCAGCGTGCGTACTCCTTCCGGTGAGTCGTAGCTCTTTCGAAGGTCTCGAATCTCCAGGAGACTCATGGTCTTTCCCCTCCGGCGCGGACGTGGCCAGCGCGGACGTGGTGATCGCACGAATGGCAGGAGCGACACAGCCGGCGACTGAAAACATGGCCGACTGAGAGCATCAGTCCTCCCAGCCCGAGCACCATGCCGTGAGCGGCTCCAGAGCAGGCTCGACTAAGGCCGAGGAGAGAGATGGCGATGAAGAAGAGGAGCGCGACCCACGAAGAGCGATGGATGCGCAGCCCCCAGCAGGAGCTTATGACCGCGCACGCAAGCGTGACAGCCAACATCGCGCGCTCGAACGTCCCGTGGGCCATGAAGCTGAGGCCAAGAATCGGCAGGACGGACAGGACCAGCGGCATGGCCACGCAGTGGATCGCGCACACGAAGGAGACTGTGGCGCCCACTCGGTCGACGACGGAAAGGGTTGAGTTCTGGTTCGCTTTGATCATGGACGTTCTTTCATCCGGTACTGGATTTCCGGGAGTAGCAGAGTCGATCCGGGGAGATCCGGACGGCATCCGGAGCGGCGGCACCAAGCCCGAACGGGGGATGAGCGCCAGCGGACCGGATGCGTCAACGATCCGACAGGTCAGGCCACGAGGCCATCCCCTGCCCTGGATCGATCAGAGAAGTGAAGGGGGTGCTCGCGGGGAGGAATTGTAGAGCGAAGGATTGCAGACAACGGATTCCGAAGTATCCCCGGGTACGTACTCCGCCAGGACGATGGCGACCACCGTTTGATCGCCGGACTGCGATTCCGCGGGCTGTGTCGACTGGATAAGCTGACAGACCCGGCACGATTGGGAGTCATGGTGAGAGGGTCTGCGGTCTGCCTCGACATGGGACTTGGGATGTCCCGAGCAGGAGCGCTCGCGACATTCCTGTTCGTCAACCTCGCTGGCATGAATCAACGGCAAAGCCAGTTGGAAGAACGACGATGCAAGGAAGAGGGAGAGGACGAAAAGCGTGCTGATTAGGCCTTTGCGATTCGCGCTCAAGACGGATGGCTCTGTCGACATACGGCTATTACAGTTCAGAATTGACGCCGCTCTTTACTACGTCACTCTCTCATGCATGTCGGAGGAAATCCAGTCCCTGCTAGGGTGCATGGCGTGGGTCCAGTAGCAGCGAATCGAGGGGGGATGTTTTGGTTGCTTGCTTCCCAAGCAAACCGGGGCCTACACTCCTCAGAATTCTGCGCTCTTTCAGGGTCCGTGGTAAGTTCCGCAATGGTTTTGCCGGTGGGTTTGGAATGCGCTCCAAGCTGAAAATGCGGTGATCTTCGAACATGTTCCCCCGACCATTCGACCGGATAGCTTTCGAGGGAGGAGAAAAGGGCGACGATCAAGGTGGTTCTGTACGCGCTTGCTTCGACCACGCTTCCCATGACGCGATCAGCCGCCTATAATGCTGCTGCGACCGGGTATGCCATCCTGGGGGAAAGGAAGCATGGCACACCGGTTCTCGACGTTCCGTAGACCGCTCCTGCTCACCACGCTTCACACCATCGAGAGACTTCCAGGATCGACGCGATGAAGGACGCCAAGTCCTGTCGCGCGCTCCCCGCTCGGCGCCATAGGGGAACCTCGGAATGAACGTGCTTTATCGTTTCATGGACTGGCCGTTGCGCGCCAAGATGGCGGCGTTGCTCGTTTGCGCGTCGCTGCTCCCCTTGGGCGCTGCGGCATTCATCGAGATCCGGGACGCCAGGAGCCGTCTGCTTTCCAGCGAGGCCGATCTCCTGGCCGCCCGCGGCGACCAACTCGTTGGCGAACTGGACACCTTTCACCGAGGCTACCAACGCTCCGCGGATCGGTTCTCGCGCCTTCCCCTGATCGTAGATTACTGCAAAACGCTACCGACGGGTGACGATCGGCTCCGGGAGGTGGCCTCGGCTGTCCTCGAGGTGCAACCCGACGCAGACCCTAATGTCCGTGGTGCGGGAATTCTCGACCTGTCGGGCCGTGTGCGAGTCGCGACGGAGCTCCTGCTCGTGGGTGTGGACCTCAGCTTCCAACCGCACGTTCGGGAGGCGCTGAAAGGCAACCGCGTCATCTCCGACATTTTCCTGGGCGTGGCCCAACTCGGCGAGCCCCCCACGATCGCCTACCTTTCTCCGATCAAGAGCCCCGAAGGGAAGTTCATCGGGATCCTGACCCTGTGGATCCGGGCCGGCGCCCTGTGGGACCTCGCGAAGGCTGCCAACGGGCTCGCCGGACCCGGAAGCTTCGGCGTCCTCTTCGACCGCCATGGGATCAGGGTCGCCCACACGTATAGCAACGACATCGTCTTTCACCCTGGCGGCGCCCTGGAGCCCGAACTGATTGAGACCTTGGTCGCCGAGCGGAGATTCGGAGAAAGAACGCGACAGCTCCTGACAGATGTTCGAGCGTTCCCCGAGCAATTCGATGGGGCCCGGTCGGAGTCCCCCGATCGCGCCCTCTTTCGAGGCTTCGCGCCAATCAATCAGAAGTGGAACTACGGAGTCGCCCGCCGCTTTCAAACGGTTCCCTGGACGCTATTCTACATGATCCCCGAGGAATCTCTGAAGGCACCCATCGCCCAGATGACCCGGGAGAAGAGCATCTTCGCCGGCATCATCATCCTTATCGCGCTCATCAGCGGAGCGCTTTTCGCCGCAGTCATCCTGAATCCAATTCGTTCGCTCTCGAAGGCCACGGAAGACGTCGCAGCCGGCAGATTGGCCGCGCGCGTCCCGGTTGGGCACTGGGATGAGCTCGGACACCTGGGAACCAGCTTCAATTCCATGGCCGAACAGATCGAAAAGCAGTCCACGGCTCTCCAGAAGTCTCGCGACGACTTGGAGGTCCGCGTCCAGGAGCGGACCGCCGAACTCGCCCACACTGCCAAGAACCTGGAAGCGGAAGTCGGGGAGCGAAGGAGCGCCCAGGAGAAGTTGCAGGCTCAATTGGGCCGTCTGAACCTCCTCCATCAGATCACCCGTGCGATCGGGGAGCGACAGGATCTGGCAAGCATTTTCCAGGTGGTCGTTCGCAGTCTTGAAGACGAGTTGCCCCTCGATTTCGGTTGCGTTTGCCTCTACGACAAGGCCGACCACGCGCTCACGGTGACGAGCGTCGGGGTGAAGAGCGGCCCGCTGGCCCTCGAACTGGCCATGCCCGAACGCTCCCGAGTGGCGATCGACCAGAACGGGCTTTCCCGATGCGTGCGGGGCCAATTGGTTTACGAGGCGGACATCCTCGAAATCCAGATGCCCTTCCCCCAGCGCCTGGCGAAGGGCGGGTTGCGATCCCTGGTGGTCGCGCCGCTCCTGGCGGAAAGCCAGGTCTTCGGCGTGCTCATCGCTGCCCGTCGCACCTCGAGGGGCTTTACGAGCGGCGAGTGTGAGTTCTTGAAGCAGCTCAGCGAGCACGTCGCCCTCGCGGCACATCAGGCCGAGCTCCGCGGAGCGTTGCAGCGGGCGTATGACGACCTCCGGCAGACTCAGCAGGCCGTCATGCAGCAGGAGCGGCTGCGGGCGCTCGGCCAAATGGCCAGTGGCATCGCCCATGACATCAACAATGCCATCTCACCCGTCACGCTGTACACCGAATCCCTCCTGGAAAAGGAGCCGAACCTTTCAGCTCGCGCGCGCGATTGTCTCGAGACCATCCAGCGCTCCGTGGGCGACGTCGCCCAGACCGTGTCCCGGATGCGGGAGTTCTACCGTCAACGGGAGCCGCAGGTCTCCCTCGCTCCCGTCCACCTCAATCGCATGGTCGAGCAGGTCAAGGACATGACGAAAGCCCGGTGGAGCGACATGCCCCAGCAGCGGGGCGTCGTGATCCAGATGTCGACCGACCTGGCTCGGGACCTCCCTGTGATCATGGGAAGCGAGAGCGAAATCCGTGAGGCCCTCATCAACCTCGTCTTCAATGCCGTGGATGCCCTCCCCAATGGAGGCACGCTCCTGATTCGGACGAGGACCATCGAGGGAGAGGCCGGGCCCAAGGAGGCCCCGAGATTCAGGCGTGTCGCCATCGAGGTGACGGACGACGGCACCGGAATGGACGAGGACACGCGCCGCCGCTGCATGGAGCCGTTCTTCACGACGAAGGGTGAGCGCGGGACCGGACTTGGTCTGGCCATGGTCTACGGGGTCGTCCAGAGGCACAGCGCCGAGATCGAGATCGAAAGCGCCGTCGGCAAAGGGACGACGGTCCGACTGATCTTCGCGGTCCCGGAAACCATCACCCGAACGGATCAGCCCGCGATGACCCCGGCAGCGTCGTTCAGCCTGCGCATCCTCATCGTAGACGACGACCCCCTGATCTTGAAGTCGGTGCGCGACATCCTGGAGGGCGACGGTCATTCGGTGCTGTCGGCTAACGGCGGTCAAGCGGGGATCGACGCCTTCCGCGCGGCGCAGGCCAAGGGAGAGCCCTTCGCGGTGACCATCACCGATTTGGGCATGCCTCATGTCGACGGGCGAAAGGTAGCCGTCGCCCTCAAGGCCGCTTCTCCTCACACGCCGGTCATCCTCCTCACGGGATGGGGAGAGAGACTTGCGGCAGAGGGGGATATCCCGCCCCATGTGGATCGAGTCCTCGGCAAACCGCCAAAGCTCCACGAACTCCGCGAAGCCCTGTCACGCTGTTGTCCTCCACCGAAATTGTCATGAGCTTCGATATGAAACCCGGCGACCCTCTGGTCCGGCTTCTCATCGTGGACGACGAGGAGCGTCTGATGAAAGCCCTCTGCGAAACGCTGAAGGACCACGGTTACGAAACGGTCGGCTTTACGTCCGCCCAGTCGGCTCTCGAGGCCCTGAGGGACCGGAAGTTCGACCTTCTTCTCTCCGACCTCATGATGCCGGAAATGGACGGGGTCCACTTTCTGAAGGAAGGAATGAAAATGGACCCCTCCATGGTCGGCATCATCATGACCGGCGCGGGCACCGTTGCGAGCGCGGTGGAGGCGATGAAAGCAGGCGCCCTCGACTACATCCTAAAACCCTTCAAGCTCAGCGCGATCCTGCCGGTGCTTTCGCGGGCCCTCACCGTGAAACGGCTGCGCACGGACAATGCGGAGCTGGAGAGTCGGCTGCGGGATCGAGCCGCCGAACTCGAGGCTGCGAATAGTGAGCTGGAATCATTCTCCTACTCGGTTTCGCATGATCTCCGTGCTCCGCTTCGAGCCATCGGCGGCTTTTCACATATCCTCGCCGAAAACCACTCGGATCAGCTTCCAGCAGAAGGTCAGCGACTTCTGGAGCTCGTCATACAGAGCGTCGATCGGATGGATCAACTGATCAAAGACTTGCTACGGATGTCTCAACTGGGCCGTCAGCCGCTCGCCAAAAGAAACGTGAGAATGTCCGCCCTCGTGGCCGAAGTCCTGCATGACCTCAAGAAGGAACAAGGCGACCGAGCCGACATCGTTCGAGTCGCGGATCTGTCCGACGCCGAGTGCGACCCCGGACTGCTCAAGCAGGTGTTCACCAACCTCCTCTCCAACGCCGTCAAATTTACGCGCCTCAAAGAACATCCGACCGTCGAAGTGGGTTGCCGGAAGGAGGGACAGGATCAGGTCTACTTCGTTCGGGATAACGGCGCCGGATTCGACATGAAATACTCAGAAAAACTGTTCGCGGTCTTCCAGCGCCTCCATAGCCAGAAGGACTTCGAGGGAACCGGAGTCGGGCTTTCCATCGTCCATCGCATCATTCAGCGGCACGGTGGGCGCGTCTGGGCAGAAGGGAAGGTCGACGAGGGCGCGACCTTTTATTTCAGTCTCCCCCGTTCCGGTGAACGATCGAAATAGATCTGACTTCGGCCCCCAGACTGCTCCTCATCGAGGGGCTCGTACACCTTGGAGAGCATGCTGTTCAGGATGAGAGGCTTTCGCAGCACGGCGACGGTCGGCGTCCACCATCTGACCGGGGTTGCCGGGGGCGAATGGGTGTTTCATCTAGAGATCACTGGTTCTCGATGGGTTTGTTGATCCTTCAGCATTTCCAGCATTCCAATCTCAGCCTTTCACCCTACATGGACTTACCCTTTGGTACCGTCCACAGCGTGTGCTCCCTGGTTCGGGTTATTGCCCCCGAACATCCGAAGCACGGGAGAGCACACGCTGTGGCGAGAATTGCAACTACGTCGACAGGATACTGCCCGCTCCAAGAGCCAGAGGGTAAAGCGCGATCATTCGGATCGCCGGCTCCCGAGACGATTGTCATCCATTGGACCGCCTTTCGTCGGCCCTGCGGGCCTCGTCTTCGCGTCGCAACGCGTCCCGCCGCTCTGCGGCCCGTCCAGCACCATGAGCAGCGTGAGGGTGACGAACAGACCCCCGATCATGACGACGAAGCCCCAAGAAGCCTTCAAAAAGTCCATGTTCCATTCCCCAACGCAAAGGTGCGACGAATCAGATCATCGCCATCGGTCTTTCGTCGATGTCCGCCGCAATGCGAGGGGAAAACCGGATCCCATCAGGGCTACCCCAAGGATTCGCCCGAGCATGACCCAGAAATTCGGTCTCAACCGATCGCTCACGGAACCGACATCAGTCTCCGCTTCGCTCATGCCTCGAACGTGCCGCTCTAGTCGCGAATCCAAGACCCTGCCTCCGCCCACACGGACGGCCGATTGAATGCGATTCCCAATCCCCTCGCTGTCCTGCACCAACAGTTGGAGAGTCGTCTTCACGCTGTTCGCCTTCATTCGGAGGTTAGGGGATA
>DASQOM010000342.1:0-8198 GCA_035644495.1 Planctomycetota bacterium | reverse complement strand
GGGAGGGATCTGCTCGAGGCGATCGTCTTCCCGAGCGCGACGTTCGCGCGCGGCTTCGAGCCCTTCCTGATCCGCAGCAAGGACGGCGTCATCTACGACGGGCTGATCACGAGGGAGACCCCGGACGCGATCTATCTGTTCACGTCGGAGCGCCTCGAGAAGCGCATCCCGCGCTCGATCATCGACGTGCTCCAGCAGAGCAAGGTTTCCGTCATGCCCCAGGGCCTCGACCAGCAGATCAGCCTCGACGACCTGCGCGACCTCATCGCCTTCCTCGTCTCCCTCCGCTGACGGCCGCAGTTCATGCCGGAGGGCAGGGGATGCTGCCGGCCGGGGTCGTTCCGACCGCCCACCCGAGGCTCATCCGCAGGATCAGGCCGCGGCGTGCCGGCGCGTCCATGACGGAAGCTCCTGGGTTTGGAACGACACCCCCACCCGCAAGGCTACGCCGTCCCGCGTCGCAAGGACCAAAATGAAGGAGTTCCGGCGCCGTGGATCCGGGATCAATCGCGGGAGTACACGACCTTCCCTCCGAGGAACGTCCCCAGCACCTTGACGCGCAGGATCTCGTCGACCGGGCAGCGCAGGATGTCGCGGTCGACGATGATGAAGTCCGCGAGCTTGCCGACCTCGAGGGAGCCTTTGTCCTTCTCCTCGTGGTGCAGGTACGCGTTGTTGATCGTGTAGAGGCGGATCGCCTGCTCGCGCGTCAGCGCCTCCTCGGGGTTCGGCACCGCGCCGCCCTCCGTCTCGCGCGTCAGCGTGATCCAGATCCCCAGCCAGGGGTTCCAGGGGTTCGTCGACGCGTACGAGTTCGTCCGGATCATGTGATCGCTGCCGCCGCCGATCGTCGTGTACTGCATCCAGCTCTTGTAGGGCTGGAACCAGCGCACGCGCTCCGGGCCCAGCATCTTGGACAGCGTCGTGCCGTCCTTGTAGAGCCACGCCGGCTGCACGTCCGCCACCACGTTCAGGCGCTTGCAGAGCTCGAGGTTGTGCTGCGACGGGAAGTTCGCGTGCGTGATGCACCAGCGCAGTTCCCGGATCGGCGTCTTCCGGTCGGTCGCGTCGTAGGCGTCGAGCAGCACGTCCATCGCGCTTTCGCCCGCGGTGTGCGCCGTCATCTGCCAGCCGCGCTTCGCCGCCTCCTCGAGGATGACCTTGAGCTGGTCGGGCTGGATGAAGAGCAGGCCGTGATAGTCGTCCTCGATCACCTGGTACGCGGGCCCCTTCGGCCACGGCTCCCGCATATAGGCGCTGCCGTTCAGCATGCCGCCGTCGAGGAAGAGCTTGATGGGGCCGACGCGGACCCAGTCGTCGCCCTTTCCGGTCGGGCCGAAGCGGCCGTCGCCACCCGTCATCTTCTCGAGCCGCTGGACGATCTGCTCGCGGCTGCCTCCGGGACTGAACGACGGCGAGATGGTGATGCGCGCGGTGAGCTGTCCGGCCTTCTGCAGCTCCAGGAACAGGTCCAGCGCGTCGCGCGACGTGTTCCTGTCCGCGACGCTCGTGATGCCGGTCTCGTTGTAGAGCGCGAGCAGCCTGCGGACGGCGTCGCGCTTCGCGTCGGGCGGGCTGTCGCTGTCGACGTCCGGCGCCTGCTTCAGCAGCCCGAGCGCGGACGAGCCGCGCAGCATCCCCGTCGGCTCGCCCGTCGCGGGGTCCTTGACGACGATGCCGCCCGCGGGATTCTTCGTGTCCCGGGTGATGCCGGAGACCTCGAGCGCCCGGGTGTTCACGACGCCGGTCGGGCCGGCGGCATAAAGCACGGGATGCTTCGAATCGGCGGCGTCGAGCTCGGCTTTCGTCGGGAAGCGGGTCTCCTTGAGCCGCGTCGGGAACGCATACGGGACGACGATCCACTGGCCCTCGGGGAGCGCGGCGGCCTTCGCCTTGATGAAGGCGTAGGCGTCCTCGAGCGACTTGAACTCGGGCAGCGGCCCGTGGATCTCGCTCGATGAGGCGCCAGTCAGGTGCACATGGCTGTCGTAGAGGCCGGGGAGCACCGGGCGTCCTTCCGCGTCGATGACCTTCGTCTTCCCGTTCTCGACCCAGCGGAAGATCTCCTCGTCGGACCCGATCGCGACCATGCGGCCGTCCTTGACCGCGAACGCCTCCGCGATCGAGAACGCCGCGTCGACGGTGATGACTTTCGCGTGATGCACGATCAGGTCGGCCGTGCCGGCCGGCGGGGCCGACTCCGACGGCGACGAGCACGCGGAGAGCAGCAGCAGCAACACCGGAAGATCGCGTTTCATGAGAGTCTCCTTGGCGAAGGGCCTGCAGACTATACGCTTTGGGCCCGCAGCGGTACTTTTTCGGTGCTATACTGCCGCGCGGAAGACCCGGGGGACGTTGGTTCCTGAAAGAGAGGGGAGCTTATGCACCGGGTTCACATCATCCTCGGCGGTTTCGTGGTCGTCTCGCTGGCCGTAGGCGGCAGCTTCGTCACCAGCACCTGGGTCGCGTCCCGCGCATACCTGAAGCGGGGCGGGCAGCAGGAGAAGGGGACGCGCACGCTTGACGTCACCGGTTCCGCGCGCAAATTGATCGTATCGGATCTGGCGATCTGGACCATCCGGATCGGCGGCGAGGGGAAGACGATCGAGGACGCGTACCAGAAGATGTCCGCGTCCGGCGACAAAGTCCGCGAGTTCCTGTCGCAGAAGGGCGTCCCGGCCGACGCCGTGAAGAGCGGCCCGATCCGGACGGAGACGCATTACAGGAAGGACGAGAAGGGGAACTCGACGCGGGAGATCACGAGCCACGAGCTCAGCCGCGCTTTCGAGATCCGGACCAGCGAAGTGAGGCTAGTGGAGAAGGCATCGGGCGAAGTCACCGAGATCCTAAGGACGGGCGCGCACGTGGAGAGTCTGGCGCCCGACTTCGTCTACACGAAGCTCTCGGACCTCAAGATCGCCATGATCGGCGAAGCGACCAGGAACGCCCGGGAGCGGGCGGAGCAGATCGCCGCCGGCAGCGGCTGCCGCATCGGCTCGGTGAAGGACGCGCGAGCCGGCGTGCTGCAGGTCACGCGGCCGTGGTCGACGGAGACGACGTCGAGCGGCGCGAATGACACGTCGTCGGTGGAGAAGGACGTCATGTCAGTCGTCCACCTGACGTTGACGATCGACCGCTGATCCCATCCGCCGCCCTCCGTAGCGAACCCCTCAAGGGCGAAGGAGGGCCCCTCTGGCTGTGTCCTGAGACTGTGGCCTCTTTTCAGGGCTTGCCGAGCTCCTTGAGAAGATCCTGGGCGCGGCGGTCGTTGGGATCGATTTCCAGCGCCAGGCGGCACTCGGCCGTCGCCTCCGGCCTGCGGTCGAGGCGCAGGAGACAGAGCGCCAGCTGGACCCGGGCCGGCGATGATTTGGGACGGATCTGGACCAGCTCGCGAAGGAGCCTGGCCGCCTCCTCGTAGTTCTGGTCGATCTGATGCTGACGCGCCAGGCCTGCCAGCGCTTCGACCGAGCCCGGCTCGACCTCGCGTGCCGACCCATACGCCT
Organism: Planctomycetota bacterium; assembly: GCA_035644495.1. GTDB lineage: Bacteria > Planctomycetota > MHYJ01 > MHYJ01 > JACPRB01 > JACQFK01. Next base: position 4,692 of record DASQOM010000342.1, on the reverse strand, counting down.
GTCGCGCCTCCTCCGAGCGGTTCAGCTGGGTGAAGGTCTGGCCCAGCAGCAGGCGCGACGGGACATAGCAGCCCGCCGTCTTCGGGATGCGGCGCAGCAGCTCGATCGCGCCCCGGGGATCCGTCATCCGCAGCCGGCTTTCCGCCTTGACGAGGACGGCTTCCGAAACGACGTCCAGGAACACCGCCGTGCGGGGGTCGCGCGCGATCGGCGTCGGCGCCCGATCCAGCGCCGCCAGCGCGCGCTCGGGGTCGTCCGTGTGGAGCCGGACCGCCTCCGCCAGCAGGCGACGGCTCTCGCGGCGGCGCCCGATTTCGTCGAGGATCCGGTCGCTGCCGCCGGAATAGAGCGACGCGACGGGCGACGTCTTGCGGACCTCGTCCATCCACTCCAGGATCTGGGGCCGCAGGTCGCGGCCCATCGAGCGCGCCGCGGTATATTCGAGGAAGCAGCGGTCGTCGGTCACGATCGGCCCGGGCCCCACCGCGGAGCGGACGCGGTCGGCATCCGCGACGAGGTGGCCCAGCAGGGCGGGCACCCGGGGCGCCTCCGACCCGACATAGTCCGCCAGCGCCTTTGTCGACTCCAGCCGTGCTTCGACGCCGTCCAGGTCGGTTTTCGTCGGCTGCAGGGTGCCGAGCAGCAGGTAGTCGTGGCCGGGGAAGACTTCCCAGAGGCTGCCGTGCGGATACACGGCGGTGAAGGTGCGCAGGACGTCCTTAAGGTTCTCGGGCGACAGCCAGTACGCGTGCACCCACTGGCAGAAGATTCCACCGGGTGCGAGCCGGCGCGACGCCTCCTCGAAGAAGTCGCGCGTGAACAGGTTCGCCATTCCGCTGACCCAGAGGTTGGACGGCTGCGAGACGATGACGTCGTAGCTCTCGCGGCCGAAGAGGATGGCATTGCGGCCGTCGCCGACGCTGACGTGGACGCGCGGGTCCTCGAGGACGCCGCCGATCGCCTCCTTGAAGTGCGCCGCGCCCTTCAGCACCGCGGGGGAGAGTTCGACGCAGTCCAGGCGCTCCAGCGGATGTTTCGCCATCGCGGCCAGGGTCAGGCCGCCGCCGAGGCCGATGCAGAGCGCGCGTTTCGGCATCGGGTGATGCACGAGCGCGAGATCGCCGACGAAGAGCATATTGGCACGGTCGGTCGGCCCCGTGGAGGCGTCCGACTTGCCGTTCACCTTCATCGTCAGGATCCCGCTCTGCTGGCGGTGGATCGTGACGAGGCCGTAGGAGTCCCAATACTGTGCGACCAGGTCGGTGTCCTTATGCAGGTACTCCCGGAGGTCCTCCTTCTGGTCGGCGGCGCTGCGCACGTCGGCCGAACCGTAAATCGTCGGGCCGCTGGCCAGAACCTTGGTATCCCACGACGGGAGCAGGAACCAGCCCGCGAGCGCCAGCGTCAGCGGAACGGCGACGGCCCAGCGCCTCGGAATCAGGAGCAGCGCGGCCAGACCGAGATTGAACGTCGCCGCCACCTTGACGGCCGTTGCGAGCCCGAGCCACGGCACCAGGAGGAACGAGGCGGCCAGCGAGCCCGCGATGGACCCGAGCGTGTTGGCGGTATAGACGGCGCCGACGGAGCGGCCCACCGGGCGATCCCTTCCGGCCGCCCAGCGGATGGCGAGCGGAAAGACGGCGCCCATGCAGAACGTCGGCGCGAGGACATACAGCGCGATGAAGCGCGCCTGCGTCCAGAGCAGGGTGCCGTAGTCCTTGCGCATCTCCTCGGCGAGCGGGGCGACCTGCAGGGCCAGGTCGCCGAGCGGCTGCAGCAGGCCGAGGGCGATGACGCCGATCCCGATCTGGACGACGGCGAGCAGGTCGGGCATGCTCCGGAAGCGGGGAAGCAGCAGGGACATGACTGCGCTGCCGAGGGCCAGGCCCAGGATGAACGCGGTGAGGATCAGGGTGAACGCGTGGACCGTGGAACCGAGCGCCAGGACCAGGGACTTCGTCCACGCGATTTCGTAGAGGAGCGCCGAGAAGCCCGACACGGCGGCGACGACGAGGGGAAGGCGGGGAGGCGTCGACTCCACGGTCGTCGGAGCCGCAGCGCCGGCGAGGGCGGTTCGAGCCATCCTCCACGACGCGGCCGCGATCCCCATATTGAGCGCGGCGGCGACGAGCGCGGTGAGCCTCAACCCCAGCTCGGGGATCAGCCAGAAGCCCGCCGCGAGGGTCCCGAGGACGCCGCCCAGCGTGTTCACCGCATAGGCGCGTCCGGCTTCCCGGCCGGCGGCGTCGATGGTCGACGTCAGGAACCGCGCCAGGATGGGCAACGTCGCTCCCATGAGCGTGGTCGGCATCAGCAGGATCAGCGCGAGGATCAGGACGCGGGCGACGCCATAGACCGGCGTGGGCCAGAGGACGCGGAAGAGCGGCTCGGACGCGGCGAGAAGGACGGGGACCAACAGGGCGGAGACGGCGACGCCGCCTTCCAGGAGCCCGTAGAGACGGAGCAGGTCGCCGCCGCTGCTCCGGTCGGCCTTGCGTCCGCCCCACCAGCCGCCGAGCGCCAGCCCGCCCATGAAGACGCCGACGACGGTGCCGATCGCTTGGGTGGTGTTGCCGATGACGGTGCCCGCGGCGCGAATCCAGACGACCTCATAGAGCAGGCCGCAGAAGCCGCTGACGAAGAAGAAGGCGAGGACCCGAGCTCTCACTTCAGCTCGCAGAGGAAGAGATTCGCGAACTGCACCTTCTCGCCCGTCGCCTTCAGGCCGATGGTCCGCGGCGACGCCGCCTTTGGAATCGTCTCCGTCGTCTTCTTCCCGTTCTGGGTGACGCTGCGCTGCTCGCCCTGGACGGCGACGATGATGCGGTCCCAGGTGCCCGGCTTCACTTCGGCGTTCAGGCTCAGCGGGAGCAGGTCGCCGATCCGGAGCTCGAGGTTGCCGTCCTTCGCGCTCTTCCAGTCGAACACGAAGATGAAATTCTCGAACGCGCGCTCGGTGCGGAGCACGCCGGCGGTGGACGCTCCCTCGAGCACCCAGTCGCTGGATTTCCAGCCGTCGCCGCCGGTCCAGCCGTGGAGGTCCAGCCCCGTATACAGCGTCTGGAAGCCCTGGTATTCCTCCGCGATCTCCTCGGGCGGGGGATTGGTCGAGGGGAGTTCCTTGAGGAGCAGGTTGCGGAAATGGCAGGGCGCGCCCTCGGACTCGAGGCAGATGTAGCCCTTGCGCGGATTGCACTTCGTCCCGCCTGAGACCTCCTTGCCGTTCACCTCGAGCTTCACGGAGCCGTCGTTGACGGTGACCTTGTAGTGGTTCCACTGCCCTGCTGGATGCGCCCGCTTCTCGCTCGGCAGGCAGCGCATCCAGCCGGCGGGATGCGGGCGGTCGGGTACGAACGTCGCTCCGTGGATCGAGAAGACGTCGCCGTGCCCGGTCCACTGGCCCTTGGGATCGTCGCCGTCGAGCACCTGGATCTCATGCCCTTTCGTGAACGGCTGGCCTTGGACCGGCATCGCGCCGCTGTGGATGAAGAAGCCCGAGTTGCCGCCCTTTTTCAGGTGCATCCAGTCGAACTCGGCGATGTAGTTCTCATACATCCGCTCGGTGCGCAGGACGCCGGTCGGCTTGCCGGTGGTCACGATCAGGCCGTCCGACGCGCGGAAGGTGTCGGGCGCGCAGTTGACGCGGACCCAGCCCGTGAGGTCGTGCCCGTTGAACAGCGGGACGAAGCCGTCGGATTCGGCGGGCTGCGATGCCGACGCGGCTCCCCCTCCGGCGCAGCCGAGCGCCGACGCGAGCACGACGCTGAGGAGCAGGCGCATGATTCCCCCTAGAGCGAGCCGAGCGGGTGCTTCCGCTGCTTCAACGGGAACGTCGCGCGGGCGCCGGACAGGTGGGCCGTGTAGACGGCCATGATCATTTCCAGCGTCGCACGCGCTTCCAGGATATCGACCGGGGACCGTCCCCCCGCGGCGATGATCCGCAACAGGTCCTCGACAATATACCGATTGCAGGCGTCCGTCGCCTTCAATCCCGACGGATGGTCGTTCGTCGGGCAGTCGGGCAGCGGGGCCCAGGAGGCCTGCTTCCCGGGAACCCATTGAGGGTCCTTGAGATAGACGGGACGGGGATCCTGGCTGATGGGGCAGTGCGCGATCCCCGTCGAGCCGTAGAGCGTGATCGTGAAGCGACCGCCTTCGCCTTTCGGGACCTTTTGCGATGCAAACGAGCCGAGGACGCCGTTCGGGAAAGCATATTGCGCCTGGATGCTGTCGCCCGCAACCGGTCCCAGCGGCTCCGTTGCGTCGCGCCGGTCCTCGACCGTGATGTCGCGGCCGTCCTGGGTCACGCGCGCGGTGCACCAGAGCGGCTCGCCGGCGAAGAAGCGCATCAGGTACAGGCAGTGGGTGCCCAGCACCATGAGGTCCTCGCCGCCCGAGCGGTGATCCTCCTTGCCGCGCGTCCGCACCTCGAGCAGCTGCCCGATCAGGCCGCCGTCGACCAGCTTCTTAAGGTGCACGATCGGCGGGCAGAGCCGCATCTGGTGCGCGACGACGACCTTGATCCCGTGCAGGGTGGCGACGTCGACGATCGCGTCCGCCTCTTCGAGCGAGCCGGCGATCGGCTTCTCCATATAGACGTGCGTCCTGTGCTCGGCCGCGAGCGTGAGATATTCGAGCTTGCGCTCCACCCAGGGCGGTCCGATCGAGACCAGCTGCGGTTTCATGACGTCG
>DASQOM010000341.1:0-46432 GCA_035644495.1 Planctomycetota bacterium | reverse complement strand
GCGGCGACCGCGGCGCTGGTGACGTCGATGCAGGACTTCCGCGACCTCTTTCCGGGGGAGGCGGTGGCGCCCGGGGAGGAGCTCGGGATCGAGTCGCTGGCGGTGCTGTTCACGGATCTGAAGGGGTCGACGGAGCTCTATCAGAAGCTGGGGGACGCGAAGGCCTTCGGCTTCGTCCAGAACCACTTCCGCTACCTGGTGGAGGCGGTGTCGATGCACCGGGGCGGTGTGGTGAAGACGATGGGCGACGCGGTGATGGCGATCTTCGCGAGCGCGAAGGACGCGGTGATGGCCGGGGTGGAGATGCAGAGGCACTGGGGGGGATTCCGCGGGGACCGTTTCAACACGATCCAGCGGAGCCGCATGGGGGTGGGGCACCGGTCGAAGAGCGACTTCGAAGGGGTGTCGCTGAAGGTCGGCATCCACCAGGGATCGGCGATCGCGATCAACAACGCCGGGAAGCTGGACTACTTTGGGACGATGGTCAACAAAGCCGCGCGGGTGCAGGCCCAGTCGGTGGGGGACGACGTGGTCTTCAGCCTGGCGGTGGCCGAGGACCCGGACGTGCGGGCCTACCTGGCCTCGGCGGGACTGAAGGAGGAGGTGGTTTCGGTGTCGCTCAAAGGGCTGGACGGCGACCACGTCCTCCACCGGGTGCGGCCGCACTGAGTTTTTCTTTCCTAGAACCTGGAACACTCCGCTAAGTAAAGATTCACGATTGCATTCCAGACGGTCCTTGAAGAAGAGCGGTTTATCAGGTAGCTTTTTCCCGGAACGCGATGAAGGTTCCGCAGTCGGTCGTCCCGGCCCTGCCGCAGAGCGCGCCGTCGCGCGCCCCGGCGCTCCGTTTTCCCCGGCGGGCGAGCGTCGCCGATCTCCGCCGGCTGCGCGAAAAGCACTTCCGCGAAGGCCAGCACGAGCTGGCGCTCCAGGTGGCCGTCGAGGTCGCGCAGCGCGATCCGGGCCGCGAGAGCTACCTGCGCCAGGGGATGCTGCTTCGCGAGGTGGGCCGCTGGCGCGAGTCGCTGGCCGTCCTCCGGGACGCCCTGCGCTTCGAATCGGGCCCGCAATACCTGGTGGCCGACATCCATCTCCATATCGCCCATACCTGGTTTCTCCTCGGCAAGCGGAAGCGGGTGGGCGAGGCGGTGCGCCGGGCCTATGCCCTTCGACTGAAGCCGCGGACGGCCTTCAACTTCCACATCACGTGCGGCAACCTCCTCCTTTCGAAGCGCGACTTCCAGGGCGCGCTGAAGGAATTCCTCCAGGCTGAAAAAGCCGGCCCCACCGCGCAACACCGGGGCCGGGCGGCGATCAACCAGGGCATCAGCCTGATGCGGCTCTGGGACTTCGCCGCGGCCGCCGGACCGCTGGACCGCGCGATCCGCATCCTGAAAAAGGCCCGCTGCTCGGCGGAACTCGCCATCGCGAGATCGGCCCGGGCGGCGATCTGCAGCGATCTCGGCCAGCACGGCCGGGCGCTCGGCATGTTCGTCCATGCGGCGCAGACCTATCGGCGCCTGGGAAAGATCGATCGCGAGACCGAGGCGCTCTCGAACGCCGGCTATAACGCCTGCCTGCTGGGCAAGTGGGCGAAGGCGGAGATCATTCTCGACCGGACCATCAGCCTGGCATCGGTGCTGGGCCACCATCTGGTCCTCACCTGTGCCTACGCGAACCGGGCCTGGGTGTTCGCGGAGAACGAGGACTTCGACCAGGCCGACTCGTCGCTCGCGCACGGCCGGCGTCTGCTGAAGGGCAAGCGCGACTGGGTGGGCACGCTCCATCTTTGCCGCGCACAGGCGAAGATCGCGGCGCTGGCCGGCCGCTGGGACGAGGCCTTCAAGACCGCGCGGCGCGCCGAGCGCCTCGCGGCCAAGGTCGGCGACGCCCTGCGCGTCGTCGAGTTCCGCAAGATGAAGGCCGCCGCCGAGGAGCACCGAGGCCGCCGCAAGGCTTCAAGCTACGCCCGCAAGTCCGCCGATCGCCTGGAAGTCCTGACCCGGCCGCCGAAGGGCCGTACGTTCGAGGAGCTGACCGACAAGCTGGCGGTTTCCGAGATACCGGTCCTGCTCCTGGGGGAGAGCGGCACGGGGAAGACCGACCTCGCGCGCCGGATGCACCGGAAGAGCGCGCGCGCCAAGGGGCCGTGCATCATCGTCCCCTGCGAACACCTGAACTTTCCGGCGAGCGACCTTTTCGGTCACGCCGAAGGGGCGTGGTCGGGCGCGGCGCGACCCTCGGACGGCTTCGTCGGAACAGCGCAGGGCGGCACTCTCGTGCTGGACTGCGTCGACCAGATGCCCCCCGAAGACCAGCGGATCCTGATTCCGCTGCTGGACCGCAAGGTCCGTGCGGTGGGCGGGGTCGAGGACAAGCCCTTCGACGTCCGCGTGATCGCGACCTGCGCGTCGCTGGAAGGTCTAACGGCGGAGCTGCGGGCGCGCCTCGAGGGTGCGATCGTGCGGGTGCCGACGCTGAAGGAGAGGACGACGGAGATCCCGCACCAGGTGACGGAGCTGCTGGCGGGCCGGCGGAAGATCTCGCCGGATGCGCTGGCGGAGCTCGCGCTTCACCGTTGGGAAGGCAATACGGTCGAGCTGCGCGGGGCGGTGGACCGCCTCGTGGCGATGTCGGAAAATCGCATCGGCCGGAAGCTGGTCCGCCGCATTCTCAAGACGACCAAATTGCGTTCAGTTGCGGGTCGTGTCCACGGTTCGCGCGCGTTGCCGTCTGAGGCCGCCCTGGCCCTGTAGCGCCACGCAGAAATTGTCTCTCCTCCTCCCGTAGGCTCCACTTCGCCTTTCAAAAGCCGGCCCCGCTTCCGCATTTGAAATCCCCTCCTGCAGGCCCCGCGAAGCCGATTGCGCCCGGCGGATCGATCTCCCTAAAGTTTGGGCCGCGGATTGCAGATGTCTTCTCCCGTCGGGCCGGCGACTTCCGCAGGCCCGGGGGATCTCAAGGATCAAGGAGAAGCATTCATGAAGCGCATGGCAATTGGAGCGGTCGCCGGTCTGGCCGCATGGTTCGGAAGCGCCCTGGCGGCTGAGGCCCAGCAGATTCAACCCACGGGACCGATGTCGATCCAGGCGGGGACGACGTCCTACACCTACACGGCCAATATCACCCTGCCGATTCCGATGAGCTATAAGGTGATTATCAACGTGCTCAAGAACGGCGTGTGCCAATGCACGTACACCCAGAACGTTCCCAATCCGGGAACCAATACCTCCTACCTCTCCCAGCCGTGTCCCCTGAACTTTCCGTTCGGTTCGACCGATACTCTGACGTTCAAGGCGCAGCTGCTCTGGAATCGCACGACGACGAATGCACCGGATTGGAACCTGACCGTCACGGGAACGCGTCCGCCGACGACCAGCAGCTCCGCTCCCCGGAATGCTCCCCCTGCCAGGAAGCCCGTCGCCGTGGTGGCCCCGGTCTCCGGCGATCGGAGGCGCAGCTAGTGAAGTACACCCTTCCCATGGTTGCCATGGTGCTCCTCGGCCTTGCGGCCGGGTTCCACCGCGCCACGGCCGGACCGGTGGTCTCGGACCGGCGGCCGGAGACGGTGCACCCTCAAGTGCCGGAGAGTCTGGCTCCCGAGCACGGTATCCCGTTGGTTCCTTCGACGGTCCCCGTCGCGGAGCCGCTGGCTCCTTCGAAGTTGGAGCAGCCGGCCAAGATGGCCGCGCCAGGAAAACCCGAGACCGCTCCCTGGAAGCGCATGCAGGGGACCCTTTCGCAGGAGCTGTCGCTGAACGCCCTTCAGCAGGGTTCGGTGGAACAGATCCTTCGGGAGCGATGGGAAGAGATCCGGGTCTGCCAGGACGAGATCCTGAGGTCCAAAGTTCTCGACATGCGCCGGTATGAGTGGCAGGTCGCCGGGATGAAGGAATCCTGGTTCAAGAGGATCGACGGTCTGCTGGACGTGGTTCAGCACGAGCGGTTCAAGGCTCTTGCCGAACAGGGGATCTTCAACGAAGGACTTGGGATCACGGAAGTGCAGGGAATGACGGTATTGGATTGAGTTCATAACGCCCGTTTTGTGTCGAGTTGAAAGCTATGTCTACAAAAAGCGCCTCTTGGGCCAAATGGCCCTCCAAGTGGCTTAAAACCCTCCCAAATGCGGAATTGGACGGGGAAGAAGGGGATCTTCTGGACTTTGAAACAGGGTCCCCGCACGACAAGCCCCAATCCGGTTCTACGGGGAGGCAGGCGCCTCCCGGGGCTGTTTTGCGCTTTCTGGATTTCGTGGAACAGCCCTTGCGATCTACCTCCCAGCTGAATGGAAGCAGGAAGAGCCGCGGGAGGACGATCGATGACGCGGGCCATGGTGGCGGTCGCGATGACGGGAGCGGCACTTCTGGGGTTTAGCCTGGAAGCCCACGCGCAGTCCCTGGTCGCGCCCTGCGGTCCCATGGCGGTCAAGGAGATGGTCGCCACCCCGGTGCTGGAATCGATCGAGAAGTGCCTGACCAACGACTATTTTTACCCCGGTCGCACGATGGGCGGGGGGACCCGGATTCTCCGGTCAAGCCCCCCGCCCTCGTTCCTTAAGCGCCGGAAGGAGTAAGGGGCATGGTCCGTGAGACTCAGAGCGTTCTGAATGACCGGGTGACGGCAGTCCTGGGTTTCTCCGAACTGCTGCTGGAAGAATCCTACGGCAGCCTCAATCCCCAGCAAAAGAAGGTTCTCTTCAACGTGGTCGTTGCCGCCCGTGAAGTCCGCGACATTCTGCGGGAGCGGAACGAGAAGTTCGTCGAGGACTAGGCGGCGGGGATCCGCAAGGGATCCTTAGAAGTCGCTGAGCCAGGTATCCTGGTAGGCCGGGAAGGGGCTGCTGTCATACCCTCCGAACACTACCATCCGCCTGTTTCCGCTATCATAGATCGCCGTGTGTCCATATCGGACGACCGGCGGAGCTCCGGCACTGGGGCTTAGGAATGTCCAATCCGAAGTCACATCCAACCGCAGCGCCCAAAGATCGTTGTTAGCCGTGGGTGCCGATCCGTACGTCGTGTCGCCTCCGAACAGCACAAGTCGCTGATTGTCGGCGTCGTAAACGGTGGTGTGCCCTTCGCGAAAGGAAGGAGGAGGTCCCGAAAATGTCCTCCTGGTCCAGCCTCCAGCCCCCGTCATACTGAGCGACCAAGTCTCGCCATTGAGGGTAGTTCCATCCGGAACCAGATTATTATCGACTCCTCCGAAAACGATCGCCTGCTGTCTGAGTCCGTCGACCATGGCGGAATGCTCCGCTCGTCCGCTCGGTCCGGATGGCGCGCTCGACCACGCGAAGGACAGGTTCGCCGGAAGACTCAGAAAGAACGCATCGGATTTCAGGTTGCCACCGGCGTCGATTCCTCCGTAGACCAGCATCCGCTGATTGGCGGCGTCATAAGCGGCCACGTGCCCCATCCTCGCGGTGGGCGAAGTTCCTGTGGGGGTCACCTTCGACCAAGTTGGCGTCACCCCAAGCGTCAGTACAAAAACTTCATTCCGAAGATGATTGGGGGCCGGAGTCGTGTCCTGCCCCCCGAAAACCACCATCCGGTCGTTCTGCACGTCGTAGATTGCCGAGTGCCCGATCGTCTCCTTGGGGATGTCGGAGGGAGGTCCCGCGGCGACGGGCGACAGCTGAGTCCAATGGTTGGTCGGGGGATTGGTCAGCGTCGTGGTCGAGGGCAGGAGATCCAGGGCCCAGACCTCGTTGAAGAACGTGAAGAAATCGTCCTGTCCGCCGAACAGGATCATGCGACGTCCCAAACTGTCATAGATCGCGCTGTGGTCGGCCCGAATTCCGGGACCTCCGATGGTGGATTTCCAGGTCAGGGCCGCGGTGCTGGCCGCCGCCGGACCCGCGTAGGGACTGTTGCCCACGCTGTTCCAGGCCGTCACCCGGTAGGAGTAGGACTTGTTCGGCAGCAGTCCGAGGTCGGAATAGCCCGTGGAGAACATGGGAGCCACCCCGACCTGGTTGAAGATTGTGCCCCCGTCATCGCTGCGTTCGATCCGGAATTCGAACTCATTGGTCGATCCGGGCACCCAAGCCAGGTCCATTCGCGCCGTGCCCCGGGGAGTGACGATCAAACCGGTCGGAACGCTGGCGAGGATATTGGGCGGTTTGTCATTGCCTCCGCCCCCACCGCAAGCGGGAATGAGCGTGGAGAGGAGGAGCAGCAGGGATCCCTGGCAGAGATGCCGCAACTCGATACCCTCCCAGAATCTCCGTCATCATATCGCGAACTTCTACAGAAACAATGGGCGAGGGGCCTGGAAGTCGCAGATCCAGGTGTCCCCGAACGCGCTGAAGTTCTCGTCGCAGCCGCCGAACAGCAGCATGCGGTGGAGGACATCTCGGCTGAAGCAGAGCCAGCGTGAGAAGGAGAAACGGAGGCCGAACCCGACGCACCCTCGAAGCCCCCCGGTCGCGAACCCCACCCCTTGGTGCCGACGTCCCTTTGATCAGGAAAGCATGGGAATTATTCGATGAATTCCGGGACGACCTTCACCGGGATGACCCCGGCCTGCTTGCCCAGCTTGTACAGAAGGACGATCGCATCCTCGGCGCGTTTGCCCAGTTCCAGCGTGTACGAGTTGACGTACATGCCGACGAACTTGTCCGCCTTCTTGCGATCCATCCCGCGGGCGAACTCCAGCGCGTAGTCGAGCGCTTCCTTCCGATGATCCAGCGCGTATTGCACCGTGTCCTTCAGCACGTCGCAGCACTTGCGCGACGTGTCCTGGTCCAGGTCCCGCTTCAGCGCGTTGCCCCCCAGCGGCAGCGGCAGGCCCGTCTCCATCCGCCACCACTCGCCGAGGTCCTGCACCTTGTTGAGCTTCTGCTCCCGGTAGGTCAGCTGCCCCTCGTGGATGAGCAGGCCGGCGTCGATGTCGCCCGCCGCCACGGCGTCCTGGATCTTGTCGAAGGGCATCACCTTCCAGCGCGCCCCCGGGGCGAACAGGCGGAACACCAGGAACGCCGTCGTCAGCTCCCCCGGCACCGCCACCGTGACGTCGTCCAGCTCGTCCCGCGACAGCGCCCTCTTGGCGACGATCATCGGGCCATATCCGTCGCCGACCGACGCCCCCGCCGTCATCAGGCGGTAACGGTCCTTGATCTTGTAGTACGCGTGGAAGGAGACCGCGGTGACGTCATAGACCCCGTCGATGGCCTTGCGGTTCAGGGTCTCGATGTCCTCGAGCACGTGCTTGAAGGTCAGGCCGCGCGTGTCGACCTTGCCCTTGGCGAGGGCGTAGAACATGAACGCGTCGTCGCTGTCGGGGCTGTGCGCGAGGGTGATGGTCCGGCCCATATGGGGAGCAGTCTAAGGAGTCCCGGATGCGAAGTCCAGAGTCCCGGGTCGCGGCGGCTACTCGTCCGTCTTCGGACGGGGGACTTTCAGCATCAACTCGACGTCCTTGCCCCCGCGCGTCACCGTCACGTGGAATTCCGCGCCGGGACGCAGCAGCGAGCGGAACTCGGTCCAGCTGCCGACCCGCCGCTCTTCGACATGCGTCAGAAGGTCGCCGGGCTGGAGGCCCGCCTTGTCGCCGGCGCTGCCGGGGGCGACCGCACCCACCAGCATTTTCGCGTTCGTCGTGAAGCCCAGGTCCGTCGCGTCCATCGCGCGCTTCCGCTCCAGGATCTTGGCGGGGTCGCCGAGGAAGACCTTCAGCTCCTTCTCCTCCGCCTTGCGGCGGACCTTGACGCGGATCGTCGCCCCCTCGGGCCAGTTGCTGATCACGCCGTGGAAGCGGTTCGCGTTCGAGATCCGGTAGCCCTCCGCCTCGAAAATGATGTCGCCCGGCTCGAAGCCCGCCTTGCCCGCCGGCGTCTCGGCGTCCACCCGCGAGACGAAGACGCCGTCGCCGTACTCGCCGACGTTGTCGTAGCGCGCGTCGCCGCACTCGCCGATCTGGACGCCCTCGATGAATCCCTCGAACACGCGCCCGCCGCGCTTGAAGGCGTCCATATAGCGCTGGATCTGCTTCGACGGGATCGCGTACCCGATCCCGGTGTTCACGCGGTTCATGAAGCGCTTGATGTCGATGCGCCCGTTGATGCCGATGACTTTCCCTTCCATCGTGATCAGCGGCCCGCCGGAGTTGCCCGGGTTGATCTGCGCGTCGGTCTGGATCGCGTCGAAGTAGCCCGGGTTGTCCATATAGCGATGCAGGGCGGAGACGATGCCGAAGGTCACCGTCGGCTCCCAGCTGCCGTTGCCCAGGAGAAACGGGTTGCCGACTGCGATCACGTGCTGGCCGACCTCGAGCTGGTCGGAGTCGCCGAGCTCGCAGAAGGGCAGGTCCTTCGCATCGCGCAGCTTGCAGAGCGAGATGTCGCCCAGCGGATCGAAGCCGACGATGTCCGCGAGGAACTGCCTGCCGCCGGGCATGCGCACGCGCTGGCCCTGGCGGTCGCCCGAGACGTGGAAGTTCGTCAGCGCCCAGCCGTCGGACGAGATGCAGACGCCCGAGCCGTTGCCGAAGAAGACATAGGCGGGCTTCACCTTCTCGACGACCGCCTCGAGCTTGTCCTGCAGGTCCTGGACCGGGTCCTGCAGAAGCAGGGCCGTCAACGCGAGGGCGAGGCTCATGGCTCGGCCCTCCCTTCCAGCTTGAGCTTGAAGGTCTTCTCCTGCCAGCCCTCCTTGGCCTTGCGCATGACCTTGAGGACGACCTCCTCCCCGATCTGGTGGGGCTCCAGCGCCTCCTTCAGCGACTCGGAGTCGGTGATCTTGACGCCGGCCATCTCGACGAGGACGTCCTCCTTCTTGATGCCGGCCTTTTCGGCGGGGGAGTCCTTCATGACGTCGACGACCTGGATGCCCTCGATGTCGGGGTTGCCTTCGCCCGCGCGGATGCCCAGGAAGGGCTGCTTCGGCGCCTCGATCCGCTCCCCCTTTTTGAGCCGGGGCAGCAGCGCGTCGATCTCCGCCGCCTTGCATGCGAAGCCGACGCCGCCCGACTGGCCCCAGACCGTGTCGGGCTTGATGTTGCACGCGACGCCGATCAGCTCGCCTTTCAGCGTGACGAGCGCGCCGCCGGCGTTCCCGTAGTTCATCTCGGCGTCCGTCTGCACGGCGGTCCGCGTCATCCGGCTCATCGCGCTGAGGATGCCCGCGTTGACGGTCGGGTGGCCCGGATCCGGGGAGCGCCCGAGCAGCGCGACGAGGGTCCCCTGGTGAAGCCGGGCATAGTCCGCCCGGGGCAGCACCGGGAGATCCTTTTCGGCGATCCTGACCAGGGCGATGTCGCGCTGCTCGTCCGTTCCCAGCAGCTCGCCGGGCACCTGGCGGCCGTCCCACAGCGTCACCTTGAGGCCGTTCTTCCGGATGCCCCCGGAGACGTTGAAGCGGCTGGTCAGGATATAGCCGTCGGCCTCGTAGATCACGCCCGAGGTGGGCCCCTTCGGCCGGTTGTAATAGTCCCGGTGCTGGGCCACCGCGCCGGAGCCCGTGATGCCGTCGGGATCGCTCTCGCGCTCGATCTCGATCGCGACCACCGACTTCGCCGCGGTCTGGCGCAGCTTGGCGAGCATCGCCGCCATCGGGTCATCCCCCGGACTGCTCAATACATCCAGGCTGCTTTTGGCGGTGAGGAGGCACGCCAGGAGCAGGATCATTTCTTCTTCTCCAGCGTGACTTTGACGGTCTCGACTTTTCCGGCGACGTCGGCCTTGATCCAGACGATCGAGCCGGCTTCCATCTCGCGGATGCGCTTTTCGAATTCGGCGGCGGATTTCACGGGGTCGTTGCCCAGCTTGAGAATCACGTCGCCCTTGCCGAAGCCGGCCTGATCGGCGGGGCCGTCCTTCTCGACCTGCTCCACGACGAGCTTGTCGCCCGTCACCTGGACCCTCAGTCCGATCCAGCCCTCGCCGGCGGGCGGGGTCTCGACGGTCTCGGTCGCGCCCTTCTTCAGGCGCTCGATGACGGGTTTGATCTCGTCGATCGGGATCGCCGTCCCCAGGAAGCGGTGGGGCGAGTAGTTCAGGGTCACGAAGCCCACCATCTTGCCGTCGGCGTTGAGGCAGGGGGCGCCTTCCATGCCGACATTGACCGCGGCGGTGGTCTCGAGAACGGGCCCGGTATACGTCGAATTCGCCCGCTCGTCGCCGAGGTGGTAGACGGCGCTGACGATGCCGACGTTGAAGGAGGGCTGGTCGTCGAGGATGATCGAATTCGCCGCGTTCCCCATCGTGTAGGAGGCGTCGCCGGTCCTGAGGGCCCGGGACTCCCCGAGCTCGACCGGCTTGAGCTCCCCCCGCGGCTTGATGCGGAGCAGGGTGAGCTCGTCCTTTTTGGAGGTGCCCACGATCTCGGCCGTATAGAGGCGCGGCCCTTTGACCCAGACGCGGATGTTCGTGGCGCCGTCCGGGCAGGCCGCGTAGCTCGTGAGCAGGAGCCCGTCGCGGGTGAGAATCACGCCGCTCCCGGAGCGCTCGCCCAGGGGCGCCATGGCGCGGACGGCGATGACGGAGTCGACAGTCTTCTTATAGACGGCGCGGGAGGCGTCGTCGGTCTGCTGCGCCCGCAGGAACCCGGCGCAGGCCAGGAGGAGGGCGGCGGCCAGGACGGACTTCTCTGTCTTCCGCATCAGGCGCACACTATTATATACGGACGCTCCCCCGGCGCCATCGGTTCAAGCGAACCGAACAATCCCGGCGCGGCGGCTGTCCGAAGGGGCGGATCGATCGTTCAGGAGATGACTATGAAGCGCAGCCTCGTGACGGGACTCGTCCTCGCGTGGGGACTCACGGCCTTCGGACAAGACGGCAAGAACGAGCTGCGCTACACGTTCAAGAAGGGCGAGAAGCTCACCTTCAAGCTCAACCACGCGCTCAGCGTCCGCCTGGACAAGGTCCCGGAGATCCTGCAGGGGGTCATCAGCGACGACCCGATCGACGTCAAGTTCGAGGGCGTCATCGTGGGCGAGGTGACCGAGGTCGCCGAGAACGGCACCGCGCTCCTGAACGGGACCTGGAAGACCGCCAAGGCGAAGGGCCATGTCATGGTGAACGACATCGACTTCGACTACGACTCGGCGAAGAAGACCGAGGAGAAGCCGAAAAAGAAGGAGGATGAGGATCCCGCGCTGGCGGGTTTCGGCGACCTCCAGGACCAGCTGGCCAAGATGGTGCGGGCCCCCCTGAAGTTCTCGGTGGACACCCTCGGCAAGGTGTCGATGGCCGACGGCGGTGGCAAGATGGGCGAGATGGAGTCGGCCTTCCGCTCCCTGAACGGCCTGATGGGGCCGCTTCCCAAGGAGAAGGTCGGCAAGGGCGACACCTGGAAGGATGAGCTCAAGCTGGGCATGCCCGGCGTGGGCGGAAACGTCGACATCAAGATCCGGACCCTGAACACGGTCGATGCCGTCGAAAAGGTCGGCGACGACGACTGCCTCGTGATCAAGTCGAAGTTCTCGGTCGGCAAGCTGCCCGGCGAGAAGGACGACGTACCCCCGGCGGGGATCGAGGTCAAGTTGAAAACCGAGGGCGACGGCGAAGGACGCACGCTTTACTCGCTGACCCAGAACCGTGCGCTGAAGTCCCAGGGGACGCTGAAGGTCAAGGTGACCGCCAACATCCCCAACCCGGGCGGCGGCGACGAGATGGAGCTCAAGGCCCAGCTCAAGATCGAGACCTCGCACGAGCTGGGGAAGTAATCCGGAGGCCTCAGGCCACCGGCCACAACCGGAGGGCTCCGGGGAGGGGAATCTCTCCGCCCCTGCTGCTCCGGAGAGACCTCCTGTTCAGGATCTTCCCGAAAGGCAACTCTCCGGCTCCCGGCCTCCGACGGCGGACTCTCTCTTGCACATCTTGCCGGGCTCCGGCTCCTGTGATATAACCGCCAGACTATGCGCTGGACCAAAACCTTCATTCCCACGCTGCGCGAGGCGCCGACGGATGCCGAGAGTCCCAGCCACAAGCTCATGGTGCGGGCGGGCCTGATCCGCCAGCTGCACGCCGGCAGCTACAGCTACCTGCCGCTGGGGTTCCGCGCCCTCCGGAAGGCCGAGCGCGTCGTGCGCGAGGAGATGGACCGGGCGGGCGCCGTCGAGCTCCTGATGCCCTCCCTGCATCCCGCCGAGCTGTGGCAGGAGACCGGACGCTTCGAGGTCATGGGCGACACGCTCATGAAGGTCAAGGACCGCAAGGGCGCCCTCAACGTCCTGGGCCCCACCCACGAGGAGGTCATCACCCACCTCGTGCGCAACGAGGTGAAGTCCTACCGCCAGCTGCCGATCACGCTCTACCAGATCCAGGGCAAGTTCCGCGACGAGGCCCGCCCCCGCCACGGCATCATCCGCACCCGCGAGTTCATCATGAAGGACGCGTACTCGTTCGACACGGACGAACGCGGCATGGGCAAGTCCTACCAGGCGATGTACGACGCCTATATCCGCATCTACACCCGTGCGGAGCTGAAGTTCATGCCCGTGGAGGCCGACACCGGCGTCATGGGCGGCGACGTCTCCCACGAGTTCATGGCCGTCTCGCCGTTCGGCGAGGATTCCGTCGTGACCTGCGAGCAGTGCAAGTACGCCGCCAACAAGGAGAAGGCGGAATGCCCGCCCGCCAAGGCGAGCGCGACCGGAGAGGACACCCGCGAGATCCTCGCGCTCCAGGAAGTGGAGACGCCGGGCGCCCATACGATCGAGCAGGTCTCGGAGTTCCTGAAGGTGCCGCCGCGGCAGCTCGTGAAGACGCTGATCTACAAGACCGACAAGGGCTTCATCGCGGCCCTGGTCCGCGGCGACCACGAGGTGAACGAGCCCAAGCTGCGTCGCGCGGCGCAGGCCGAAAGCCTGGTGATGGCGACCCCCGAAGAGATCCAGCGCGAGACCGGCGGCCCGATCGGCTTCTCCGGCCCCGTCGGGCTCAAGCTGAAGATCCTCGCGGATCACGCGGTCGTCTCGCTCAGCAACGTCGTCGCGGGCGCGAACAAGCGCGACATGCACTTTTCGAACGTCAACATCAACCGGGACTACCGGCCCGCCGTGGTCGCCGACCTGCGGATGGCCGTGACGGGCGACGCCTGCCCGCGCTGCGGCGCCCCCCTGGGCTTCACGCACGGAATCGAGGTCGGCCACGTCTTCAAGCTCGGCACGCGCTACTCGAAGAAGATGAACGCCGTCTACCTGGACGACAAGAGCCAGCTGCACCCGATGGTCATGGGCTGCTACGGCATCGGTGTGAACCGCATCCTGGCGGCCGCGGTGGAGAACCACCACGACGACGGCGGCATCCTCTGGCCCAAGGAGATCGCGCCGTACCAGGTCCAGATCGTCTCGCTCGACCACAAGAAGCTGGAGATCGTCGAGACGGCGCACAACCTCTACGACGCGCTCGAGAAGGCGGGGCTCGAGGTCCTCTGGGACGACCGCGAGGCCGCGCCGGGGGTGAAATTCGCGGACGCCGATCTCCTCGGCATTCCCGTTCGTATTACCGTCGGGAAGCGGACGCTCGAGGCCAAGACGGTCGACATCCGCACCCGCAAGGTTAAGGACCAGAAGAGCGTCCCGTTAGAGCAGGTTGTGGAAGCGGTGAAGCATGAACTTGCGGAGTATCGTCTCTAAGGCTGTGGTCCTGGCCCTCCTGGCCGCCCTCCATCCGGGCTGCGGCGGCGAGGGCGGAGGGTCGTCCGCCCAGCTCTCGCCCGACAATCCGGAGGGCATCGCGATCCTGAAGATCACCTACTTCCGCGCCCTTCCGGAGGCCAAGACCAAGCGCCCCGAGCCCACGTTCCGCGCCGTCATGTCCGAGTCGTGGCGCGACCGGGTGGCCGACGGTCCCCGCGAACCCCTCGCCAAGGCCGCCCCCGGCAAGGTCTATATGGGCTACGTCACCGACGCGGAGATGGTCCGCTACGTGAAGAAGCTCAAAGAGATGGGGCTCGACGATCTGAAGGCCAGCCGGCCCGAGGACTACGATCCCGATCTGTTCAGCCGCAAGTCGCTCAATCCCTCCGAAACCAGCTACACGCGCGTCTTCACCGTCGGCGACGAGAAGGGCGCCAAAAGCTACTACTACCGCGACCAGCAGACCGCCACCGACCTGATCCAGAAGTTCGTGAAGTGCGAGGCCTTCGTGGCCCGGGCCTGCGAGAACTCGATCAACGTCCGCGCCACAACCGATCCGCTCCCCGGTCGCAACAAATAGAGGCGTCCGGAATTCTGTGGTACCATAGGCCCCGATGCTGGTCGATTCCCACGCGCATCTGGACAACGAGGCCTTCGCCCCCGACCTGCCCGACGTCCTGAAACGGGCGCGCGACGCCGGCGTCGGCCGCATCGTCACCATCGGAACCGACCTTGAATCCTCCCGTCGCGCACAGGCCCTCGCCGAGGCCCACGGCGACGTCTGGTTCTCCCCCGGGATCCATCCCCATGACGCCGACAAGCCCGCCGACACGGCCGCGCTCCGGGAGCTCGCGCGCCATCCCCGGGCCGTCGCGGTGGGCGAGACCGGCCTCGACACGGTGAAGAACTATGCGTCGCTCCCGAACCAGAAGGAGCTCTTCGTCAAACACCTCGAGGTGGCGCTCGACGCCGACAAGCCGGTGACGATCCATTGCCGCGAAGCGCACGCGGCGCTGTTCCCCATCCTTCGGGCCCACGCGCCCCTGCGCGGAGTGATCCATTGCTTCTCGGGCAGCTGGGCGGACGCCGAACTCTACCTGGGACTGAATTTCTATCTGTCCATCGCCGGACCGGTGACGTATCCGAGCGCGAAGGAGCTGCGCGAGACGGTGCAGCGGATCCCGCTCGACAACCTGCTGATCGAGACCGACTGCCCCTTTCTGCCGCCGCAGAAGTTCCGCGGCCAGCGAAACGAACCGGCCCATGTCCGCTACGCGGCCGAGGAGATCGCCGCCGTCCAGGGCGTGCCCCTCGAGGTGGTCCTGGAGACCACCTCGCGCAACGCCCGCAACCTGTTCGGCCTGGAATGACGGACTCCTTCGACGTCGTCACGGGCGGGGCCGGCTTCATCGGCTCCCATCTCGCGCAGCTGCTGCTCTCCCGGGGCAGACGCGTCCGCGTCGTCGACAACTTCTCCACCGGCCGCCGCGCGATCCTGCCGGAGGGAGCGGAGCTCGTCGAGGGGGACATCAACGACGTCGCCGTCGACGCCTTCCGCGGCGCCTCGATCGTCTACCATCTCGCGGCGCTGCCCTCGGTGCCGCGGTCCGTGAAGCTGCCGCTCGAAAGCCATCGGGCGACGGCCCGCGGGACGCTTGCCGCGCTCGACGCGGCCCAGCGCGGAGGCGTGAAGCGCCTGGTCTTCGCCAGCTCATCGTCGGTCTACGGCGACACGCCGACGCTGCCCAAGCACGAAAGGATGCCGCCTCAGCCCCAGTCGCCCTATGCGGCGGCGAAGCTGGCAGGCGAGCTGTATGCGTCCTCCTGGTCCGGACGCGGCGGCCTCGAGACGGTGTCCTGCCGCTTCTTCAATGTGTACGGCCCGCGCCAGGACCCCGAATCGCCTTATGCCGCGGTGATCCCCAAGTTCCTCCGGAGCCTCCGGGAGGGCAAGCCGATGCCGGTCTACGGCGACGGCGGCCAGACCCGGGATTTCACGTTCGTCCTCGACGTCGTCGAGGGCCTGACGCGGGCGGCGTCGGCCGCGGGGGTCTCCGGTCGCGTCTACAATCTCGCCGGCGGGCATCCCGTCTCGGTGCTCGAGATGGGGAAGACGCTGGCCCGCCTTTCCGGGAGGCCGGCGGCCTTCGAGCATCTCCCGCCGAGGCCGGGGGACATCCGGGACTCCTTCGCCGACGGGGAGGCCGCGCGGCGCGACCTGGGCTTCGCAGCGGCGGTCCCGCTCGAGGAGGGGCTGCGCCGGACCCTGGGGTGGTTCGCGTCATGAGCCCGAAGAAGCACGTCCTGCTGATCGTGGACGACGAGCAGGAAAACATCAATCTCCTCTCGAACATCCTCGGCGACAGCTACTCGCTGTACCAGGCGCTGGATGCCGGCCAGGCGATGGGCTTCCTGAAGAAGAACGAGATCCACCTCATCCTGACCGACCAGCGCATGCCCGGGCTGACGGGAGTCGAGCTCCTGGAGAAGGCGAGGGAGGTGAGACCCGACTGCGTCCGCATGCTCGTCACGGCGTACCCGGACGTGAACAACGCGATCCAGGCGATCAACCGCGGCCACGTGCACCGGTATATCGCGAAGCCCTTCGACTCGGCCGAGCTCAAGCTGGCGATCCAGCAGGAGCTGGAGCATCTCGACCTGCTGCGCGCCAACCGCCGGCTCAACGAGGAAATGGGCCGCATGGTGGACGAGCTGTTCCGGGCCAACCGGGAACTGCGCGACCTCAACCAGATGAAGGACCAGTTCCTCGCCAACTGCTCCCACGAGCTCAAGACCCCGCTGGTCTCGGGCATGGGGTACGTGGACCTGATGCTCTCCGGCGGCATGGGTCCGCTGGATCCGAGGCAGGAGAAGGGGCTCAAGATCGCGCACCGCAACCTCGAGCGCCTGCTCGGCCTGATCGAGAACCTCCTCGCGCTGGCCAAGGCGCGCTTCAAGCCGGAGGAGCTGAAGATCGTCCGCTTCGACTTCCGCCCGCTGCTGGAGGAATGCGTCGAATCCCTCCGCGCGCGGGCCCGGAAGAAGAGCCTCCGCGTGAAGACGACGATCCCCAGGGGGAAGATTCCCGTCGACGGCGACGAGCGGAAGATCCACAGCGTCATCACCAACGTCCTGGCCAACGCCGAGAAGTTCTCTCCGGAGGACGCCCAGATCGAGATCCGCATCGGAAGGCCCAGGGCGGGGAAGATCCGCGTCAGCGTCACGGACAACGGCGTCGGCCTGAAGGAGACCCGGGCGGACATCCAGCCGTTCAAGACCACATCGGACTACCGCTATGCCGGCATGGGCATCGGGCTCACCCTCGCGCGGCAGATCCTGCAGCAGCACCAGTGCGACATCGTGCTGGAACAGGGTCCCCACGGCGGCGCGCGAGTCCAATTTGACCTCCCCTCCGGGAGGGGTTAGAATCGGCCCGAGGTGCTCGATCTCACCCGGTTCTTCTCCTGCAGTCCGGATCTCGGGTTCATCACGGACGCCCGCGGCGCCATCCTCGGGGCCACTCGGGGGGCCGAGCGCTCGCTGGGGTACACCGAGGGCGAGCTGAGGGGGCTCGATCTGGCCTTCCTCGACGAGGGCGGCGATCTCCGGCGCTTCTTCGAGTCGGCGCCCTCCCGCTCGCGCATGAACCTCGCCTTCCACCTCCGCTCCAGATCGGGCGCGGTCCTGGCCGTCAGCGCGCTCGCCACCCTCCTCAGGGACGAGGACGGCCTTCCCCAAGGCTGGTTCTTCGCCGGGCAGGATCTGCGCGGCGCGGTGGCGGAGTCGCGCGAGTCCAAGTCCATCCTGGACGCCCTGGTGAACTCCATCGATGCGGCGGTCTGGTCCTTCGACCGGAACGGCACCGTGCTCACCTGGGGACGCCCCTGCGAGGCCGCCTTCGGCATCCCGCGCGCACAGGCGGAGGGCCGGCTCTCCGTCGTCCGCCTTTTCCCGACCCCCTCGGAATACCAGCGGGTGCTCGACGCGGCCGACCGCGAGGGCCGCTTCTCGGGTGAAGTCGCCCTCATCGATGCCGACGGCGTCGCCCGCCCCAACCACGTCTCGGTGACCCCGCTGATCGCCGACGGGCTGTCCCTCGGGTATACGTCGGTGTCGTTCGACATCACCACGCGGAAGCGCGTGGAGGAGCTCCAGCGCAGCCTCTTCGAGCAGGCCGGCGAGGCGATCGTGCTCGTGGACCTGAGCGCGAGGAGCGTGATCGACGTCAACGACCGCGC
This sequence comes from Planctomycetota bacterium, assembly GCA_035644495.1. GTDB lineage: Bacteria > Planctomycetota > MHYJ01 > MHYJ01 > JACPRB01 > JACQFK01. The sequence goes on along the minus strand of DASQOM010000341.1, from coordinate 28,610 downwards.
CTGCGAGATCTATGGCTATACGAAGAAGGAGTTCGAGAAGGTCAATGTCGCCAGCCTCCGGGAGAACCCGGAGGTCTCCGTCGAGGAGGTGGACCGCCGCCTCTGGGAGACCGGCCGCTACGAATCGAGCCGGGAGACCGGCCGGCGGAAGGATGGCAGCACCTTTCCGTGCTCCCTCAACATCCGGACCTTCACGGTCGGCGGGAAGGTCTATACGGTGGCGGTGGTGCTGGATCTGACCCAGCAGCGCCGGGCGGAGGAGTTTTTCCGCGTGCTGTTCGAGAAGGCGAGCGACGCGGTCTATCTCGTCGAACACGGAACGATGCAGGTCGTCGAGGCGAACGAGGCGGTGTGCCGGCTGCTCGGGTACACGCGCGAGGAGTTCCTGAAGCTGAAGGTGCCGGACCTGATTCCGCCGGAGCTGCGGCACCGGATCCCCGGGGTGCGGCAGATCGTCGAGCAGGAGACCGGATACCTGCGGGACCGGCGGATGCTGCTGCGGAAGGACGGGGGCTCGGTGGCCGTCGACAACACCATCAGCCGCCTGGACTTCGGCGGGCGGCCCTATTATCTCGCCTCGTGCCGGGATCTGACGCAGCAGGAGCAGTCGGCCCAGGAGCTTTCGGAGGCGAAGGCGTTCCTGGAACACCTGCAGGAGAACGCCAGCGACGGCATCGCCCTGCTGGACGAAAAGGGCACGTATCTGTCCGTGAACCGGAGGCTGCTGGAAATCCTCGGCGCGCGGCGCGAGGACGTGATCGGGAAGACCTACCAGAGCCGCGCCGACCCGGCGAAGCTGGCGGAGTACCGGGGATTCTGGGAGCGCCAGCTGAAGGGGGAGGTGGTCTCGCTGCGGACCGCCATCGACCGCCCCGACGGGGTGACCGTGCCCCTGGAGATCAGTTCGGCGGCCGTCCGGCGGGGGTCGCGAACGTTCATCTTCGCGATCATCCGGGACGTGACCGACCAGGTGAAGTCCGAGGAGCGGCTGCGCCTGGAGCACGAGGACCTGGAACGCCGGGTGGCGGAGCGGACCTCGGAGCTGCAAAAGAGCGAGGAGCGGTTCCGGGCGGCCTTCACCCAGGGCGGGATCGGCATGGCGCTCGTGGGAACCGACGGGCGCTTCCTGCAGGTCAACCGGGCCCTCTGCGGGATGCTGGGCTACGGCGAGTCCGAGCTCCTGGAAACGACGTTTCAGGCGCTGACCCATCCGGAGGACCGCGACCGGAGCCTGGATCATGCGCGACGGGTGCTGCAGGAGGGAGCCTACTCCGAACGCTTCGAGAAGCGCTACCTTCACCGCGACGGCCGCACCGTCTGGACCGATCTGTCCACGACGCTGGTCCGGGGCGCCGCGGGGGAGAACCTCTACTTCATCACCAGCGTGCAGGATATCACGCACCGGAAGGAGGCGCAGGAGCACCTCCGCCAGAGCGAGGCCCGCTTCCGGGCCATCACCGAAGCCACCCCGGTGCCGGTCACGATCACGCGTCCCGACGGCGACATCCTCTACGTGAACGACGCCGCCGCGCGGCTGTTCGGTGTCGACCGCGAGGCCGCGCTGGGCCGGCGGGCGAACGAGTTTTACGCCGACCCCGACGACCGGATGAAGCAGATCCTCCTCCGCGACGGCATGCTGACCGGGTTCGAGCTCCGGCTCCGACGGGAGGACGGGAACGCCTTCTGGACCGTCGTGAATCTCCGGGTCGTCGCCTTCGAAGGCGCTCCCGCCATCTTCAGCTCCTTTGTCGACATCGACGCGCGCAAGCGGGCCGAGGAGGCGCTGCGCGAGAGCGAGGGCCGCTATCGCGCGCTCGTCGAGCATACCGGCGTCGGCGTCTGGCACACCACGATCGACGGGCGCTCGGTGTTCGCCAATCCGGCGATGCTGTCCATCCTCGGCGTCCGGGACAACTCCGAGCTAGATCACCGGACGGTCCGGGATTTCTTCTCCGCGGGAATGATCCGCCGCATGTCCGAGGAGTTCCAGAAGGGCGCCCTGGCCGGCGGTTTCAGCACCGAGGGGGAGATCCTGCGGCCCGATCGGACCCGCCGCCAGGTGGTGATCTTCGCCGCGCCGATGCCGTCGCCCGACGGGGTCCCGCATAGCTTCATCGGCTCCATCATCGACATCACCGAGCGCAAGCGCGCGGAAATCGAGCTGCGGGAGAGCGAAGAGCGGTTCCGCGCCATCACGGAGGGCGTGCCGGTGGCGGTGGTGATCGCGCGGGCATCCGACGGGACCCTGCTGTACGCGAACGAGCAGGCTGCCGAGTCGCTGTCGATCCCCCCGGAAACGATCACCGGGCGCAGCATTCTGGAGTTCCTGGCGCGGCCCGAGGAGCGCTCGCAGATGATGGAGCGCCTCCAGCGGGAGGGATCGGCCCCGGGGCTCGAGATCCAGTTCCGGCGCAGCGACGGGGCGCTGTTCTGGGGGGCGGCGTCCCTGCGGCTGGCCAGTTTCCGCGGCGAGCCGGTCACGCTGGGGGTCTTCTCCGACATCACCGCCCGCAAGGAATCGGAGGTCCTGCTCAAGAAGGCCCATGAGGAGCTGGAGCAGCGGGTTCTGGAGCGGACCGCGGAGCTGGCGCGGGCGAACGAGCTCCTGCAGGAGGAGATCGCCGAGCGAAAGAGGGCCGAGGACGCGCTCCGGCTGATCGTCGAAGGCACCGCGGCGGTGACGGGCGGGTCCTTCTTCCGGTCCCTCGCGCGCCATCTGGCGTCGGCGCTGGACGTCCGCTTCGCCAGCGTGGTCCGGAACCTGGAGCACAAGCCCGGCTTCGCGGAGACGATCGCGTTCTGGGACGGCGCGACGTTCGCCGAGCCTGTGGAATACGCCCTTGAGGGGACCCCCTGCGAGGACGTGCTGACAGGCGAGGCGTGCAGCTACGCGCACGACGTCCAGCGCCTGTTCCCGCAGGACCGCATGCTGGTCGATCTCGGGACGGAGTGCTACCTGGGCGTCCCCATGATGGACTCCTCGGGGAAGGTGGTGGGCCTGATCTCGGTGATGGATGTCCAGCCGGCGCGGGACGAGGACCGGAAGCTGTCCATGCTCAAGATCTTCGCCGCCCGCGCGGGCGCAGAGCTGGAGCGCCAGCAGGGCGAGGAGGCCCTGCGGCAGTCGGAGGAACGATGGCGCTCCCTGGTGCAGAACGCGCCGGATTATATCCTGACCGTCGACCGGGAATGCCGGCTCCGCTCCCTGAACCGGGCGCTCGAGGGGCTCGACATGGAAAAGGTGATCGGCGCGTCCATCTTCGATTTCGTTCCGCCGGAATCCCGCCCCGTCGTCCGGACCGCGCTGGACCAGGTCCTCAAGGACGGCTCGCCCAGTTCCTATGAGACCCGGGCCATCGGACCGAACGGGACCATCGCGTGGTATTCGACCCGGGTGGGCCCGGTGGTCGTGCGGGGCGAGGTCGTGGGGGCCACGCTGATCGCCACGGACGTGACCGCGAGGCGGCGCGCGGAGGGCCTCCAGGGAGTGCAGCACGAGGTCACCCAGATCCTGGCGGAGGAGGCGTCCCTCGAAGAGGCGCTGGCCCGGCTGGTCAAGGGCGTCTGCGAGCTGCTGGACTGGCACGTCGGCCTGATCTGGGTCGCCGCGCCCGGACAGCTCCGTCTGGAGCGTTCCTGGAACGCGTCCGCGCCGGGCTGCGCCGAATTCGTGGAGGCCTGCCGCGGCCGGAGTCCCCGGATGGGGTCGGGCGCCGCGGGACGCGCGTGGAAGGACCGCAGCGCCCGCTGGATCATGGACTTCCAGCGTTCCGAGGAGGCCGCCCTCCGGACTGCCGCGGAGCGCGCCGGTCTCCACTGCTCCATCGCGCTGCCGATCGTCGACGGCGACGCCGTCTTCGGCGTCCTCGAGTTCTTTGCGGCGGAGCCGAGGGAGCCCGACGAGGCGCTGGTCCGGACCATCAACACCGTGGGCAGCCAGATCACGCAGTTCATCGAGCGCAAGCGGGCTGAGGAGGATCTGCGGTTCCAGAAGAGCCTGCTGGAGTCGCAGAGCGAGGCGGCCATCGACGGCATCCTGGTCGTGTCGCGCGACGGCGTCATGACGTCCTTCAACCGCCGCTTCACCCAGATGTGGGACATCCCGGACGACATCCTGCACGCGCGCACGGACGAACGGGCCCTCCAGTTCGTGATCGAGAAGCTCCAGAACCCGGGCGAGTTCCTCGAGAAGGTGCGATACCTGTACGGGCATCCCAGCGAGGAGAGCCGGGACGAGATACTGCTGAAGGACGGACGGACCTTCGACCGTTACAGCGCGCCGGTCAAGGGCGGCAAGGGCGCCCACTACGGCCGCGTCTGGTATTTCCGCGACGTCACGGGCCGGAAGCAGACGGAGGAGAATCTCCGCCGCGCCGCCGAAGAGACGCGGCGCGCGTACGAGGATCTGAAGGAGGCCCAGGCGCAGTTGATCCGTTCCGAAAAGCTGGCCTCGATCGGCATGCTGGTCTCCGGGGTCGCGCACGAGATCAACAACCCGCTCAACGTCATGTACGGAAATCTCCAGCTCCTGGCCGAGGCCGGCGACCTCCTGCTGCCGCTGGCCCGGGAGGGCGCCCGCACCCGGAAGGTCCGCGGGGTCGCCTCGCGCGTCTCCCGCTTCCGCGGAATGATCCGCGACGCCCTCAAGGCGGCTCGCCACGCGCGCGGCATCGTCCAGGACTTCCGCAATTTCGCCCGGGATACGCGGACCGCGGAGATGGTCGACCTCAACGAATGCCTCGAGGAGGCGGTGACGCTGATCCAGCGCGAGCTCCGTCCGGGCATCCGCGTGGTCCGCAAGCTCGGGCGCATCCCGCAGGTCCGCTGCCTCCGCGGGCAGATGAGCCAGGTCTTTCTCAACCTGCTGAAGAACGCCGAGGAGTCCATCGAGAAGGCCGGCACGGTGACCCTCCGCACCCAGAAAAAGGACGGCTGGGTCGTCGCCGAGGTGGTCGATACGGGCCGCGGCATGCCCGAGGAGATCCGGCGCAAGCTCTTCGAACCGTTCTTTACCACCAAACCGGTCGGGAAAGGCATGGGCCTGGGCCTGTCGATCAGCGCGATGATCGTCCAGAATCACAACGGTCGCATCACCGTCCGGAGCCGCCCCGGCCGCGGATCGGTCTTTCGCGTGGAGCTGCCGCTGACGTCCTGAGCGGCCCGCCGGGTTTCCATAATCTTGCGTGTGCGGTCCCGGATTGAACGGAACCACAAAAAAATTTATTATTTCTGATTGACATTCGAGGTATACTTTGTATACTTTGTATAGCTTATATATGGCATACGACGCGCGACAGGCGACTTACACCACCGGGGAAGTGGCCCGGCTCTGCCGGGTCACCAAACGCACCGTCATCAAGTGGATCGACGGCGGCCGCCTCGAGGGCTACACCATCCCGGGCTCGCGCCACCGCCGCGTCACCGCCGAAAGCCTCCAGAAATTCATGCGCGCCAGCGGCATTCCCGATCATGCCCGTGTCGTCCGCCCCCGCATCCTGATCGTGGACGACGACGCGGACCTCCTCGAACTGCTCAAGGACGCCCTGCACGACGAGTATGACGTCGACGTGGCTTCGACCGCCCTCGACGCGGCCGCGAGGCTGGCCGCCTTTCAGCCCGACGTGATCCTGCTGGACATCCGCCTGCCGGATCTCTCGGGGCTGCAGGTGTGCCGGCATTTCCAGAGCTACAAGAAATCCAGAAAGGTGCCGATTCTGACCATGTCGGCCTACGGCGGGGAGATCGACCCCCTCGAGGTCCGCCGGAGCGGCGCCGATGCGTTCCTCCCCAAGCCCCTCCGGCTTGCGGAGCTGAAGAAGCGTATCCATGCGATGGTGGGTTGACGTTGCAGCATTGATGAGGAGGCGAGTGTGTCGAATTTCGGCGACCTGGTGAAAAGATTGAGGAAGGAACGGAGCCTGACTCTTGAGGCGGTGGCCAAAAAGATCGGCTCGCACAAGGGGTACGTTTCGGGCATCGAGAACGACAAGGTGAATCCCCCTTCCGTCAAGATCATCAAGAAGTTCGCCAGGCTGTTCAGCCAGGACGAACGGACCCTGGTCCGAATCGCCTGGGCCGACAAGGCGCCGGCCATCATCCGTGAGGACGCCCAGCGCGTCATGGCGCTGGCGGAAACCGAGGGCGCGTCCCCGGTTGACCTCTCCCGGGTGCCCCTGCTGAACACGCAGTCGACCGGCTATGCCGCCGAGCTCGCCGCCGACGGCCGGGTGAAGCCCGCCGTGAACGCGACCCTGGCCCTGCCGAAGTCCCGCGTGTCCCTCGAGTTCGCCGCCACGGTCTGCGATGACTCGATGGAGCAGCAGGGCGGCACCGGCTTCTCGCGCGGCGACGTGGTCCTGCTCACCAAGGAAGACAAGATCCGCAACGGCTCGATGGTCTATATCGTCTTCAGCCTCCGCCAGAAGCGGCAGGCGCTGATCCGGCAGGTCATGCTGGAGCAGGGCGACCATATCGTCCTCCAGCCGCTGAACAAGGAGTTCCCCCTGGAATTCCTGACACACGACGACGTCGACGCCGTCTACCGCGTGGTGGGCAAGGTGGAGATGTTCGAGTCCGCGGGAGTGGACATGAGAGTGTAGAACGAAAGTTTCCGGCCGCGGGTGACGGGGCACCCTGAAGTTTGCGCCGTGATCCGCACCGTGAGCACCTGGAAGGGCGCCCGCGGCCGATAAATTTGTCCTTTTCCTCCCTCTCTCGATGCCGCTGAGGCGACGCCCGTCGCCGCAGCGGCATTCTTTTTTTGGGGAGAGAAGGAGAGCGACGAGGGGGAGCGGGGGAGAAGAAAAGAGAGGAAGGAGGGATTACTCGTCGTCCGGATTGCGGCCCAGGACGGCTTCAATGTCCAGATCCTGGCCGTCGCGCTTGATGGAAAACCTCACCTTGGAGCCCGGCTTGCGCTGCCACAGCCGCTGGAGCAGCTCGTCCCGGCCGCCGATCTTCCGGTCGTTCACCGCCAGGATGACGTCGCCCGTCTGGAGACCCGCTCTGTCCGCCGGGGAGTCCGGGCGCACGTCCATGACCTTGACGCCTTCCTTGGTCTCCTCGACGTAGGCCCCGAGATACCCGCTGCCTTTCGGCCTCGACGGGGCGGGGCGCGGGACGGCCCCGAGGGCCAGCCCCTCCATCGGGGTGTAGCGCTCCAGTTCCACCTTCAGATCCGCCGTGCCGTCCCCGCGCTTCACCTTGATCGTCGCCTCCGTCCCCTCCGGATACGTCCCGATCACGCCGAGATAGCGCTCGCGGCTGAAGACGGGATACTGGTTCACCTTGACGATGACGTCGCCGTTCTTGAGGCCCGCCGAGTCGGCCGTCGAGTCCTGCCGCACGCCGACGACCTTCGCCCCTTCGCCCTGGGTGTTCTGCTCGACGAGCTGGAGGCCGCCCACCATCCCGTGGTGGATCTTGCCGCGCTCCCCGCCCTTCATCATCCCGGGAAGAAAGTTCCGGATCTGGTTCGAGGGGATCGCATATCCCACGCCCGAGTTCACGCGATTCATATAGCGCGTGGCGATGCGGCCGTTGATCCCGACCAGCTTGCCGTCCAGCGTCACCAGTGGTCCGCCCGAATTCCCGGGATTCACCGCGGCGTCGGTCTGGATGCAATCGAAGTACGTCTGCTGGTTCCGGTGGATCGCCGAGACGATGCCCAGCGTGATCGTGGGATACATCTTGAGGTCGGCGTCCCGCATGGTGATCCCGAACGGGTTGCCGCAGGCCACGACATACTGGCCCATCTCGAGCTTGTCCGAATCGCCCAGCGAGATGAACGCGAACTTGTCCTCGCCGCCGTCGATCTTGAACAGCGACAGGTCCCCCAGCGCGTCCGTGCACACCAGTTTCGCGGTGTACTGCTTCCCGCTGTGCAGGGTGACCTTCGTCGTGTTCTGCGTCCCGGCCACGTGATGGTTGGTGAGGCAGTAGCCGTCCTCGGTGATGAGAACTCCCGAGCCGCCGCCGAAGAAGACGAAGCGCTCGGTGACGGACCGCGAGCATTCCTCGATCTTCTTCTGGAGCTTCGCGGCCTGATCCTGCGCCCAGGCCGACGCGGTCAGCGCGATAAAGACGGCCAGCGTGCGCATGCTATTCTCCGGGGGCCCAGCCCAGCGTGCAGTCGAATTCCAGCTCGTCCGGACCGCGCTGGACCTTCACCTTCACCTTGTCGCCCGGAGCCTTGCGGAGGATCGCCTCGCGCAGCTCGTCGAACTGCGTCACTTTGCGGCCGTCGAACTCGACGATGACGTCGCGGGCCTTGATCCCCGCCTTCTCCGCCGCGCCGCCCGGCTGGACGCTCTCGAGCTCCACGCCTTCCTTGGGGCTCTTCTGGTTGAACTGGATGCCCAGGAAGGGGCGCCGCTCCTCGGCCTCGTTCTTGCCCGCCTTCAGGTCGGCCAGGAGGTTCGAGAACCGGTCGTGCGTGATCGCGAAGCCGACGCCCGAGTTCTGCCCGTAGACCGACGCGTATTTGACGTCGATCTTGCAGCTCGCCGCGACCAGCCGGCCCTCGAGATCGAGCACCGGGCCGCCCACGTTGCCGTAATTCAGTTTGGCGTCGATCTGGATGCCTTTGCCGCCGAGCCGGGAGGCGGCGCTCACGATGCCCGGATTGACCGTCAGGCTCTTGCCGTCCGGCGCACGGCCCAGGGCGACCAGCGGCTGCCCGACCTTCAGGTCCTCGAGCCGCGCCTTCTTCATCACCGGCAGCCCGTCGACCTCCACCTTGAGCGCCGCCAGATCGTAGGTGCCGTTGTAGCCCATCAGCGTCGCGTCGAGCGTCCGGCCGTCGGCCAGCCGGACCTTGATCGATTTCACCTTGCCCGACACGTTGAAGTACGTCGTCAGGATGGTGCCGTCCGCCTCGACGATGAAGCCCGTGCACCAGGCGGCCGGTCTCTTGGCGAAGACGTCCTCCGGCGGCAGCCCGAAGCGGCCCCGGAGACCGGGCGAAGGCGTCGCTTTCGGGACGGCTTCCGGTTCCCGGTCGACCTTGATCGCCACCACCGCGGGGCCGGCCTTTTCCGACGCCTTGGAGTAGGCGTTCTCGAGCGTCGAGATCGCGTCCTCGCTCTTGATCTCCTGTCCCGCGGCGATGGATCCCAGGGTGAACAGGACCGGGAGCGCCAGGGTGGAAATTCTCATGCGTCCCTCAATACACCGGCTTCGCGGCCAGCTTGACGGTCAATTCCACCGTCCCGCCGCCGTCCCGGGCCACGGTGAGCGTCACCGTGTCCTCGGGGGATTTCTTCGCGATCGCCTTGAGCAGGGCGTCTTCCGAGGTCACGCGGGCCGCATCGACCTGCGTGACCACGTCGCCGCGGTGCAGCCCGGCCCGGAACGCGGGGCTCCGGCGGGAGACGCGGGTGATCTCGACGCCGCCCGCGGCCGGACGGACCTCGAGCCCGAGCCACGCTTCGCCGACCGCCGCCTTCGCGGGCGTCTCCGGCTCGGGCGCCGGTTTTCTCGGCTCCACCGCCGGACCCAGGACGATGGGCGCGTTCGTGTACTCGCGCCGGATTTTCTCGATCGCCGGCTTCAGCGCGTTGATGGGCACCGCGAGGCCGGTGAATTTCGAGTCGTCGTAGTTGAGCGTGACCAGCCCGAGCAGCCGCCCCTCGCGGTCGACCAGCGGGCCGCCGTTCTGGCTCGGATTCACCGCGGCCGAGGTCTCGAGCACCTTCCCCGTATAGAGGGACTTCTCGTGGCGCTGCGACTCCTCGTAGATCCCCGAAATCACGCCCAGCGACATGGCCGCCTGGTCGTCGGAGCGGATGCTGTCGTAACTGTCCCCGAACACGTAGGCGATCTGCCCGGCCTTGACGGCATCCGAGTCGCCGAGCTCCACGAAGGGGAGGTCCTCGCCGGCGTCGATCTTGATCACGACGAGCTCGCGGTCGTTGGAGCGGCCCAGCACCTTGCCCGTATAGGTGCGGGCCCCCTTCGTGAGCACGCTGACGCGGCTCGAGGCGATCCCGACCGCGGTCGGCGACGTCAGGATGATGCCGCTCTTGTCGATGATGACGCCCGAGCCCTTCAGGCCGCCCCCGTCGACGGCCACCGTGGCGGGAGCGACTTTTTTGGCGATGCGGACGTGGATCTTGTCGACGTCGTCCTGCTGCCCCTGGGCGTGGGCGAGAGAGGCGAGAGACACGATGAGGGCGACGGCCAGGGACACCGTTTTCATGCGCGCTCCCGCGGGGTCACTGTTTCTTCCGGACCCCCTCTCCCGTACCTATACTATACGACGCCTTCCTGTCCTGTGAGACTTCAAATTTGGTGGGGGATGCCATGAACTTTGTCGCGCTGATTCTCTGCGCCGCCGGCCTCGCCGGGGGGGACGACAAGGAGACCCCGGTCCGCAAGCGGCTGCTGCCCCTCTCGGCGCGGGAGGCGGTGGGGCTTTCCCTCAACCACAACCTGGATATCGAGGTGGCCCGGTACCAGCCCTGGATCGAGGACCAGAACATCTACAGCGCCATGGGAATTTGGGACCACACCGCCTATGCGACGGTCTCCGACGCCCGCTCGGTCAGCCCCGGGACCAATGTCCTCAACGGCGTGGCCAAGGTCCGGAATGAGGCGACAAGCATCCAGATCGGCGTCCGGAAGCTGACGGCGCTGGGCCTGGCGTACGATCTCAACTACACCAACGACCGCAGCGAGACGAACGACCAGAGCTTCATCCTGAACCCGATCTGGTCGCAGACCCTGGGCGGCAGCGTGACGATGCCGCTGCTGCGGGGGATGGGGGTCGGGCCGAACACCGCGACCCTCGTGATCGCGCGAAACACCCGCGACCAGTCGGTCGACGCCTTCGAGAAGTCGCTGAGCGACGCCGTCTTCCAGGTCACCTTCGCCTACTGGGACCTGGTCTTCTCCATCGAGAACAAGAAGGTGAAGGACCAATCCCTGGAGGTCGCGCTGCGGCTGCTCGAGGACACGCGCCGCAAGCTCGACCGCGGACTCGCGGCCCGCATCGACGTGACGCAGGCGGAGGCGGGAGTCGCCTCCCAGCAGGAGGGGATCCTGACGGCCGAGGCGGCGGTGTTCAGCGCCGCGGACCGCCTGAAGCGCCTCGTGGACCCGTCGCTCCTGCGCGAGGAGGTCCTTCTCGTGCCGGTGGACGCTCCGCGGGTGCAGGGGGCCGACCTCGACGAGAAGCTTGCGGTGGAGCAGGGGATGGAGGACGCGCTGGGGCGGCGGCCGGAGATCCGGCAGATCCGGACCCAGCTCTCCAGCCAGGACGCGACGATCGACAGGGCGAAGAACGACCTGCTTCCGAGGCTCGACGTGGTGGGCGGCGGGGGGCTCAACGGGACGGAAGGCACGTTCTCGGCCTCGAACAAGGACGTCCGGGGCGGCGACTTCTACAGCTGGTCGGTGCTGCTGTCGTTCGAGTACGCGCTGGAGCAGTCCTCGGCGCGCGGCGCCCTGAACCGGGCGGAGCTGGAGCGGCGCCGTTCGGTGCTCCAGGTCCGCAATCTTGAGAACCAGATCCTCGTGGAGGTGCGCGACGCGGTGCGGTCGATCAAGACCGACGAGAAACGCATCGAGGCGACGCGCCGGGCGCGCATTCTGGCCCAGGAGCAGCTCGACGGCGAGATCAGCCGCAACGAGCACGGGCTGTCGACGACGTTCCGGGTGCTGGACGTGCAGAAGGAGCTGGTCCTCGCCCGGACGGTGGAGCTGAAGGCGCTGATCGACTATCACCTGGACGAGTCGCGCTTCCACCAGGTGACGGGCGCGCTGCTGGAGAAGAACGGGATCGTGCTGCGGGAGAACCTGCAGCCGCGGGTGACGCCGTCGGGCCGCTAGGGGCCTATTTCTTGGCGACGCCCCGGATATCGTTTTCCAGAGGTCCGAGGTCGGAGATGGTCGCCTTCAGCAGCCGGTCCACGAAGAGGTCCACGCCGGGGGCCGCCTTCTGCTGTCTCACCGCGTCCGAGATCTCGGACCGCATCTGACCGGCCGTGCGGCGCAGGTCCTTCACGATCCAGAGCGAGAACTCCCGGCCCGCGCAGGGGCCGGACTCCTCGATGTACCGCTTGAGGTTCTCCCAGCTGAACTCTTCCTTCTTGAAGGTCTGCACCTTCTTCTGGTCCGCGTGGTAGTCCTTCGCACCCGTGAACTTGCCGTCCGAGAACGTGTAATACGGCGCATTCGTGACCATATTGCGGACCGTGTAGAACATGTTGTTCACGGCCGCGGGGAAGAACGCCTTCAACTCATGGTTCTCGAGCTTCACCCGCATCTTGTTGCCTTCGGCCACCAGCCCCTTGGACTGCCCGGCCCATCCCTGCTCCGAGCTGCAGGCGGCCTCGAACCTCTTCGCGAGCTCCAGGGTCTCTTTGACCAGCGACAGCATCTCGGTGAGCTTGCCCGGCAGCTGGGTCACCAGCTCGTCGCCCCAGACCATGAACTCGAACTGCCAGTTCTGGCGGGTCCCGGTCTTCTTGCGAACCTCGTCGGCGTGCTGCTTCTCCTGCATGTCGACGAAGACCCCGACCTGGGCCATGAATTTTCCGGGCCCCTCGATCGTGGCTTCGTAGCTGTACTTCCTTCCTTCGACTTCCGAGGAGCCGCTTCCGGCGCCGGTGGCGCTCTCCTGCAGCTCCGATCCGCTCAGCGACTCGAGGATGCGGCTCAGGTTAACCTTCAGGATCACGCCGTCCGGCAGCGGACAGCTGCCGTTCAAGACCATCGATGGCCGCCGCACCTTGAAGGACGGCGGCTTGCAGGTCAGCGTGAGCGCCAGTTCCTCCTGGGTCGCGCGGGGCTCGGCCCTCAGGGGGATGCCTCCCAGCAGGACGGCGACGGCGGACAGGACGAAGGCGCGCTTGGCCATGCTAGAAGCTCCGATTGTCGAACACGTAGGAGAGCAGGTGGGACTGGTTGTCGTCCCAGAAGACGGTGACGTCGTCGATCACCGGGCTCGCCAGCAGGATCGGCTTGCCGCCGCCGGGGACCTCGATCTGGACGAAGTACTTGAGCTTCGTCGGGTCTTGGACCGAGGGAGCGCGGCTGCGGTTGTTCAGGATCGCCGAGAAGCCGTCCTCGTAGAACGGACCATAGATCTGGCCGTTGTCGTCGACGCCGGCGCCCACTTTGGGATGGAGGTCGACATTGGCGGTGCCGTCCGTCGTGCGCGAGTAATCGTAGAGCACCCGTTTGCCGTCCCAGGACTCGTAGGGCGTCTTGTTGTGGTCCAGATTCTCGCCGTACCAGGTCCAGCACATGCCCAGGATGCGGAGCGTGGGCGCGTCGGCCGTCTGGGTTCCGCCGGCCACCGCCACCACGCCGCCGGGCGCCGGGGTGTTGGACGGCGGGGGCAGGGAGCGCTGGGCGTAGGGGATCATGCTGACCAGGGCCTGGGAGGTGAAACGGCCCTGGGAAGACGCGCCGCCACCGGTGGCGCCGCCGCCCGTCGGACGGTAGTAGCGGCTGTTGCTCCACAGGATGTCGAACTGGCCGTTCTGGCGCCAGGCGTAGAACTCGTCGATCGTATGGTCGCCCGAGTAGTTTCCGCGGTAGGCGTGGTTCTCGGTGGCGTAGGTCGTCGCCTGTTTGCACGTCATTGAGGCTCCGCCGAGGCGCATGTGGTTGTAGGCGCCGCCGTCATGCTTGTCGAACTTGTCCATGCGCCCGTGACCGGAGTTGAAGCCCGTCATCTGGCAGTAGTTGTACTTGGTGTAGGCTTCTGACCCGTTGATGTAGATCTTGCAGGTCTTCTCGCCCGAGGGGTCGGTGCCGGCGCTCAGGATCCACTGGAAGGTCGTGTTGATCCACTTGTGCGCCTGCAGCGGGCTCGGCTTCAGCCACTTGTGATCCGGATGATCCAGGTGGTTGAGACAGTTGGTCATGCGGCCGAACTCGTGCGCCTGGCTGATATCGTGCCACTGCTTGGAGCCGCCGACCAGCGAGGCCGGATTGAACTTGCCCTGGTTGTTGTGCCAGTACTGCGGGAACGTGACTTCCGACACCCCCGGGTTGTAGTGCGAGGGATAGAACCACAGCGTGAACGGCCAGACGTGGACGTCGGCGCCGCAGCCGTCATGGTGGCGGGCCATGTCCCAGAGCGAGCGGATCTTGCCCGTCCGCTCCGGCGAATACGAGGGCTTCCACCAGAAGCTGATCATGCCCTCGGCCGCACCGGCGGACCCGAGGTCCCAGATCCCAGTTCCACCCTTGATGTTGTAATAGACGGGGGCGGAGTGGCGCTCCACGTAGGCGCCGTCGATGCGCAGGTCCGACGGGGCGAAGGGCTCCAGCTGCTTCATCGGCAGGCTGCCCGTCTTCTTGTCGGGCTCGAGCCGGAAGCTCTTCGCGAGACGGTGGAAGTTGGGCGCGCCCTTGGTCGGGTTGTAGGGCCCGCCGTAGGGGACGATGCCCATGCCCTTGACGTAGTCGCCGAAGTTGTACGTTTCCGAGACCGTGCCCACCGGCTTCATGCAGCCGATTTCCGAGGTGTCGGTCGGATGGTTATGCGCGTCGTGGTCGATCGTGAAGTGGACGTGCATCGCGCAGTTCTGGTGCGGAGTGTTGCCCAGGCTCTGCGTGCGGGCCAGGGTGTTCTGCTGCTTGGGCGCGGCCCCGTGGTTGCCGCCGAAGACGCCGCCCATGGTCGGCAGCGCCAGGTACCCGTCCCACTCATTGTCCGCCGGCTCCTTGCCCGCGGACTGCAGGTTCCCGGGGAAGTAGCCGTTGTCCGGCTCCGGGCCGATCTCGATCGACTTGTCGTTGTTCGTGCCCCACTGCGACGACTGGGGCGCCATCGTGCCGCCGTAGAACTGCTTCTGCGTCGACTCGCGGTACGTCTCGAAGAGCTTGAAGGTCGCGGTCACCTTGGCCTGCGCGGCGATCTCGTTGTCGCCGTTGTACGCGTCCTGCTCCTTCGGCGAACGGGGCCGGAGCACCCGGCCGAGCGACTCGACCTCGAAGTAGCCCGTCGGCATGAAGCAGAATTCGGTCGAGTTGATGAAGAGGTCGGTCTTGTCGACGATGAGGAAAAGGTTCGCGTCCGGGTTCAGCTCGTTCAGGTGGCAGTTCGGATTGAAGTTCGCCTTGATGACGTCGGCGATCGCCTGGCTGGCGTACTCGCGCTGGATGTCGGATGCGACGAGGCCGCCGTAGCCGATGGGATCGACGCCTTCCTCCTCGTAGTCCTTGAAAATGTCCATGCGCTTGTCTTCGAGGAAGCCGGCGCCGCCGTCGGTCACCGGGCGCGCGAGGAAGTCGATGAACGAGTTGAACTGGTGCCAGGTGCGGAAGGGGCCGCCGAACCACTTGCCGCCGGCCAGCTTGGGATTGTAGTTGGCGTAGGCGCCCTTGTCGCCGTTGCGGCAGGAGACGATCTCCTTGGCCAGCTTGCGGGCGGAGATGCCGGTGACGCCGGTGCCCACCGCGTTCACGATGGGGAAGGTGTCGACCAGGAAGCCGACCTCGTCGCCGCGGCTGTTGTTCTCGGGGTAGAACTTGAACTGCATCTTGAACGCGAGGTAGAGGTCGCCCTCCCACCGCGGGTTGTTGCGGCGGCGGTCGGTGAGGAAGAAGCCCTGCAGACCGGTCAGCAGCGCCGTGAGGACCTCCTCGGACGCGGCGTTCACGTTGACCGGGGCGCGGGCGACGACCTCGATGTGCTGCGGATTGAGCGCGTCCAGGCCGAAGACGCGCACTTCAAGGCGCTTCACGTCGCCGGCGTTCTGGATGTAGTCCAGGCCGTAGTTGAGCTCCTTGCCCTCCGCGTCGACGCCCTGGGTGTCGCTGCCGGCCCGGTAGGCCCGGTTCGATCCGCGGTAGAAGTTCACGCCCGTCAGCTGCTGGTACTGGTTCGCCACGTGCTCGTTGAGCGGGACCGGGTTGACGACGTTGCTGTCGACCCAGGCGTAGACTGTGATGTAGTTCTTGATCTTGTTGTAGAGCGCCTCGTCGTAGTTGAGCGCCTTCAGGACGTCCTGCAGGCTGCGGTAGCCCTCGGGCGGCCGATTGTCGATGATCTTGTCGCCGAGCTTCATCGTCTGGACGACTTCGCCCAGCACGTTGAGGATGCGGCGCATGTTGCGGGAGACGCTGTTGGTCTTGCCGTAGGGCGTCCCATCGACGCCGTCGTTGACGTACAGGCGGCCGGAGGTGTCGGTGACGCGCAGGGCGTACTGGTCGCCGTGGTAGGCGTAGGTGCCGCCCTGGTAGCCCGAGAGGCCGCACATGCGGCCTTCGATGGAGACCTTCTTCGGATTGACGTTCGGGTCGGTCGGGTCCTGGGGATTTTCGGCGACGTTCTTGAGCGGGTCGGCCTCGAGGGCAAAGGAGGGGTTGAGGGCAAACTCGAGCTTGTCATCGACCGGGGGCTCGGTCGTCTCGGTCGAGTCCTGTCCCCAGTACTTCCAGGGCTTGGGCGACTTGACGTTGAGCGTGTTGAAGTAGCGGAAGGGGAAGTATTCGCGGAGCTTGGCTTCGGCGTCCTGCACGCCCGACTGGGCCAGCAGCTTCGCCCGCACCGTGTCCATATAGTTGTGGGCGATCTGCTTCTCCGTCGCCTGCAGCGTGGAGAAGGTGACGGCCAGCAGCGCGAGCACCGCCAGCACGCCCAGCACGATGATCAGGACGGCGCCCTTCCTCGAGCCCAAGTACCTCACGGAACCCCCCTTTCGACCTCAGACAGACCGCGCCCTGCGAATCTGGAACTCCCGTCAAGGAGCAACGCGGTTGCCATCACCCGAACCTCTAAGAGCTTATCCCATAAGGACTAACGCAGTCAAGTCGGCCGGGCCCCCCGTCCCTGGTTACTCGCCATTCCCATTGTTACCGCCCCGTAACACTCCGCCTCCATCAAAAGCCCCGTGATTTTTGTTCCGGCGACGATAAAACAGACGGTCTGATCTATCCCGGCCGGAACCGCGGTTGACTTGAACGATCGAACGCCGGTATAATCGATTCTTATGATCCTGATCCTGTCCCTTCTGTTGTCGCTCGCTCAGGATGAGATCAGCAATCTCCGGGACATGAATCCCGTCGTCCGGAAGAACGCCATCTCCACCCTTGCCGAAAAGGGCAACCCGGGCGCGATCCGGCCGATGATCGATCTCCTCCTCCGCGAGACCGACGACTCCGTCCGCAATGCCGCGGTCGACGCGCTCGAGCGCCTCACCGGCGTCAAGGGCAACGGCCCCGACTACATGAAGTGGCAGAAGTGGTACGAAGAGTTCGGCGTCAAGTTCGCACGCACCGAGCGCATCGATGCCGACCGCATCCAGCAGCAGGTGCAGGCGAAGATCAAGGAAGTCGACGACAAGACGCGCGAGGCGAAGAACGAGATCCGCATCCTCTCCATCACCGTCGCCATCATCGCGACGTCGTTCGTCCTCGTCATGATCTACTTCGTGGGTCACGTCTCCTCCAAGCTGAAGGAGTGGAAGGAACTGGTCCGCCAGGCCGGCGTCTACATCGAGGAATCGCAGCAGATCACGAAGCGCACCGACCGCGTCCTCGAGGAGCTCGAGGCCAAGAAACTCGACATCCTCGAGTTCGTGAAGAAGCTCAAGGAGGAGAAGGAGAACGAGATCGAGCGCTTCGCCGATCTTCTCCAGCAGAACACCGACCACAAGCTGCGCGAAGAGGTCATGGCCCTGCGCCAGAAGGCCGAGAAGGAGCTCGAGGAGACCCTGGGCCAGCTGCGCCAGCAGATCGAGATGGAAGTGCGCCGCCTCGGCGGCGACCAGAAGGAGAAGCTGGACAAGGACTTCAAGGTCCAGCACGAGCGCTTCCTGCGCGACGTGGAAGCGCACACCCTCTTCCTCCAGGCGAGCTTCGCTCACAGCCACGGCAAGCCCGAGGAGGCCCTGAAGATCTACCGCAAGCTCGTCGCCCTGAAGCCCGACCATCAGGTCGGCTGGGAGAAGATGGGCACCGCGCTGCGCGAGCTGATGCGCTACGACGAGGCCCTCGAAGCCTACCAGAAGGCGATCGAGCTCGACGCCGAGGATCCGTCGACCTACTACAACATGGCCGCGACCTACGCCCGCATGCGCAAGCGCGACAAGATGCTGGAGACCCTGAATCTCGCCATCAAGAACGACGGCGAGTTCAAGGACGAGGCCCTCAACGACCCCGCCTTCCGCGACTACTGGAACGACCCCGCCTTCAAGGACCTCGCCGAGGCGTAGGTCGGATCGCGAATCCCGAATCCCGGGCAGAGCCACTCCGTCCTCAGCCTGAAAGCAGCAACCATGTACAAGATCACGATGACGTTCAAGCTCAAGAAACCGGCCGACTCCGACGCCGTTCACGATGTCTGGAGGGTGCTTTCGGAGTATTCCGCGTCCGGCCAGCTTCTCGGCGACTATCTGGTGACCCGCGACTCCTCGGGGAAATCGATCCGGGTCACGGGCGTCGCCCACGAGCGTTCGGCCTTTTCGCAGCGGTATGGGTCGAGGGACCTGGGAAAGGCCCTGACCAGACTGAAAAGGCGATTGCGGGCCCCGGTGCGGCGGGATTGGGAACGGTTCGCGGAGGATCCGAAAACCTGCGATTGCGCGAAGCCCAGCCGGCTGCTCTTCAGTCCGCACCTGCAGCTGGAAGCGTCCCCGTTCCGCTGCCTGGATTGTCGAGGGCGCCGTCCGGAGTATCGCCTTCGGAACCGCGTCCGGACGGACTCCTGTCGCAATCTCGCACGCCAATGCCACGGCTTCTACTGGATCTGGATGGACTCCGGGGAAACCGAGGCTCTGGCCTGGCGTCAGCTGGCCGATCCCGAGAGCGAAATGAGCCGGATGGTGAAGAAGCAGCTGCGCGATCTCGAGAAGAGGATCGGCATCCCGGTCTACTACGACCTACCGGCGCACTATGTCTCGAAGCTGGAGGACTCTCCCGAGACCCGCCCATGTCCGGGCTGCGGCCGCCCCTGGACCGTGGAATCGGATCCCGCGCTGACCTGCGTTCGATGCCGGCTCTTTTCCTACACCCCGGTCGACGGCCGGCCTCCCGGATGGTGGCGCCCCCTTCCGCGCCACCGCCGGGCTACTCGTCCCTGAACTCCGTCACCTTCCGGCTCAGCTCCGTTTCCGCCGCCTGCCGCGCCGCCGCGGTCTGCTTCAGGTCGTCGCGGATCGCGTCGAGGCGCGACTCGCTTCGCTCGAGCTGCGCGAGGTACTTCTTCCGGAGCTCGAGCTCCGAAGGCGTGTCCCGCAGCACCCGCAGGTTCTCGCGCGTCCGCGTCTCGTCCTCCGTGATCCGCGCGCGCTCGGCGTTCAGGTCGTTCTCGTGCTGCCGCAGCCGGTTGATCTCGCCCTGCGCCGCGATCAGCTGCGTGAGCAGCGCCTTGGCCGCCTCCGACAGATACCGCTGCTGCAGGTAGAAGCGGATCGTCTCCGCCGGCGTCCCCAGCAGCGAGATCGTCGAGGCCGCGGGCATCGTCTCGCGCACCTTCAGCTCCGTCGTCTGGCCCGCCTTGATCTCCACGCGGAATCGGTAGTGGCCGTCGACCTCCTCCTCCGACTTCGCCGGCTCCGTCAGCTTGTAGCCGCCGGTCTTCGGGTGGTCGAGGTAGAGGACCGCGTCCTTCCCGGTCTGGCTCTTGATCGCATAGACGGATTCGTAGTTCTGCGTGTAGCTCAACGTCATCACGCCGTTGGCGATCACGCCCTTCGTGATCGGGTCCGCGCGCTGGTTCACCTTGCGCTCGACGGACACGCCCGCCTCGATCGCGAACGGGATCATGTCCTTCATGTCCTTCTTCAGCACCTTGCGCATCAGGCCCTCGCCGACGCAGGTCGAGCCGTCGAACACCGTCACCGGGCCCGCCTCGAGCGTCAGTGCCGTCGAGTTCTTGAAGTAGTAGGAGTTCATCGGCCTGGACGACACGGCCGCGCGGTAATACAGCACCCGCTCCCCACCGTCGACCCGCTCCGACAGGATCGGCACCAGCGCCGCCTGGCCGCGCTTCACGCTGACCTTCTCCTTCGACTGATAGGCGAAGAGGTCGCCGACGTCGACGCCCGCGACCGCGGGCGCCACCGCATACTCCAGCTCCTCGGCGAGGTTCCGGCGCATCCGGTTCAGGCCCTCTTCGCGATCCGCGCCGAAGTCGGCCTTCTTGAGCGCGTCCATCCCGCCGCCGCGTGCGGCCATCGGCTTCGGCGCGGGCGCGCCCGGCGCCCTCGACGCCGCCTTCTCCGCCAGCTCCATCGCCTGCGGCCTCGGCGCCGCCGTGACCCCGACGGGGATCTCCTGGCGCAGCGGATAATAGGCGGTATAGAGGTCCATGATGAAGCTCATCGGGCTGCCCGCGACGAACGACACGTCGACCTGGTCCCAGTCCTCGTCCGTCGTGTTCTCCAGGATCGCCCATCCCTGCAGCAGCGGCTTCTCCGCGTCGGTGAAGAGGAGGCGGTAGGACGTCTTCCAGATCGGCGTCTCGATGATGTAGCCCACGCGGACGGTCCGTTCGCCCTGGCCCGACGCGTTCAGGACCACCGACTTCCGATCCGCATACTTCGCCTTGAGGTGGATGTCGAGCACGCGCGCCATATCCTTCTGCAGGCTCTCGTCCATCAGCTTCACGCTCTGCGCTTCGAGCAGGTCGATCGGCTGGATCTTGCCCTCGGAATAAAGCACGAGCTTGTACGAGGTGATCGCTCCGTCCTTGGTCTGCTTCAGGATGGGCTCGATGCCGATCACGCTGCCGCTGACCTTCTCGCCGGCGACCGTCACCTCGACCTTCGCGCCCTTCAGCTGCGTGAGGAACTGGGTGAGCGTGTTCTCCTCCGGAATGTGGATCAGGATGTCCTCGAGCTGCTTGGAGAGCGGATCCTTCGTGTCGTACGAGATCGTCGCGATGCGGCCCCCGTTCAAGTCGACTGCGTACAGCGACTTGAGCAGGTCCTTCATCTGCGCGGTCTTGAAGGTGAGCGCCACCTGCTGGTCGCCGATGACCTTGCCTTCCCGCTCGAAGTAGCCGACGCCGTGTTTGTAGACGACGATTTTCCGGACCTTGAGCGGCTGCGCCGCCTGGTCCTGGGCAAAGGCGGTCAGGGACAGCAGGCAGACGCCGGCGAACGCGGCAAGGGATCTCATGGGGGTTCTCCTCAGATCGATATCCCAGTCTAACGCATGCTTCGACGCGGCGTCATGGCTTCGGGTTCCACGATCGCGGAAAGAAACCGTATCGTAGGTATGCTCCCCCTCGCCCTGGCCCTGTTCGGCCTCGCCGCCCAGGATCCCGCGCCCGAGCACCCGCTCAACAGCTGGGTCAAGCGCACGCCGCTGGAGAAGACGCCGACGTCGCCGCGTCTCGGGTACGAGGGCGACTGCGTCTGGGACCCGGGACACCGCGTGATCCTCCGCTACGGAGGCCACAACCAGGGCGGAGGTGGCGAGCAGCACTCCGACCTGTGGACCTGCGAACCGTTCAGCGGGACGTGGACGCTGAAGGAACCCAACCTTTCGCCGCCCGGCGTCTGCTGCGCGCAGCAGAACCTCTTCGATCCCGTCCAGGGCCGCTATCTCCGCTTCCCGGCGTTCAGCGGCAGCCACGGCTGGCAGTGGCAGCGCGAGATCTATATGAACCAGAGCTCGGTGTGGAGCTATGATCTCGACGCGAACCTCTGGCGCAACCTGCGCCCTTATCCGACCGTCCCGCTCGCTCCGCTTCGCTGCGCCAGCTGGGATTCGGAGTACGAAGTCGCCGTCGTCTTCGGCGGCGAGGGCTCCAGCGCGGGCACGCTGGTCTACGATCCGTACGCCAACACCTGGACCGGGACGAAGCCCGCGCGTCAGCCGGCCTTCCGCAGCGGCGGCAACATGACCTACGACGCCGCGCGGCGGGTCCATATCCTCTTCGGATCGCAGTTCGGCGATGAGCCGTCGACATGGTCCTACGACCTGCGCCTGAACGAGTGGAGCGACCTGAAGCCTGCGACGTCGCCGCCGACGAAGGAGAACGACGCGGTGCTCAAGTACGATGCCGTCGCCCGCGTCGTCGTCGCCATCGTCAAGAAGTCCGAAGGGAAGGATGAGGAGGCGAAGCACGAGCTGCAGACGTGGACCTACGATGCCGCGGCGAACGAGTGGACCCGGCGCAATCCCGGGCGCGAGCCCGACCGGACGGGCAACCGCTGCCGCGTGCTCATGGCCGCGCCGGAGCTGAACTTGATCTTCCTGGAGAACTGCCCCGGCAAGCCGCGCGAGCAGCAGATCTGGAGCTGGCGAACCTCCCAGGGAAAGCCGGCCCCGGCGCCGGTCGCGTTGAAGGTGAAGACCGAGACCGACGCGGCCACATTGACGTGGGCGCCGCAGGACCAGCCGGTGACGGTCCTGCGCGGGTCGGGAGAGCGCGCCTGGGAGGTCGAGTTCGAGGAGGTCGCGAAGGTGCCGGCGGGGGAGGGGCGCTGGCGCGACACGGGGCTGCGTCCGGGCACGCTCTATCACTATAAGCTCTCGGTGCCGAGCCTTCGGGCGCGGACTCAACCGCGGCCGCCCGACAATGTCGTCGTCTCGGCGGCCGCGGGCGGGCAGGCGGAAGTCTCCTGGACCCGATCGCCCGAGGAGGATGCGGTCGGGTATGTGGTCGAGTCGGCGGAGGTCGACGTCGCCACGGACGACCAGCTTCTTCGGCTGAAAGCGCGGACGCCGCCGCTGGAGAAGCCGGCGGTCGGGATGATCACAGCGGTGGGGCCGTTCGTCCGGAGCCCCCGGGTGAAGGAACTGTCGATGAAGGTGTCGCCGGCCGCGGTCGGGGGATCCCCCCTATATAAGAAGGTGCTGGGCAAGGACGACTATGACCCGAAGGGCGCCGCCTATCCCCTGAAGGTCCATGCATATCGTGTGCGTGCGGTGAACTCGCTGGGGGTGGAGAGCGGACCGTCGGCTGCGGTGCTGTCGATCCCCTCCTCGCCGCAGAACCTCTTCGCGAAGGAGGAGGGGACGACCTGCCTCCTGAAGTGGCAGGCGAATCCGGAGTCCGGGATCAAGGGGTACCGGGTGTACCGGATGGACGGCCGCTACGACAAGGAGCCGGTGACGCGGCTGACGCCCGATCCGATCCCGGGGCTGACGTTCAGCGATCCCGACGCGGGCAAGAAGAGCCGCCGGTACTATGTGGTGGCCGTCGACTCGCTGGGGCAGGAAGGATCGCCGTCATCGCCGGTCTGGTTCGATCGCGAGTGGAAATCCTTCTACCTCCCGTTCATCGGCCCCTGGCACCAATAGACACCACCAACAAGACTGGCTGGTTTGTGGAGCTTAGCGCAACCGGCGCTGGAGGTCGCGCAGCCAGTCGTCGCCCGCGGCGCAGGGGAGCTGGGCGACCTGGGACTCCAGGTCCCTGGGGTGGAAGGCCCGCAGCGCCTTGAGGCAGCAGGCGCGGACCACCGCAGCCTCCTGCGGATCCTTGAGCCCCGCCCAGAGCGTCTCGCGGGCGCTGTCGCTCCCGGGATAGGACGCCAGCCCCAGCGCCGCCGCGCAGAGGGCCGCGTCCGACAGCCGCTTCCGACGCACCGTCTCCCGGTCCAGGTGGAATTCCAGCTTGAAGCGCACCTCGGGGTCCTTCAGGTCCGACAGCCAGCCCACCGCCTCGATGAAACCGCGCTCGTTCTCCGGCGACATCGACAATCCCGCGCCGTGGGAGACTTCCCCCCAGAGCTTCGGGCGGACCCGCGGGAGCAGGCGGGCATACTCCTCCGGATCCTGGGTGCGCAACGTCCGGAGCGCGGCGAGCGCCGTGAGCCGCTCGGCATAGGGCTTCTGGGGATTGGCGAAAAACGCAGCCACGGCGTCGAGGTGCGCCGGGTTGTTGGTCGCGACGAGCTCCGAAGCGTCCGCGGCCGAAGCGCGGGCGAGGAAGCGCTCCCGCCGCTCGGGATCGCCCGGACCGTCGCTCCCCTTGGATCGCGCGGGCGCGATGGCCGGGGCGGGAGGCGCCGACGTCTCCTCGGGCCTCCCGCACGCGGTCAGCGCGGCGAGCGCCAGCGCCGCCGCGAGCCTATTCATACCGCAGCGCGTCGACGGGGTTCAGCCGCGAGGCCTTCAGCGCGGGATAGAGGCCGAAGAAGATGCCCACCGCGCACGAGAACACGAACGAGACCACGATCGACTCGTACGAGATCACGCTCTGCCACTCGCCGCCGCTGGACATCGCCTTCCAGATCGGCAGCATCGGGATCACCTGCGCCCCCGTCACCCCGAGGATGATCCCGAGCACGCCGCCCATCAGGCTGATCGTCATCGACTCGATCAGGAACTGCTTGAGGATGTCCCGCCGCTTCGCTCCGATGGCCTTGCGGATCCCGATTTCGCGCGTCCGCTCCGTCACCGACACCAGCATGATGTTCATGATCCCGATGCCGCCGACGACGAGCGACACCGCCGCGATGCTCATCAGCAGCATGGTGAACGCCCCCGTCGACTCCTGCATCCGCTGCCGCCACTCGTTCATCGAGCGGATCAGGAAGTCCGGCTCCGCCTTGCCCTTGATGTTGTGCAGCTTGATCAGCTCCGACTCGATCACGTCCATCGACTCGTCGATCTTGTCCTCCGCATCGATCGAGATGGTGATCTGGCTCAGATGCCGCCGGTTGAAGAGGCGGTACAGCGCCGTCGTCACCGGGACGTAGACCGAATCGTCGAGCCCCACCCACGAATCGCCGCCCTTGTCCTCCAGGACCCCGAGAACCTGGAAATTCTTGCGGTCGACCTGGATCATGCGGCCGACCGGGTCGATCGGCCCGAAGAGCTTGCGCGCGATGCCCGCCCCGAGGACGCAGACCCGCAGCCGTCCCAGGATCGCCGACTTGTCGAAATAGACGCCCCGGTCGATCTTGAAATTCCGGATCGGCATGTGCGCCGGCGTCGTCCCGATCACCTGGGCCGACTCGTTGTGGTTCATGAATTTGATCTGGTAGTAGCGGCGCACTTCGGGGGCGACTGCCGCCACGTGCGGCAGCTTGGCGATCGCATCGACGTTGTCGAGCGTCAGCGTCTCGGCGGTCGCCGTCTTCGCCCCGCTGACGCCCTTCGAGACGGCGCCCGGATAGACGAAGATGAGGTTGACGCCCATCTTCGTGATGGACTCCTCGACCTTGGCCTGCGCCCCCCGTCCCATCGCGATCATCATGATGACGGCCGACACGCCGATGACGATGCCCAGCACCGCCAGCGTCGACCGCAGCTTGTTCGCCGCGAGCGCCGAGAGCGCCACCTTGAACGCGCGAAGGAAGAACATCAGGGCGACTCCGTCAAAGCCGCCTGATGGTCGTTCACCTCGACCCGCTCGATCCTGCCGTCCTTGAGGTGGATCACCCGGTGCGCGTGCCGCGCAACCGTCGGGTCGTGCGTCACGAGGACGATCGTGACCCCCCGGCGCGAAAGCTCGTCGAAGATCCCCAGGATCTCGACGCCGGTCCTCGAGTCGAGGTTGCCGGTGGGTTCGTCCGCCAGGATGATCGAGGGGCTCGTGACGATGGCGCGCGCGATCGCCACGCGCTGCCGCTCGCCGCCCGAGAGCTGGTTGGGTTTGTGGTCGTAGCGGTGGGCGAGGCCCACCGACTCCAGCGCCTTCAGCGCGGCCTCCCGCGCCGGCTTCCCCTGGTAGTGCAGCGGGAGCTCGACGTTTTCGATCGCCGACGTCCGCGCCAGCAGGTTGAAGGTCTGGAACACGAAGCCGATCCGCTCGCCGCGGACCACCGCCAGCTGGTCGTCGGTGAGCTTCGAGACCTCCTGCTGATCGATATAGTACTGGCCCGACGTCGGCACATCGAGGCAGCCCAGGATGTTCATCAGGGTGGACTTGCCGGAGCCGGAGGGGCCCATGAGGGCGACATACTCGCCCTTGTCGATGTCGAGGTCCACGCCCTTCAGCACTTCCACGTCGACTTCGCCGAGGCGGTAGTTTTTGACGATCCGTTGCGCGCGGATGACGCTCATGTCAGAACCGCAGGCGCGGCCGGCCCCCGTTCTTGCCGTCCTCGGTCGCCTTCACGACGACCACTTCGGCGCCCTCGGTCAGCCCTTCCAGGATCTCGGCCTTCACGCCGTTGTCGAGCCCGACCTTCACCGCCACCGCCGTCGTGCCCTCGCCGTTGGGGATGTTCACGAACGTGCCGTTGGTCTCCACGCGGACCGCCTCGCTCGGCACCAGCAGCACGCCCTTGTGCTCGCCCACGCGGATCTCGACCGACGCGGTCATCCCCGCCAGGACGCGGCCGAAGATGTCGCCCTCGATGCCGATCCGCGCCTTGAAGACGATGACGTTGGAGTCGATCTCTCCACGGGGGAGGATGAGGTCGACGCGGCCCTTGAAGCGGTCCTTCGCGCCGCTGGCCAGCGAGATCTCGACGGGCTGTCCCAGCTTGACCTTGGAGATGTCGGTCTCGTCGATGTTGGCCTCGACCATGAGCTTGGAGACGTCGGCCACGATGGCGATCGACGTTCCGCCCGTGGTGGCGGAGATGCCGCTGGCGACGATCTGGCCCTCCTCGACCAGCTTCTTGAGGAGGATGCCGGTGACGGGCGCGCGCAGCTCGGTGTCGGCCAGCCGCTCCCGGGCGTCTTCGACCGAGACGCGGGCCTTCAGCACCTCGGCGAGGGCCAGCTTCTCGTCCGCATCCTTGCGGTCGCGGATCAGGGTGAGCGCGGTATCGGCCTGCTTGGCCTTCTCCTCGGAGAGGCGGGCGGCCAGGCGCACGGTGCCGAGCTCGCTCTCGGTGATCAGCTCGCCGCTCAGCTTCTCCATGCGGCGCAGCTCGTTCAGCTTCTGCTTCTCCTCCTCCTTCATCGCCGCCGACTCGCTGACCGTGGTCTTCAGGTCGGCGGCGTACTTGTGCTTGGTCAGCTCGAGGTTGGCCTCGGCCGTCAGGAGGCTGGCTTCCGCGAGCGACAGGTTCCGCTGCTCGACCTTCTTGTCGAGCTCGGCGAGCAGCTCCCCCTCCTTCACCGGCTCGCTGGGGAGCTTCTGGAAGTGGACCATCAGGCCGCTGGCCTTGGACTTGAGCTCGATCTCCTTGAGGGGCTTGATCTCGCCGGTGGCGGTGACGTTGACGACGATGTCGCCGCGCTCGACCTTGACGCGCTTCGTCTCCGGCTTCTTCTCGCCGTTGCCGTTCTTCGGCTGCAGCAGATACCAGCCGACGCCCCCGGTCAGGGCCAGACTCGCGAGGATGATGCCGATCTTCATCAGAGTTGATTATACTCGTTGATCCGGGGCCCGCTCCGAGTCCATAAGGTATACACCGGAGAAGGCGACAATCGGATCGACCCCCCGTAAAGTATAGGTGATGATGTCCGTTCTCCTCGCCCTCCTGATGCTGCAGGCGTCCGACCTGCCCGACCTGGGCACGCGCAAGGCCGGCGCCGACTGGCCCTGCTTCCTCGGGCCCACGCACGACGGCAAGTCCGCCGAGAAGGGGCTTCCGCCCAAGTGGCCTGCCGAGGGTCCCCGCATCGTCTGGCAGCGCGAGCTCGGCGACGGCTACGCGATCTGCAGCGTCGCTCGCGGCCGCGTCTACCAATTCGACCGCGTCGGCAACAAGGCCCGTCTCGTCTGCCTGAAGAGCGAGACCGGCGGGGAGCTTTGGAAGTTCGAATATCCCAATGAGTACGACGACATGTACGGTTACGGGCCCGGGCCGCGCTGCTGTCCGGTCATCGACGACGACCGCGTCTACCTCTACGGCGTCGAAGGGATGCTGATCTGCCTGAAGGCGGTCGATGGCGCGAAGGTGTGGGAGCACGACACGGCCAAGGAGTTCTCCGTGGCCCAGAACTTCTTCGGCGTCGGCAGCACGCCCCTGATTGAGGGCGATCTGCTCCTCGTCCAGGTGGGCGGCAGTGCACCGGGCGGCCCCGGCATCCAGAGCGGGGAAGTGAAGGGCGCCGGCAGCGGCGTCGTCGCATTCGACAAGAAGACGGGCGAGATCCGCTACAAGGGGACCGACGAGCTGGCCAGCTATGCCAGTCCGGTGACGGCGACCATCGGCGGCCGGCGCTGGGGCTTCCTGTTCTCGCGCGGCGGGCTGGTCGGCTTCGAGCCGTCGACCGGGAAGGTGGATTTCCATTATCCGTGGCGGGCCCCGATCCTGGAGAGCGTGAACGCCGCCAATCCCGTCGTCGTGGACGACCAGGTGCTGATTTCCGAGGCGTACGGCGTCGGAGCCTCGATGCTGAAGGTGAAGCCCGGCGGCTACGAGGTGGTCTGGATGGACGGGCGGAAGCGCGACCGCTCGCTCATGACCCACTGGAACACGCCGGTCCACCTCGACGGCTACGTCTACGCCTCGAGCGGCCGGCACACGCAGGAGGCCGAGCTGCGCTGCGTCGAGTTCGCCACGGGGAAGATCCAGTGGGCGATCCCGCGCCTGACGCGCAGCTCCCTGACCTATATCGACGGCCACTTCGTCTGCCTCGGCGAGGACGGCGCGCTGCGGCTGATCAAGGTCAATCCGAAGCAGTACGAGGAGGCGGCCCGCGCCGTTCTGAAGACGGCCGACGGCGAGCCGCTGCTGAAGTATCCCGCCTGGGCCGCGCCGGTGATCTCCCACGGCCTGATGTACGTGCGAGGCAAGGACCGCCTGGTCTGCCTCGAGCTGATCCCGGCGAAGTGAAGCGACGAT
>DASQOM010000340.1:0-3223 GCA_035644495.1 Planctomycetota bacterium | reverse complement strand
CGGCATCGGCGCCGACCCCGCCCTTGCCGGCGGCTTCCTCCTGCCGCCGCTGCTCCGCGCCTCCCTCGACGGCATGCTGACGCCGATCGCGAAGCAGCTCGTTTATGCATCGCTGAACGGCCCCGCGCTGCGGCAGGAGGTCGAAGCCGAGCTGCGCCGGCAGGGCACGCCGCAGGAGCCGGAGATCGTCAAGGCGTATAACGAGGCGATCGACCGGAAGATCGAGGAGCAGGAGGCCGCGCTTCGCCGCTGCGTCGAGCCCCTCAACGCCGTGAAGTGGGGCGCCTTCGAGGCGAAGGCGGGGGAGAAGGGGATCACCCTGAAGGCCGCCGCGGAGCTCCGTTAGAAGCCGGCCCGGAGCAGGAACTCGCGCGTGATCCGCGACTCCTTCTTCGGACGCTTCGTCATCAGGTCCAGCTCGAGGTTCACCCGGGCTCCCTTTTTGACCGTGCCCAGCGTCGTGAGCTTTCGGGTCGTCGGGATCAGCGCGACCGTGAACGCGTCCGGGTCGACGTCGACGATCGTCAGGCTGACGCCGTCGACCGTGATGGAGTCCTTCGGAATCATCTGAGCCGCGAGTTCCGTCTCGATGCGCAGAGTCCCGCCGGTCTGCGTCACGATGCCGGTGCCTTCGACGTGGCCCTGGACGAGGTGGCCGCTGATGCGGTCGCCGTGACGCAAGGCCCGCTCGAGGTTGACGCGGTCGCCCTGATGGAGCTTCCCGAGGTTGGTTTTCTTCAGGGTCTCCGCGACGAGGTCGAACTCGACCGCCTTGTCCGTCAGCGTCGATACGGTCAGGCAGACGCCGGCGACGGAGACGCTTTCGCCGTGCCGGAGATCGATCCACCCGGTCTCGACGGCGAGGCGCTTTCCCGGCCGGAGCACGCGGCCCTTTCGTTCGACGATTCCGGTAAACATAGGGGGACTGGGATCTTACACTGGGGCGGTTCGCGTATGAACGAGAAACGGCTGCGCGTCGGTACGTCGAGCTGGTCCCACGAGTCGTGGAAGGGGACCCTCTACGCCCACGGCTCGAAGCCGGGCGAGTTCCTGTCGCAGTGCGCGCGGCGCTTCGACACGGTCGAGATCGACGCGACGTGGTACCGGACCCCGAGCGAGTCGCTGGTGCGGAAGTGGGACCGGGACACGCCGGAGGGTTTCGTCTTCTCGGCGAAGGTTCCGAGCGTGATCACCCACGAGAAGCGGCTGGTGGGCTGCGAGGCGGAGCTGACGGAGTTTCTGCGCGTGATGGACCTGCTGGGGCCGAAGCGCGGGCCGCTGGTGTTCCAGTTCCCGTACGATTTCAAGCCCGACCAGTTCGACGTGCTGGAGCGCTTCCTCCAGAAGCTGCCGACGGGCTTCAGGTTCGCCCTCGAGGTGCGCCATCAGGGCTGGCTGACGGAACGCTTCTACGACCTGCTCCGGAACCGCGGGATCGCGCTGGTGCTGCTGGACCTGGTGTGGATGCCCAAGCTGGAGCTGCGGACGACGAACTGGACCTATCTCCGCTTCATCGGCGACCGGAAGAAGATCGAGACGCAGACGCTGACGTGGGAGAAGATCATCGTCGACCGTGCCCGGGAGATGGCGGAATGGGGGCCGCGGGTGCAGAAGTTCCTCGACGAAGGAATCCTCACTTGGGCGTATTTCAACAACCACTATGCGGGCCACGCGCCCGGGTCGGTGGACCTGTTCCTCCGGGAACTCGAGAAGCTGCGCCAGGGTCCCGTCCGTCCTCCCACGACCTAGACCGGCGGTGTGGCGGGAATCCCGCCGGGCGGCGGAAGTCCGTAACAACCCGCGGGCGGGAAGCTCATCCCGGTAGGAGGCTGCTGCCGGAGATGTCAAACCCATCGCTCGAATACCTCGAGGCCTACGTGTTCCGCGCGCGCGAGCAGGGCGTGAACGGGGACCTCGACGGCGCGCTGGAAAGCCTGACGAAGGGCCTGGAGATCGACCCCCACTGCGAGATCGCGCTGCTGATGCGCAGCGATCTCCGGATGGAGCGCAACGAGCCGGAGCTGGCGATGGAGGACCTGGACGTCGTCCTCCGCCATCATCCCGACGCGGCGGCCGCGCGCTTCCGTTGCGCCGAGGTGCACCTGGCCAACGGCGCGCCCAAGGCGGCGCTGAAGTGCTACTCGAAGATCCTGGACTACGATTCGAAGAACACCAGCGCGCTGCACCTGCGCGCGATCGTGCAGATGAGCCTCCGGCGGCCGCGCCGGGCCCTGGACGATCTGGACCGTCTGCTGCAGCTGAGCCCGGACCACGTCGAAGGCCGCATCGACCGCGCCTTCGTCCGCTTCGCCCTATGGGACCTCTATGGCTCGAAAGGCGACCTGGAGATCGCGCTTCAGCTGCGCGCGTTCGACGGCGCCTCGGCCGAGTCGGCCCGCGCGCTCCTCAAGCACCTCGAAGCCCTCATTCCGCTCAGCGACCGGAAGACGCGCCGCAAGCACGGATAAGGAAAGCCCCGAAGCCAAGGCGTCCTAGCGGACGAAGGTCGCCGGATCAATCGGGATGTCGAGGCAGGGCTCGTACGCCACGGTGGTCAGCGACAGGGCGTCCTGCCGGGGCCTGGCGTAGGGCCAGTGGGGCTGAGCCAGGAGCTTTTCCGCTCCGAAGGCGTGCTCGATCACGTCGCGCGAGACTCCAACGGCGACGGCTCGGTCGCGTCTCCCGAGATGCGCGTCGCGAAGCTCGGCCGCCTCCCGCGCGGACGGATACTCGGTCTTGTCCTCCAGACGACGAATCAGGAACGTGTCCTCGTCGAGCCAGAGCGTCACTTCGGTATGATCGCTCCAGTGGCCGAAGACCCGGTGGCAGCGGGACGCGCCGACGTTCCCCCGGCCGTCCACCCGGGTGTCGTGAAGATCGTCGACGAGGCTGCGGCCGACTGCCGAGGGAAGCAGCAGGGAAGGCAGGGTGACCATCGCGGCGGGACCGAGCGGTCCCAGGCTCAAGGATTGCACGAAGAGCCGGATCCGGATGCGATCGTCCCCGGAAATCGGTCCGGTCCACAGAAGCGGAGTTCTCGGCGAGTCGCCGTCGACGCTATCGACCCGATACCCGCGGCTGCGATCCAGGAAGGTTGCGAACGACCTCCGGTCCTCGGTGACGGACGTTCCCCGGGTATGGCGATGGCGCGTACGGGTGCGATCGACGTAGGTCTTCGCGCTCGCGTAGGTGTCGGCCATGCGGCGGAGTAGCTCCCGGGCCT
>DASQOM010000339.1:0-5827 GCA_035644495.1 Planctomycetota bacterium | reverse complement strand
ATCTGATGTTTCGCCCTGGAATTCCGGGAAGGGACGTCTTCTTCGGATTCCACGGCATAATTGTGGGAAGCCAGCTGGGTGTCCTGGCAGGGTTTGTCGGGCACCTTGGGTGGATTTCCCGGCAGCGGAGGGACGATCTGTTGATCGTGAGGCTCGCAGGTGCCGACGATCCGAGGCCTTAGTCCTCTTTGTGCCTTGGTGCCTTAGTGGCGGTTATTTCTGGGGGGCGACGTCGTAGTCGCGCTTCTTCTTCTTGTCGGGCGACGTGGCCTTGTCGTCGTCCTTGTCCTTGTAGATCAGGTCCTTGCCGCACTTGGGGCACTTGCCGGAGAAGGCTTCCTTCACGCCGTCCTTCTCGCAGACGAACTTCTTGAGACGCTCGAAGCCCGTCATCTCGACCTTGGTCGTGTCCTTCCAGATCGTGCCCGCCTTGGCGAGCATCGCCTCTGTCGCGCCGTCGAAGACCAGGACGTCGGAGCCCTTGAGCTCGATGGAGACCTGGCCGGAGGGCGTCGTGAACGAAGTCTTGTCCTCGCGGCCTTCCTTCGTCTCCTGCTCGTACTTGCGCTCGAGGGCCAGAGCGTAGGCCTCGTAGAACTCCTTCGCGTCCTTGGGGCTGTCCCAGGTGGTGAACCACACGTACATGGCGGTCTTCTTGTCGTCCTCGAGGACGACGTAGCGGTCTCCGCCCCAGCCTTCCGCCGCGCGGTCGATCATGGCGACGCGGAGCTTGTCGCCTTTGAATTCGCGTAGGATCAGCTTGGTGGCGAACTCCCCGTGCACGTTGTTGAAGCTTTCCTTCCAGGGCCCGCCGAACAGCTTCTCGAGGTCGGGCATCGTCACCAGGATCGGGTTGTTCCGCTTCTCCTTGTCGTAGTACTTCTCCGGGTGCAGGATCTGCTCGCTCGAGAGCGGGAAGTCCTTGAACAGGTTGTTGATGTCCTTCAGCTCGCCCTTGGTCCCCTTCAGGTACTTCACGATGAAGTCTGTCCCGTAGCCGTAGGGGAAGGTCAGCGACAGGCGCAGGTAGGCCGGCAGCTTGCCCGCCTTGCCGGGCAGCATCCCCGTCTTGTAGGTCTGGTTGATGCCGCCGATCACCATCTCGAACTGATCCTTGAACTGGTACTTCCAGCCGACCGCCGAGGCGTCGCCTTCGATGACGCTCTTCAGGGCCATCACCAGGTCGTCGTTCGTCTCGTCCTCGATCGGCAGCGTCGACAGCTCGAAGTTCTGGTCCTGCGCCGCGTGGGTCAGCTCGTGGACGAGCGTGATGCTCTCCATGTCGATGCCCATGGCCTTGAGGGCGTCCTCCTCGGCGTCGCCCTTCTCGCCGGCCCGGATCAGGCGGAGCTCCTTGGTCTTGGGATGGTAGAACCCGGCGATCGAGCTGCCGAACAGCTCCAGGTAGGCCTCGTAGATGTCGAGGTCGGCCGGGATCAGCCCGAATTTGGCGTACCCGCGCTGGTAGCGTTCGGCCTTCTCCTTGGGGAGGTCCTTCTCGAACTCGGCCTTGAGGAAATCGAGGAGCTCCTGCTTGGAATAGGCGCCGACGGCGACGGGCGCCTTGAACTCCAGGCCGCGGAGTTTGGTGACGTCTTCCTTGTGCTTGGCGGTTTTTTCCTTATAGTCGTCTTTCTTCTTGTCCTCGTCCTGCCCGACGGCGGAGGGGAGCAGGATCAGGGCCGCCGCGAGCGCGAACAGGGCCGGAAAGGGGGAGCGGGTCATTCGGCGTTCCTTAATGGCCACTGGTTATACGCCTGGCGGCGGGATTTATCTGTAAGGGCAACCCGCTAGGTACTATTATCGAGGCACCCCGAACCGGGTCAAGATGAATCTCCGGAAACGCAGCAGCACCGTCCTTCGAGAAGAGATCGTCTCCACCACCCTGTCCTGCGGTCTCCCCGCCTTCGCGATTCCGAAGAAGGGCTTCTCCAAAAAGGTCGGCATCTTCGCGACGCGCTACGGATCGATCGACCTGACGTTCACCCCGGAAGGCCAGCAGCGGCTGGAGACGCCCCCCGGCATCGCCCACTTCCTGGAGCACCAGCTGTTCAAGAAGGCGGGCGGCGAGGACATCCTCATGGAGTTCGGAAAGTACGGCGCCTCGTCCAATGCCTTCACCGACTACTGCACCACGGCGTACTACTTCACCGGCAGCGGCGCCTTCGAGAAGAACCTCGCGCTGCTCACCGGGTTCGTCTCGTCCCCGTACTTCGAGGCGGACAACGTCGCCAAGGAGAAGCTCATCATCGAGCAGGAGCTCCGGATGTACGAGGACTCCCCGGACCACCGCCTCTACAAGAACCTGATGGGTGTCCTCTATACCGTCCACCCCGTCCGCCTCGACATCGGCGGCGAAGTTTCGGACATCCAGAAGATCGACCGCGACCTCCTCGAGCAGTGCTACCGGATGTTCTACAACCCGTCCAACATGGTCCTGGTCGTGGCGGGCGACATCGACCCGAAGACGGCCTTCGAGGTGGCCGACCGGACCCTGAACGGCGACGGCTTCAAGCCCCGCGGGGTGATCGAGCGGCACTGGCCGCCGGAGCCGGCGGGCGTGAAGGACCGCGTGGTCCGGGCGGAGATGGCGGTGTCGCGTCCGCGGATCCTGATGGGCTTCAAGGACCTTCAGCCCGCCGGCACGAAGGCCCTCGAGCGCGAGATCCAGTCCTCGGTGGTCCTCGACCAGCTGTTCGGGCGGTCGAGCGAGTTCTACTCGAAGCACTACGAATCGGGCCTCATCGACGACAGCTTCTCGTTCTCCTACAACAGCGAGGACGCGTTCGGGTTCTCGCTGATCGGCGCCGAGTGCGACGAGCCGGAGCGGCTGGCGGAGGAGGTCCTCCTCGAGCTCCACCGCGCCCGCAAGGGATCCCTGAAGACGAAGGACCTGGAGCGGTCGAAGCGGAAGCGGCTGGGCAAGTTCATCCGGTCCTTCGACACGCCCGACGGGGCCGCGTTCCTCATCATGGGCTGCGTGCAGCGGAACGTCGACCTCTTCCAGGTGCCGCAGGTGATCGACAAGCTCAGCCCCGGGGCCCTGGAGCGGCGGCTGCGAGACCACTTCGACGAGCAGAACTACGCCGTCTCGATCCTCTCGCCCAAGAAGGCTTGAGCGTCCCCTCCGCCCGCGTGGTAAAGTAAGTCGCGATGGAAGTCCTGCTCGCACTCACGTTCCTGTTCCAGGAATCCGCCGAGGAGACCTTCAAGAAGGTCGAGGCCGCGGTCGAGGCAACGAAGACGATCCGCGTGCTCTTCACGATCACGTCCGAGTCGGGCCTGGGCGGCGCGAGCCGGGGGACGCTCCTCATGGAGGAGGACCGGCGGCTGAAACTGTCGGCGGAAAACCGCCTGAAAGACGGGACCCGCCAGACGATCTGGTCGGAGGTCGAGAACGGAACGCTGCGCTCCGGCCGGGGAGAACGGAGCATTGAAGTGGCGGTCGACAGCCGGCAGGCGCGGCAGAACTTCAATGCCTACCTGAGCCGGCTGGGCATCCTGGCGGGAGCGTCCTTCGAGCAGGGGTTCCGCTCCGGCGCCGCCCGGGCCGGAAAGCCGGTCGGGGTGGACCTGAAACAGTTCTTCGGTCTGACCAATATCGTCGATCTCGGCAACGGCCCGAACGGCACCCGCGTCCTCAGCTACGACTTCGCGGCCGTCATCAAGCCCCAGCCGTTCAAGTGGGCGAAGATCTGGTTCGATCCCAAGACCCTGCGGATCGTCAAGCGGGTGATGCGCTGGGAATCCGAGGGGAAGGAGGAGACCTTCACCGAGGAGTATGAATACCAGGGCGGCGAGGAAAAAGGACCCGAAGGCGGGACGAAGACGCCTCCCGCACCCGTCCGCCCCGAGGCCGAGCAGGACATCCTCTTCATCCAGGCCCGGCTCCAGGTGGCCCGGGAGAATCTTCAGCAGGGGAAGAAGCAGAAGGCGATCGACGTGCTCGAGGATCTGCTGCTGAGTTTCCGGAAGCACCCCCTGGCTCCCGATATCCAACGGTTGCTCGAGGAAGCGAAAAAGTAGCCGGCTATTTCCGGTCGGGCGACTTCGCCCGTGCGTCGCAGTTCTTCTCGAGGCCCTTCCAATCCCAGGTGCCCACGTCGACGATGCGGATATTGACGTCCGCCCGCGACACCGGCACGAGCTTGTCCCAGCGGAAGAGTCCGACCCAGAGATCTCCCGTGGCGGCGTCCAGCGCCATGAAGTCCGGCGTGACCGTCGTCGCGTCGACTTTCTTCGCGTCGACCTTCCAGGACTCCTTCCGGAACTGCCGCGTCATCGTGCGGCGATCGCCGTCGATATAGACGGTCCCCGTCAGCACGCCCGTCGGCTGCCAGGGCTTTCCCTTCGCATCGCGGAAGGCGACTTTCAGGAAGGCGACGTCGCCGGTGTACTTCCCGTTCTTCAGCGTCATGCCTTCGACCCAGAAGAGCCCCTTCAGTTCGGCGGTCGCCGACCCGGCCGCGAGCGGGTCCTTGGATTTGACCGGGTCTTCCTCGAGCGGATCCTTCTCGCGCGGCTTCATCCCGAGGGCCGCGTCGGCGCCGGTCTCCTTCGACTCGGTCCGTCTGGCGGCGAGGACCGGCGGCACGGGAGTCACGGTTCCCGGCCGGACGGCGTCCCCGTACGCGAGCGTGAAGGCCCAATCGTCGAAGGCCGGGCATTCGGCCACCAGAAACTCGAAGTCCTTCTCCTCGCCGGCCTTGAGCGGTGCGGGCACCGCGATCGTATACTCCCCGCGGCCGAGCTTGAAGGTCGCGCTCGCCTGGATCAGGTCCTGGGCGAGCCCGTTTCGCGCCCTGCCGGCCACCCGGACCGAGCCGTCGGTGAAGCGCACGATGCGCGTCCCGCCCAGCGCGAAGTCGCGGGGCTCGACCTGCAGGGGCGCCGGCGAAGGGAACTCCGCCGCGATCCAGCCGACGGCGGCCTGGACGGAGGCGAACGCGGGGACCTGCGGGACGGCGACGTCGAACGCGTCGCGGCAGCGCGATTTGACGGAAGGGCCGAGCGAGACGCGGACCTTATGGACCACGGCC
Organism: Planctomycetota bacterium; assembly: GCA_035644495.1. Taxonomy (GTDB): domain Bacteria; phylum Planctomycetota; class MHYJ01; order MHYJ01; family JACPRB01; genus JACQFK01. The sequence continues at coordinate 788 of DASQOM010000339.1, read as the reverse complement.
GCCTTCGCGTCCTGGAACGAGAGGACCGCGAAGGGCTCGCGCGCGTCGAGGTCGCCGAGATTGACGACCGTCAGCTTCACCGTCGCATCGCCGGGGAAGGCCTTCGGCTTGACCTCGGCGCAGGACTCGACGGCGAGCTTCTCGGGGAGCGAACGGGGCGACGGGATGGGAGCCTTCTCGTCGCCGACGTAGATGAGCTTCAGCGGGCCCGACTCCAGCAGGAGGACGTAGCGGCTGAAGTTCGGAAGCTGGACGGCCTCGATCTTGAACTCCAGCGACTTGCCGGCGGGGACTTTCGCCAGCGTGACGGGCTTCGACTTGCGGAGCTCCCGGTCGCCCTCGAAGAAACTCATGAGGATGCGCACGTCGTTCAGGTCCGCCGAGCCCGGGTTCACGAGAGTGGCGTCGATCAGAACCTTATGCTCGATGCGGACGCGGGCGAAGTCGAACTGGGTGAAGCGGGGGAGAGATTCCTGGGCCGCCGCGGACAGCATCGCCAGCATCCACGCCAGGACGGGGCCCGCGACCCCGATCATGACAGCAGGCTTCGGAATTGCACACGGAGCGCGCTCGACGGGCCCACGAGCATGAGGACGCGCGACCGGATCAGCCAGCCCACGGCCACGCAGGCCAGCGCGAAGGGGACGTGCAGCGCCGAGGCGATCTCCGTGAGTTCGACCTGCGGCGATTCCTCGAGCAGCAACAGGATCCGTCTTCCGATCTCAGGGACCCGGTCGTCGGGGAACGACGGGAACTCGTGCGCCATCATGGATCACCTCCGCACGATG
>DASQOM010000338.1:0-49644 GCA_035644495.1 Planctomycetota bacterium | reverse complement strand
GGCCAGGGCGAACATCTCCTGGATCACGATGGGCTTGCCGGCCGCCGTCAGGAGCTTGAGCAGCTCGATCTCGTGGTCGACCTCCTTCTCCTTCGGATACAGGTGCAGGCAGAGGAAGTCGAGCGGCGCGCCGATCTCCTTCGGATCCGGCCCCAGCGTCAGTCCGGCGGGGACCTCGAACAGGTAGAACATCCCGCACGTGATGAGACGCGACGGATCCCGCCGGCGGATGCCCGGGACCAGCGCGCTCATCCACTGCCGCGTGAGCTCCGGCCGCGAACGGCCCGCCGGATCTCGGGTCAGGCGTTCGACATAATGGAGCCCGCCCAGGTCGCCGCCCAGCAGGTCGGCCGAGGCCTGCGGCGGGCTGACCGGCTCGTTCATGAGCGTATAGCAGAACACCGCGGGACTCGACGCGCAGGCACCCGCGATCGCCTCCCAGAAGAGGCCCTGCATCGCCCAGCGCTCCTGCTCCGGCGCGTTCAGGTACCAGAGCGGACAGTCCTCCTTCCGGTAGCAGCCCAGCCCCGTCAGGTCGAGATACAGCCCCAGGCCCTCCGCCAGCTCCAGCAGCTTCTTCAGCCGTCCCAGGTTCTCCCCGTTCGGCTCCGTCGGGCTCTTCATGAAGCGCCCGAACTGCGGATGGATCCGCACCACCGTGCAACCCAGATCCCGGATCTCATGGAAGTCCTGGACGACGCGGTCCCAGTCGAGGTCCCAGTACTCCTCCAGCAGCCTCGTGTTCTCGTCGTGGTCGTAGTTCACGCCCCACGGGACCCAGGCCCGCCCCGACGGACGCAGGACGAAGCCTTTCCCGTCGGGGGCGACGGCGACGCGGTCGGCGGAGGGACGGGACTCGGCCGAGGAGCAGCCGGCGAGGAGGATAAGGGCGAGGGCGGCCCTCACGGTTTGAGCACGAGCGTCGACACGCTCAGCGGCGGCAGCTCGAGCGAGAGCGACGCCGGGTCGGCGGGCTTGAGATCCTCCGCCGCGACCGGCTTCGCGTCCGCCGCGGTCAGGCGATACACCGCGACCGATTTGACCTTGGCCACGTCCTTCAGGTCCACCTTCACCGGCAGCGGCCCCTCGGTTTTGTTGATCGCCACGATCACGGTGCGCTTCTGCGCGTCAAGGCTGGCGTAGAGCGACGCGCGCGCGGGATCACCGCCGCTCACGCCCAGGCCGGTGTCGCCGAATGCGCCGTCCTTCCCGTCGTAGTTGCGGAACATCATGGAGGCGCCATGGATGAAGCGGTCGTTCGTCCGGCCCAGGTGCCAGAGGGCCGCGGCGAAGACGCCCTCGCGGCCCAGGATGCCGAGCACGTCCGCCTGCGCCAGACCGCCCGAGATGTGGTCGCCGCCGCCGTAGTAGTACTCCGTCATGGCGAGCTTCGTCCCCGGATAATGCTGCTCGATCTTTTCGCGCAGCCGCGGCAGGAGCCGGATCGCCCCGCCCGCGGAGTTCGCGACCCAGCTCGACTCCTTGTACGACGGGTCCCAGAGGCTGCGCGTCGACTGGATCCGTGCGGCGGCCGTCTCGGGCGACGCGTCGTCGTCCGTGATCCGATGCTTCCCGCCCCGCGCCTCGGGATACCAGTGGAAGTCGAAGACGTCGACCAGCCGCTTCCCCGCCTTCTTCTCGGCCGCCGCCATCTCCTGAAGGAAGAACTCGGAGAAATCGCGGTTGTTGCGGTCGGGCGCGTCCTGCAGCGTCGTCAGACCGTGCCAGCCGTAGGAGACGAAGCCGAAGACGAGGGCTTTCGGGGCGACGCGCTTGACCGCCGACGCGTAGTCCGTATTGAGGCGGACGATTTCGTCGAAGCGGACCTTCTCGGGATGGATGCGCGCATGCGTCGACGCCCAGAGCTCCGGCTCGTTGTCCATGCAGTAGAAGATCGGAGGATGCGCGCCGGAGAATTTCTTCTCGAGCCAGGCGACGAACTCATCCTGATAGACCTTGCCGTCGGCCAGATCCGGCGTTTCCGAAAAGGCCCCCTCCTTCTTCGGCAGCGAGACGAAGAAGCGCTTGTGGAGGTAGTCCGGCGTCTTGTTGACGTCGCCGCCGCCGTTCTTGTCGGCCGCAACGCGGCCGATGATGGGGACGGTCATCACGATGGCGGCGCCGTGCTCGAAGGAGCCGGCGACGGCCTTGCGCATCGCTTCGCCCGGAACGTCGGTCCCCATGAGATTATCGTTCTGGTGCTGCCAGTCGGAGCCGGCGTTGGAGGCGTTGGTCTCCCAGTTGTAGGCCGTCAGCCGGTTGCCGCCTGCGCGCGAGAGCGGGGTCGTCCAGCCGTCCTTGTCCCATTTGGGGTGGTTGGCCCCGTAGACATAAGGAGAGATCGGCGCGCGGGTCTTGCCGTCGACCTGGAACGTGAGCGGCGGATCCTGCTCCCCGGCGAAGGCGCCGGCCGACAGGAGGAGGGCCAGGAGCGCGGTCATTGTTCTCATCCCGGAAACCAGTTTGCGATGCGGGCCGGAATCTCGCGCCGATTCAGACGAGGGCTTCCGTGGTGGCGCGCGCGCTGCGCTCCGCCGTCTTCCACCGGTCGTGGATCCAGAACCACTGCTCCGGATGCTGGCGCACGAACTCCTCGAAGCGGTCGCTCATCGCCTGGGTCAGCGCCTTGGTCGGGTCGGGATGGTCGCGGAAGGCGGCGGGGAAGATCGGCTCGGTCGCGATCACCGTATGGGAGGGGCCTTCGCGATAGACGTTGACCGGGACGATCGGGGCCCCGTACTTGAGCGAGAGGACGGCCGGGCTGCGGTGCGTCGAAGCCGGGCGGCCGAAGAAGTTGACGAAGACGCCGGACTGGCGCGCGTCCTGGTCCATCTGGATCACGAGCAGCCCGTTGCCCTGGAGGACGCGGATCATCTCGCCGAGGGCGCGGTCGCGCGACATGACGCGCTGCCCCGTGAGGGTGCGGAAGCGGTTCAGGTAGCGGTCGATCCAGGGATTGTCGATCGGCCGCGCCAGGACGTTGAGCCGGTAGCCCCTCAGCAGCACGACGAGGCCGCACATCTCCCAGTTGCCCTGGTGGCCGATCGTGAGGATGACGCCCCTGCCCTCCTGCTGGTAGCCGGCGAGTTTCTCGAAGTTGACCAGCGTGACGTGCCGGAGCAGCTCGCGGCGCTCGATCATGCGGGGCGTCATCAGCATCTCGACGAAGCCCAGGGCGACATGTTCGTAGACGCGGGTGATGAACTCCGGGATCCGGGCGGGCGGGCAGAGGTCGCCGGAATTCTGGAGGTTCTTGGCGGCGATGCGGACGTGCTTGCGGTCGATGAGGCGGACGAACATCCCGAGGAGGCGCGCGATGGCGGGGGCGGACGAGTACGGGAACATGGCGATGACCATCACGACGCTGCGCAGGAGCAGGTACAGGAGGAACTGGACGGGCCGGACTTCGTGCAGCCGGAACTTTTCGGCCCTGCTCATGAGGGGCCCGCACCGGCCGGGACCGGGGAAGCGCCGGCCTGCGACGACTTCTCGCCGTGCTTCCAGCGCTCGTGGACCCAGAACCACTGGTCGGGATGGGCGCGGACGGCCTGCTCGAATTCGGCCGTATAGGCCTGGGTCATCGACTTCACCGGGTCGGCGTGGTCGCGGTGGCGGGCGGGGTCGATCGGATCGCCCAGGTCGCAGTGGTGCAGGCCGTTCTCGCGGTAGATGTTGGCCACGATGATGGGGGTCCCGTACTTGAGCGAGAGGATGGCCGGGCTGCGGTGGGTCGAACAGGGCCGTCCGAAGAAGTCGGTCAGGACCCCCGCGCTCTTCGCATTCTGATCCACCTGCACGATCAGGATCTCGTTCCGGTGGAGCACGCGGATCATCTCGCCCAGGGCGTGGCGCTTGGGGATGATCCTCTGGCCGGTCCGGGTGCGGAAGCGGTTCAGCCAGGCGTCGATCCACGGGTTCTCGATCGGACGGGCCAGCGAGTTCAGCGGATAGCCGGCCTTGCAGATCGCAAGGCCCATGACCTCCCAGTTTCCCAGGTGGCCGATCACGACGATCAGCCCCCGACCCGCGCGGAGGACGCGCTCGGCCACGTCGAAGCGCCGGAAGCGCGTGAAGTCCTCGATGCAGCCGCGCTCGATCAGCCCGGGGAGCATCAGCATCTCGACGAAGCTCAGCCCGATGTGGGCATAGAGGCGGTCGACGAACGCGGGGATCGCGTCGGGCGCGCAGACACCGCGCGTCCTCTCGAGATTCCTCGCCGCGACACCGGTGTGGCGGCGGTCCAGGAAGCGCAGGAGCAGGCCCAGGCGGCGTCCCACCACGGGGGCGAGCGACCAGCGGAACATCCCGACGACCATGAAGACCGTGCGCATGACGAGGTAGAGGAACAGCTGCACCGGCGGGAAGCGGCGGAGACGGAAGCCGCTGCGGCGACTGCTCATCGTCCGATCGGCGCGGCCGCGCGGGGGATGTCCCGGACGACGGCCAGGAGCCTCTCCTCGAGCAGCTCCTCGTGCCGCGTGACCTCGATCTCGATCCTCAGCGCGGCCAGCGGGAGCTCGAAGCCCTCCGCGTTCACCTTCGTGGCGTCCTTCTCCGTCGTCACGATCGCCTCGGCCATGAACTCCTGGGCCTCGGCGTTCATACGACGCAGGTCCTGGATCGCGTAGGGATGATGATCCTCGTAGGCGCGGAACTTCACGACGGTGGCGCCCACGGCCTCCAGCGTCCGCCGGAAGGCCTCGGGGTTGCCGACGCCGCAGAACGCGTAGACGCTGCGGCCGCGCAGCCAGTCCAGGCCGTGCTTCTTCCGGTTCCAGAGGCTGCGCACGTGGACGGGCTTGTGGATGGTCTCCACCGCGGGGCCGATCTTCGCGCGCAGGTCCTCGAGCTCCCCGGGAGTGACCTGGTCCGTGCGCGTCAGGATCACGAGGTCGGCCCGGCGCAGGGCGGACGGACGCTCGCGGAGCATGCCGCGCGGCAGCAGGTGCCCGTTGGCGAAGGGCTGGGTCGCATCGATCGCGACGATGTCCAGGCCGCGCTGGATGCGGTAGTGCTGGAAGCCGTCGTCGAGGATCAGCAGGTCGGCGCGGTATTCGGAGAGGGCCTTGCGGCCGGAGGCGACGCGGTCCTTCCCGGCGAGGCGGACGACGTTCTCCAGTTCCATCTCGGAGATCAGGTCCTCGTCGTCGGCGTCGCGCGACGAGCTGCGGCCGTAGCCGCGGGCGAGGATGGCGGTGCGGTAGTTGCGGCGGACGAACCAGCGGGCGAGGAACTCGACGAGCGGCGTCTTGCCGGTGCCGCCGGCGGTGATGTTGCCGACGGAGATGACGGGGCAGGGAAACTTGACGGAGCGGAAGACGCCGAGGCGGTAGAGGACCTGGCGTGTGCGGTGAAGGGCGGCGTAGACGATCGTCAGCAGCCAGAGCACGCCGCGCAGGAGCGCGGGGATCACTCCACGGCGCTGGCCCGAGATGACCGACAGATAATACCGCCGCATGTCCCGAATATAGCACACGTCAAGGCGGCTGAAAAGCGGGGAAACGGCGCCGTCGGGCGAGACCGCCCGATCCCCGGAAGGATCGGGCGGCCCCGCCGTTGGGGAGGAGGAGCTTAGATCATCTTCTCCCAGAACTTCGGCTCCGTGACGGACGAGCTCACGGCGTCGTCCAGGTCGCGGACACAGCGGTCCAGGGCGGAGGCCAGCGACGGCGCCTCCGCGGGAGCGGCCGCGCCCAGGGCGGCGACCAGCTCCAGGAGCCCGGTCCGCAGCAGTTTCTGAAGGGCGGCCAGCTTCGTCCCCAGGATGGAGCCGCCGAGCTCCTTCATCAGCGCCTTGCGGGCCCGCTCGATCGCCCCCGCGGACGGGATCTTCCCGGCGGAGAGCTCCGACCGCGCGGCCGAAAGCGCCTGCTTCAGGACTTCGAGCGCCTTCTCGAAGGACTTCCGCTCGGACGCCGACACCCTGGCCTCCCGGGGCTCGGGCGCCGATTCGTCGTCCCCATGCTTGGCGCCGAACAGCCTGCCGAACACGTTGGACGACTTCTTCTTCATCGGAGCGGGCGACGGCTTCGCGCACATCGGAGGCGGCGGCGGAGCCGCCGGAGGCAGCATGCTCCTGGCGATGGATCCGCTCGGAGCGCCCGCGCCCCCGCTGCGGCTGCCGATCGCCGACATCTCCTGGGCGCTGTCCTTCTCCGCTTCCATCTCCCACTGGTCGGGCCTATGGACCGGCTGCAGCAGCTTGCGGCCCTCGCCGGCCTTGTTCACGATCTCGCTCTCGTCCACGACGACGAACGACGTGAACCGCGTGAGCAGCGTGTGCTCGATCGCCAGGGCGATGATCTCCTTGCGGATCCGGTCCTGCTTGTCCGTCTCGAGCCGGAAGCGGTCCTCCAGGTCGGTGACCCGGGAGCGCGCCCAGAGATGGTCGATCGCCGGAAGCTCGATCAGGCGGGCCTTCACGGTCTCCTTGAACGCCTTGCCGTCGGAACAGGTGCCGGTCACCGTCACGCTCTTCCCCTTCGGAAGGCGGAAGAAGACGGTCGCCGCGCGGCCGGCGAAGAGGTCCGGCACGCGGGCCGGGGCCGGGTCTTCGACGCCGTCGATTTTCACGTCGACGACCAGCGGGGTGCCGATTTCGCGGCCGATGCCGCGCAGGGCGTCCTCGAGCCCTTCTCCCGGCACCACGCAGGTGCAGGTGCCGCCGCCCAGCGACGCCACCCGCTGCAGGAACGCCGCGTTCACGGCCGTGTCGATGCCGACGGTGAAGACGCGCGTGTCGCCGCCGTCCTTCTGGAGGCGGGCGAAGACGGCCGACTCGTTGCCGACCTGGCCGTCGGTGAGGATGACGACGACGGGGACGCGGCCGTCGGCGTCCTTGCGCTTGCCGATCAGGTCGAGCGTCTCCTTCATCGCGGGGTCGAGCTCGGTGCCGCCCCGGGCGTCGATGGTGCGGAGGAACTTCTCGCCGGCCGAAAGGCCGGCCTCGTCGGCCGTCGTGAATGTTCCGTCGACCATCCACTCGGCCCGGTCGTCGAACGCCGCGATCGCGAAGCGGTCGCGCGGTCCGAGCGTGTTCAGCAGCAGCGAGCAGGCGCGGGCGGCGGAGGTCATCTTGATGCCGTCCATGGAGCCCGAGCGGTCGAGCACGAAGATGACGTCGCGGGCCAGGCCCAGGAAGCCGTCGCGCTTCGGCGGCAGCAGCGAGAGCATGCCGTAGCCGTCCTTCGTGGTCAGCAGCGTGGTGCGGACCTTCGCGCCGGACAGCTTCCAGCGCAGGATGAAGTCGCGGTTGAGCAGCTCGTCCTGCTTCGTCAGGGCGATCTTCCCGCCGGAGAGCCGGATCGCGTGCTGCGAGCAGGCGAGATCGGAAAGCTCGCCGTCGTCGTCGAGCTCGACCTCGATCTGCAGGGCGACCTTGGGATCGAAGCCGGCCGCGAGCCGCGGCGGGCTGATGCGCGACGCGTCGGGCACCTGGTCGGTGTCCCATTCGACGCCGCCCCCCACCGGGTCGCGGGGGATCGGGTTGCCGGGGATATAGCGCGGGGCGACGACGAGCGGCAGGCGCAGCTCGGTCGTGCCGTCGTCGAAGAAGGGCAGCTTCTCGGAGGTGACGATGCGGACGCTGACCTCCTCGCCCGGCGGGAGGTTGCCCACCTGGACGGTGAAGACGTCGTCGCGGTCCTGCTCGAGGAGGGCGGCGCGCTTGCCGTCCTCGATCGCCTTCTGGTAGGTGCGGCGGGCGTCGCCGCGCTCCTTGACGACGCCCTTGATCACGCGGGCGCCGACCTTGAGCTCGAAGGCGCTGACCGCCGAGCCGCCCGACATCGGGAAGATGTAGGTGGCCTCGAGGGCTTCCGTGAACGGGTTCGTGAACTTCTGCTCCAGGGTGACGTGCGCGACGCGGTCGGCCACGCGGGCCGAGATCTTCACTCCGGCCAGGGGCAGCCGGGCACGGCGATCGTTCTTGGTGACGACCAGCGATCCGAGGTCGCGGGTGCGGTCCTCGGCGATCGTGGGTTTCAGGGCGGGTTCAAGGGCGACCATGACTTCCTCCTTCCGGGGTTGAGAGCGCGGTCAGCGCCGCGCGGATCCGATCCTCGAGCGCCGCGGGAGACAGCCGCGACGCCCATCCATCCTCGACCATGAGTTTGAGCCCGGGCTCGATCGTCAGCTCCCGCCACCGCAGCGGCTGGACCGCTGCGGCACGGGGCCGGTCCTGGGACACGGCCTTGAGAAGATTCTCGAGCTCCGGGTTACTGCAACCGTACAGCCGCGACTGGATGTCGGCCAGGGGCAGGCCCCGGGCCTGGAGCGCCTTGACGGCCACCAGCTGCAGCAGGTGCCGCCGCCCGTACCGGGCTTCGCGATCCACGATGCCCGGGCGGTCCACGAGCCCCAGGGTGGCGTAATACCGCACCGTCCGGGCATCCGGGGCCGCTGCGACGCGTCCGTCGGCCTGCGCCTCCAGGAGGGCATTTTCCTCCAGCAGGCGCCCCGCCTCGCGGGTCAGCTCGTCCAGGCTCATCGTCGCTTCGCCGTTCATAATGACAGTATTATGACGTATTTACTGCAATACTGTTACATAAAAGCGCAAGCAAATCCTCCAAACAAGACTGGCGGTTGGTGACGCCCATGGAAGCGCGGCAGATGGTTCAATTATTGTGTACTTGCGAAGTCCGGTCGATCGGGCGCTTTATCTGCTTCGAAACATCGGACCTCATCCTGGATCAAATGGCTGTGGGCGCCGTTGGTGCCCCGTCAACGCCCCGTCAACCATGGAGGGATCTATGAGCGACCCCAAGAAGGACGACAAGAAGAAGGACGACCGGAAGGAACAGGGTGGCTCGAGCCGTCCGGGCACGAAGCTGATGGAGCCGCCGACCAGGAGGAAGCCGCACGAGGAAGACCAGGTCCCGGCCGGCGACGACAGCGACATCAACGAGGGCAAGGACTTCATCGAGCCCGAGGACATGCACGATGATCGTCCGCCCAAGAAGCGGACGGAGAACAAGCCGGTCGAGAAGGGCTCGAGGTCCGACGAAAACAGCGGGTGCGCCTGCTAGGAAGAAGACAGGCCGTCCGTTTTATTCCTACTGGCCGGCGACGTTGAGCTCCAGCTTGACGAAGCCGCGCTCCCTCGCGTGGCGGTCCAGCTCGGTGGACGCAAGCTCGTCCACCAGCGGGACCGCCGCCGGGTCTTTGCGCAGATCGACGGACTTCAGATAGTGCCCGCAGCTGCTGCACGCCTCCACCCGAAGCTGCGGATAGCTGCGGTGCCGCAGCAGCTCCAGCTTCTCCGCGTGGCATCCCGGACAGCTCTTCTCCGTGAACGCCCACTCATGCGAACACAGGGAGCAGACCAGGCGCCGGTGCCCGTTCAGGACGCTGACGATCGGCGCCCGCGAACAGAAGGGACACGAGCCCGCGCCCTCCCCCAGGCCCCCGACCTCGACATGCCAGCGCTCGGCCAGATACTGCACATAGGGCTGCAGGATCGCCCGCGCCAGCACCTCGAGGCGCTCGTGCGTCTGCTGCCAGCAGGACCGCAGGATCTGCTCCCAGTCCTGCCGGTCCTGGAACTTCGCCGCCTGCGCGACCAGCTCCGTGGGGCCGTACTTCTCCACGAGCTGGATGAAATCGGGGAAGAACGTCGCGAGCATGGCGGTGTCGAGCTTCTGCGCGTCCGCCTTGGGATGCGCCTTCACCCGGTGATAGATCTCTTTCTGGAAGCGGACGACCGCGCGATAGAAGAACAGCAGGTCCGCCGCGCTCTTATGGCGCGTCGACAGCGTGTCCGCTCGCGCGATGGCCACGTCCCAGTCCATCCCCACATTCTAGCGAAGGAGGCGGCCGACGCAATTGAACGAGCACCACCCCCGCCAGGGCGATGGCCGCCCCCACGAAGAGCGAGGGCCGCGTGGGGTCGCCCGACGCCGCCGAAATCGCGATCGCGATGGCCGGCTGCAGGTTCGTGAAGGCCGCCACCTGCCCGGCCTTCAGCCTCGACAGCGCGTAGCTGTGCAGCAGGTACGCGACCATGTTCGCGAAGAGCAGCATATAGGCGAGCGCCGACCAGCCGCGCCAGGTGACGTGCGCCCAGTCGACCCTCAGGATTCCGATCACCAGCAGCGGGATCATGAACGGAGCCGCGAACAGAAACGCGAGCGTCACCGCCCGCCGGCTGCCCATCTCCGACATCACCCGTCGCCCGAACACGGTATAGATCGAGAACGCCGTGATCCCGCCCATCGTGATCAGGTCGCCCCAGATCGTCCCGTGGAACTCCGACCGCGGCACGCCGAGCACGACGGTCAGCGTCCCTGCCAGCGCGACGAGGATCCCGAGGATCTGCATCGGCGCCATTGCCTCGCGAAGCACGATCCAGGCCGCGAGGGCGACGAAGCCCGGGATCAGCGCGTGGATGACGGCGGAATGCGACGGGATCGTCCGGCTGATGCCGACCGCGAAGCAGATATGGTTGAGTCCGATCCCCGTGAGGGCCAGCGGCCAGCAGTCCCGCCAGTCCGTCCGCCGGAACTTCCGGTCCTCGGGCTTGAGGAGCGAGTAGAAGAACAGCCCGGTGACGATGATGCGGAATGACGCGATGAAGAGGGGATCGATCTCCCCCGTGCCGATCTTCCCCACCTTGAAGTTGATCGCCCAGAGCAGGGTGACGATGCTGATCGAGACGTAGGCCCGGCCCATGACGGCGACCGGCCTTAGGCTCGCGCGGCGTCGTGCCGCTTCTCGTAGGCGGCGACCACCGCCTCGTGCGACTTCAGGTAGCCCAGCTCGTCGAGGCCCTGGACCAGGCACTTCTTGGCGAAGCCGTCGATCGGAAACGGGACCTTCCGCCCCGACGGCAGCGTCAGCGTCTGGTTCGGCAGATCGACCGAGAACTCGAGGTTCTTCTCGGCCGCCGAGAGGGCCTCCTTCAGCGTCGGCTCGTCGACGACGATGGGGATGATGCCGTTCTTCAGGCAATTGCTGCGGTGGATGTCGGCGATGGACGTCGAGACCACCGAGCGGATGCCGTAGTCGGCCATGGCCCACGGCGCGTGCTCGCGGGAGCTGCCGCAGCCGTAGTTGTCGCCCGCCACGAGGATCGACGCCCCCTGCGCCCCGGGCTGGTTCAGTGGAAAATCGGCCTTCGGCGTGCCGTCGGCGTTGAGGCGCCAGTCGGCGAAGAACGCCTTGGCCAGCTTCTTCTCCGTGCCCTTCAGGTACCGGGCCGGGGTGATCTGGTCGGTGTCGATGTTGGCGATCGGGATCCCGACCGACTTGCCCTTGAACGTCGTGATGGGGTTCACGTTACAAATACCTCCGGGCGTCCGCCACGCAACCTTCAATGGCCGACGCGGCGGCGGTCAGCGGGCTGGCGAGCAGCGTGCGGCCGCCCTTCCCCTGGCGCCCTTCAAAATTGCGGTTCGAGGTCGAGACGCAATACTGGCCGGGTTTGAGCTCGTCGCCGTTCATCGCGAGGCACATGGAGCAGCCGGGCTCGCGCCATTCGCAGCCGGCGTCCTTGAAGATCGTGTGCAGGCCCTCGGCCTCCGCCTGGTCCTTGATGATGTGGCTGCCGGGGACGATCATGACGCGCGGGGCCTTGACCTTGCGGCCCTTGAGCACCGACGCCGCCGCGCGCAGGTCGGTGATGCGCGAGTTCGTGCAGCTGCCGATGAAGACCACGTCGATGGGATGCCCGAGCAGCGGCTTCCCGCCTTCGAGGCCCATATACTCCAGCATCTTCGCCGGCGTGTCCTTCGGGATGATGCCGGAGATCGGCATGCCGGCGCCGGGGTTCGTCCCGTAGGTGATGAACGGCTCGAGCGCGGAGCCGTCGATGACGACGCTCGCGTCGAATCTGGCGCCGTCGTCCGTGACGTAGTTCGCGAACTTCGAGAAGTCCTTCGGCGCGAAGGGCTTTCCTTCCAGGTAGTCGAACGTGGTCTGGTCGGGCGCGATCAGGCCCGCGCGGGCGCCGGCCTCGATCGACATGTTGCAGATCGTCATGCGCTCTTCCATGTTGAGCGCGCGGATCGCGTCGCCGCGGTACTCGAGGCAGTGCCCGGTGCCGCCCCCGGTGCCGATCTTCGCGATGAGTGCGAGGATGATGTCCTTCGCGGTGACGCCCTTCTTCAGCCTGCCGTCGACGCGGACCTCCATCGTCTTCGGCTTCCTCTGCAGCAGCGTCTGCGTCGCGAGCACCATCTCGACTTCGCTCGTGCCGATGCCGAACGCGAGGGCGCCGAACGCGCCGTGCGTCGACGTGTGCGAGTCGCCGCAGACGATCGTCATCCCGGGCTGGGTATAGCCCTTCTCGGGGCCGATGACGTGGACGATGCCCTGGTCGTGGCTGCCGACGCCGTAGAACGTGATGCCGTTGTCCTTGCAGCCGCGATCCAGCTCGGCGACCAGGTTCTTCGCCTGGGGGTCGAGGATGCCGATCTTGGGGTCGTGGGTCGGGATGATATGGTCGACGGTGGCGACCGTGCGGTCCGGCCGCCGGACCTTGAGGCCGCGGGCGCGCATCCCGGCGAAGGCCTGGGGCGACGTCACCTCGTGGATGAGGTGCAGGTCGATATAGAGGACTGCGGGGCAGTCGGGTTCCTGGACGACGACGTGTTCGTCCCAGATCTTCTCGAAAAGGGTCTTCGGCATAGGGGCGATAATCTAACGCAAAGGGGGTGGCAGTGCAATCCGGAACAAAACAGCCGGTCTGTTTTGGTCGGGGGATTCTGCAGACCCTTGTTCTGTCTGATTGATCTCCAGGCGCCCGGATGGCTATATTGTCCTTCCCCGGGGGGGTGTGACGCTTCTGCTGCAGCTCCATCAAGGAGGAACGATGCCCAAGAAGATCGCGATCATCGGCGCGGGCTGGATGGCCGCCTATCACGTCGCGGGCTTCCGTGCCGGCGGCGCGGAAGTCGTCGCCATCGTCGACAAGGTGCCGGCGGCCGCCGCGGCGGCGGCGACGAAGTACGGCGTCGACAAGACCTTCAACGAACCGAAGGAGCTCTACGCGGCCATCAAGGACGTGGACGCGGTCTCCATCATCACCCCCAACGTCTTCCACCATCCCCTGGTCATGGAAGCGCTGGCCGCGGGCAAGCACGTGTTCTGCGAAAAGCCCCCGGCGCTGAACGCGGCCGACGTGGCCCAGATGGTCGACGCCTCCAAGAAGGCCAACAAGACCCTGATGTTCAACTTCAACAACCGCGCCAGGCCCGAGTCCTACGCCATGCGCGAGATCTTCAAGAGCGGCGCCGTGGGCCGCATCAACTCCGCGCAGGCGACCTGGATCCGCCGCAACGGCATCCCCGGCTTCGGCGGCTGGTTCACGAACAAGAAGCTCTCCGGCGGCGGCCCGGTGATCGACCTGCTCCACATGATCGATCTCGCCCTGCACTTCATGGGCTATCCCGACCCCGCGTTCGTGCTGGGGAACACGTTCAGCGACAACATCGACAACAAGGAGTTCAAGGGGCCCTGGGGCATTCCGGACGTGAAGGGCGGCGTCACCGACGTCGAGGCCGCGGCGCACGCGTTCGTGACCTTCAAGACGGGCCAGGTCCTGTCGATCCGCAACTCGTGGGCCGAGTTGAACGAGCGCGAGGTCGTGTCGGTGGTCTTTCAGGGCCAGAAGGCCGGCGGCCGGATCCAGCGACTGTTCCGCATCGACGGCCTCGATCCCACGAGCATCGACAGCTGCGAGATCTATTCCCAGGAGCACGGCTTCCCGGTGAATCGGAGCATCGTCGTCGAGGCGGACGAGACGATGGGCCGCACGCGCTCGGCCAAGAACTTCGCGCTCGTGCTCGAGGACAAGGAAGCGCCGCTCAACCAGGCGAGCGAGGCGCACAAGCTGATGAAGATCATCGACGGCATCTACGCCTCGGCGACGACGGGCCGTCCGGTGGAGCTCAGCTGATCCGGGCCCTGCTCGCGACGATCCTGGCCGCCTGCCCGCTGCAGGCCGGAGACACGAAGTCCTCGGTCTGGAACGGCTACGACCGTATCGATTTCACGGTCGACGGCCGCAAGTGCCTGCTCGTGAAGCCGAAGGAAGCCGCCGCGACCAGGCCCTGGATCTGGCGCACCGAATTCTTCGGGTACGAGCCCCAGGGCGACCTCGCCCTGCTCGCCCAGGGCTGGCACGTCGCCTATATGGACCTCCAGAACCTCTACGGCGCGCCGGTGGCGCTCGACGCGATGGACAAGTTCCACGCGCAACTCCGGTCGGAGCACCAGTTGTCGTCCAAGCCCGTCCTCGAAGGATTCAGCCGCGGCGGCCTCTTCGCGCTCAACTGGGCCTCCCGGAATCCCACGCAGGTCGCCTGCCTCTACCTCGATGCCCCGGTCTGCGACTTCAAGAGCTGGCCGGGCGGCAAAGGAAAAGGCAAGGGATCCCCGGGCGACTGGGACCGCTGCCGGAAAGTCTACGATCTGACCGAGGAGCAGGCCCTCGCGTACAAGTTCAACCCGGTGGATAATCTCAAGCCCCTCGCGGACGCCAAGATCCCCATTCTCGCCGTCTGCGGCGACGCCGACGACGTCGTCCCGCTCCCGGAGAACGCCGGCCTGGTGGAACAGCGCTATAAGGAGCTGGGCGGCGAGATGAAGCTGATCTCGAAGCCCGGCGTCGGCCATCATCCGCATAGCCTCAAGGATCCGGCGCCGATCGTGGAGTTCATCCTCCGGCACGCCCCGAAGTAGACGTGTCGATGGCCTTTCTCCTGATGCCGTTCGCCGCGTCGATGATCTACGTCGTCGGCGCGCTCTTCCTCAAGGACGCGGGCATGCGCGGGGTCGGGGTCTGGCGCATCACGATCGTCACCAACGTGATCATCGGCGTCGTCTTCAGCACCTTATGGCCCCTTGGAGGACGCCTCCCCGGGCCGGCGGGGTATCTCCAGCCGGCGCTCACGGCGCTGCTCTTCGTCGCCGGCCAGGTGTTCGGCTTCGTCGCCCTCCAGCGCGGCGACGTCTCGGTCGCGACCCCGGTGCTGGGCATCAAGGTCGTGCTCGTCGCGATCTTCGTCACGCTGCTGATCGGCGAACGGATCGGGGCGACGGTCTGGATCGCGGCCGTGCTCAGCAGCGCGGGCATCCTGTTCCTCAGCCGCGGAAGCCCGGCGGCCGCTGGGCGCGCCGCCCCGGCCATCGTGTTCGGGACGCTCGCCGCCGCGGCCTTCGCGCTGTTCGACGTGCTGGTGCAGAAGTGGGCGCCCGCCTGGGGCGCGGGCCGCTTCCTGCCGGTGCTGATGGGCTTCGTCGCGGTCTACTCCCTCCTGCTGCTCGGGCTCGGCCGACGGCGGCTGGGCGGGATCCCCCCGGGGGCGTGGCGTCCGCTGCTCCTCGGCGGCACGGCGATCGCGGTCCAGGGCCTGCTGCTGATCACGTCGCTGGCGCTGTATTCCCGGGCCACGCGCATCAACGTGGTCTACAGCGGCCGCGGGCTCTGGAGCGTGCTGGCCGTGTGGGCCGTGGGGCCCTGGTTCGGCAACCGGGAGCGCGAGCAGGGCGCGGCGGTGTTCCGCGCCCGCCTGGCCGGCGCCGGCCTGCTCCTCGCGGCGATCGTCCTCGTCGTGCTCGCCCGCTGAAACTCAGCTCGCGTCGGCCTTGAACTGCGTGAGCAGCTGCTCCAGCGCCGGCAGGAGGTTCGTGGTCGGGATCACCAGGCCCGGCTTCGGATCCGAGCCCGGACACTGCCGCGCGAAATCGCGGAACGCGTCGTTGATGTTCGTGAGCAGCCGGACCAGGTCTTCCTCGACCAGGCCATAAGGGGCGATCGCCTGCGTCAGCAGCCAGCGCTCCACCGTGACCGCGACCGTGGCCGAGTCCGCCGAGACCTCGATCAGCGCGCCCGCGAGCGGCAGCAGGCGGTCCTCGTCGGGCCGGGGCCGGTGGCGGAACAGGAGCGCGGGAACGGTCAGGGGCGACGGCTTCAGCGCGATCGACGCCGCGAAGCCGCTGGCGACGACCTCCTTCTTCACCCCGGCATAGGTCTGCCGCACTTCGGGGCGGATGTCCGCCCAGCCGGCGACGCTGAACTGGGGCGTCAGCATCCGCTCGTCGGGAAGCGGCTCGCCCTGACACTCCTCGGTGAACGCGGCGTGCCGCACGGAACTGGAGATTTCGCTCGAGGGGTCCTCCAGCGAGGTCTGTCCCGCGGCGGGGACGACGACGCGTCCCAGCGTGCCCGCGAAGGCCTCCCAGACCCCGACGGCAGGGCCGGGATTGGTGACCGAAAGCCGGAACTCCAGGGGTTGAGGCATGAACCCATCATAGCATCCGGAAGAAAGCATCAGGGATCAGGCATGAAGAGGAGGAGGGAGGATGGTCGGGCCGGCGAGATTTGAACTCGCGGCCTCCTGCGCCCAAGGCAGGCGCGCTAGCCTGGCTGCGCTACGGCCCGATCCGCCGAATATAACAATTCTGGGATCGTATTTCGATGCCGGCCCGTCTCCTGCTTGCGCCAGGGGAGCTCGGAGGAGTTCATCGTTCCCGGGGAAGGCAAGTCAAGGGCCACCGCATTCCCACGAAAGGAAATGCGCTGGTGTGAAAACCTGGTGCCCAGGGAAGCGGATCCCTAGCGCCGCAGGTGCGGGACGCAGCGGTGGCAGTAGCTGCGCAGGACTGCGACCCGGATCTTGCAGCGGGTGCAGAAGTGTTTCCTGCAGCCGCCGCAGACGCGCGTGCCCTTGCGGTTCAGCGCGCCGCAGCCCGGGCATTTGAACTCGTCCGGATGCGCGGCGATCTCGATCGGACCCGCGGCGTCGCCCATGTTCTCGCCGCAGATCTTGCACTTCTTCTCGGTCACCGCGTTGAAGGTCTCGCAGAACTGGCACTTCACCATCTGGCCGAACTCGGCCAGCGCGTCCGGGTCCTCCCCCGTCGACACCTTCTTCAGGTCGTCCAGAAACTCCGGCACGTTCGGGTAGCGCTTCTTGGGCGGCTTCGAGATCATCTTCTTGATCATCGCGCAGAGGCCGTCGGCCAGCTCCGGGTCGTAGTGCTTGGGCGAGGGCGCCACCACTTTCAGGTGCTGGTGCATCAGCTCGTTCACCGTCTCGCCCGCGAAGGCCCGGTGACCCGTCACCATCTGATAGAGGATCACCCCGAGCGAATAGAGGTCGCTCCGCTCGTCCGCCTTGTGCCCCAGCCACTGCTCGGGAGACATGTAATACGGCGTCCCGACGATCAGGCCCTCGCGGCCGTCGGGGTTCTCGGCATCCTGCGCCAGGCCGAAGTCCGTCAGGCGCGCCTTGCCGTCCTCCGTCAGCATGATGTTCGCGGGCTTCAGGTCGCGGTGCACGATCCCCTTCGCGTGCGCCGCCGCCAGCCCCTGGGCGACGTCGGTGATGATGTCCAGCGCCGTCGGGACCGGCAGCGCCCCCATCTCCGCCACCCGCTCCTCGAGCGTCTCGCCCTTCAGCAGCTGCATCACGATGAAGAAGTAACCGCGCTGGAAGCCGACGTCGTAGACCTGGACGATGTTCGGGTGCTCCAGCTTCGCGATCGCCCGCGCCTCGAAGAGCAGCCGCTTCACGAGCTCCGGGTCGTTCGACACCGACGGCAGCAACTTGACGGCGACGTAGCGGTTCAGGCCGACGTGCTTGGCCTTGTAGACGGCGCCCATCGAGCCGCGACCGATGAGCTCCACGATGCGGCAGCCTCCGGCCTCCATTCCGATCGGCGACCCGGGCGTGTCGCCGCCCGCGCCGAGGGTCGCGGCGACGCCGACGCTCGCGCTGGTCTGGATCTCCGCCAGCAGGCTCGAATCCGACGGGCACTTGGCCTTGCCCATCCACTGCTTGAGGACGTTGTATTTCTCCCCGCAGGACGGGCAGAGCATGATGACCTGGTCCTGCTCGTGGATCAGGCCCTTGACCTGGTCGGAGGTCAGGATCTTTTTGACGATGAGGAGCTCGCCGAGGTTCTTGAAGGTTCCTTTGCCCGCGAGCTCGGCCTGCTCGCGGAGGGCGTCGTTGACCTGGTCCGGGGTCGCCAGCCCGCGGGAGATCACCGCCTCGCCGAAGAGCTGGGACTCGTTGATGGCCGTATCGGCCGGCAGGGCGCTGGCATGGTGGGCGGCCATCAGCTCCTTGAACTGGTCGGCGTTGATGTGGCCGAGCTGGAGGAGGAGCTCGCCGAGGGAGATCTGGGAATCCCGGGCGTCGAGCAGGTGGAGGGCGCGGTCGGCCGTGCTGCGGTCGACCATCTTCCGCGACACCGCCAGATCGGCGGCCCGGACGTTGCTGTCGCCGCGGTCATTCATGGCGCTGCAGCAGGCCCAGGGCCTCGCCCGCCACGTAGAAGGATCCGGTCACCACGATCGCGTCCTCCGGTCGGGCCGCCTTGCGCGCCAGCGCCAGCGCCCGGGGCACGCTGCGGGCCGCCACGGCCGGACGGCCCTTCGCGTGCTTCAGGAGATCGGACGTCGCCGCGGCCCTCGGATTCGACGCTTTCGTGAAAATCACCAGGGCCGCCTGCGGAAGCAGTGTTTTCAACATCGTCCCGTAGTCCTTGTCCGCCGACGCGCCGAACACCAGCACCAGCCGTCTGCGAGGCAGGTCCCGGAGCGCCGACGCCAGCGCCCGCGCCGAGACCGGGTTATGGGCCGCATCCACGATCAACAGCGGCCGCTGGCCCACCGGTTCAACGCGGCCGGGCAGTCGGACCTTTCGAAAAGCCCGCTGCACGGCTCCAGGATCCACCCTCGCCCCCGAACGCTCCACGAGGGCCAACGCGGTCGCGGCATTGGCCGCCTGGTGCTTCCCCAGGACCGGAAGCTCGAAGCTCCGTCCCTCCGCCGTGAATTTTAGCACGAACCCCCGGTGGGACAGGACCCGAAAGCGCGGAAAGGCCGGGTTTCCCCGCGCCCGGAGCACCCGGCGGGCGGCCGGCGGCTGCGGGCTGGAGACCGACGGAACCCCCGGCTTCAGGATCCCCGCCTTCTCTCCCGCGATGGCGTCCAGGGTCTTCCCCAGCTTGTCGATATGGTCGTAGTCGATGGTGGTGATCGCGCAGGCCGCGGGCAGGATGACGTTCGTGGCGTCCAGCCGGCCTCCGAGTCCCACCTCGACGACCGCATACTCCACCTTCTTCCAGGCGAACAGGAGGAAGGCCGCGGCGGTCATGGTCTCGAAGTACGTCGGCCGCAGCCTCCGGAGCGCGGGCTCCATGAAGGCCATCGCCCGGGTGAAGTCGGCCTCGGAGACCAGGTCGCCGTCCAGCCGGATCCGCTCCCGCATGTCGACCAGATGGGGCGACGTATAGAGGCCGGTCCGGTAGCCCGATTCGCGGAGGATGGCCTCGGCCAGATGGGCGGTCGAGCCCTTGCCCTTGGTCCCCGCGATATGCAGCGAGAGGAAGGCGCGCTCCGGATTGTCCAGGTCGCACAGCAGCCGGCGCATGCGGTCCAGGTTGTAGTCGGCCGGGCTGTAAGTCGACGCCATGCGCTCGTAGTCGGTGAAGGTATTCAGGAAGCGGAGGGCGTCCGGGTAGCGGCGGATCATGCGGTCGCGAAAACGTATCACATGCCCCGAAGCATCGTCTATAGTATTGCATTCCGCAATCCCGAGGGATTCATGAAACCGTTCGCGGCCGCCCTCCTGCTCGCCCTGGTCCCCCTCCCGGCTCCCGCCCGGGAATCCCAGGCGAAAGCGGAGCTCCGCTGGAAGTGGCAGAAGGGGCAGGAAGCGGTCTACAAGTCCGTCCAGAAGACCCTGCTGGATCTCGGCGGCCAGCCCGCGGACCAGCAGATGGGATACAAGTATTCCATGACGGTTGAGAACGTCGCCGAGTCGGGCGAGGCGACGATCACGGTGAAATACCTCGCGGTGTCGGCGAAGGCGGGCCCCCTCCTGGGGAACTACGACTACGATTCGGAGAAAGACCCGGAGCCCGGGGCCGACAGCCCCGCCTCGGCGGCGGCCAGGATGGTCGGCCAATCTTTCACGATGAAGATGACCCCGGTCGGGATCGTGACCGAGGTCCTGGGCTACGACAAGGTGCTGGATGCCGTCACGAAGGGCGCCGGCTCCGAGGCCGCCGCGGCCCGGGCGCGGCTCAAGCAGATGCTCAACAGCGAGACGTTCAAGGGCATGATGCAGCAAATGGCCCCGCCGCTGCCCGAGGAGAAGGTCGGCAAGGGCGACACCTGGAACACCGACTTCGTGGTGAAGATGGCGCTGATCGGGACCATGTCGTTTGCGATGAAGTCGACGATGACCGATCTGAAGGACGCGGACGCCCACATCGATCAGGACATCACGATCGAGCTGAAGGGCGGCGGGAAGGACAATTCGCTGGCGGGCCTGGTGGAGATCAAGGGCGGCAAGGGGAAGTCGACCGCCGTCTTCTCCACCGAGAAGGGCTGCTTCCTTTCGCAGAAGTCCGCGATCGAGCTGACCATCGTCTCCGACGGTCAGCCGCTGGCGATGAAGATGGTCAACGAATTGACGCTGGTCTCCCGGAAGTAGAGTTCGCCGGTCCCTCCACCACGCCGGGCTTTTTGAGGGGATTCAGAGCTGCAGGGTGGCGAACGAGGTGAACCAGCGGAAGTCGGCGCCCGCCGCTTTGGCGGCACCCTCATCGAAGCGCGAATCACCGATCATGATCGTCTCCGCCGGCTTCACGCCCAGGCGGCGGCAGGCTTCCAGGATGCCGTCCGGAGCGGGTTTCGAATGCGGGACCTCGTCGCTCCCCACGATCGTGTCGAGGTAGCGGTCGAGCTTCGCGACGGACAGGGCCTTGCGCGCCAGGCCGCCCGGGCTGTTGGTGATCACCGCCTTGGGGAGCGTGATCGACCGGAGCGTCTGCTCCGCCCCCTCCATCACCTTCATGTGCTGCAGGTAATCCGGGTAAAGGACGTCGTACTCCGCCCGGAGCTCCTCGATCGTGTGGCGGGTGTAGTAGAGCTTCACGTCCACCTCCAGCCCCTGGCCCCAGCTGGTCTTGTACTGCTCGCGCGTGATCGGGGTATAACGGTGCTTTGCTGCGACCGCGTTGAGGAGGTGAAACCAGACTTCGTAGGAATCGACCAGGACCCCGTCCAGATCGAACAGTATCGCCTTGGCCATCGGCGCGGAATCATAGCAAAGTCGGCGCACGACCACTACAATACCCCGCTCATGAACCGACTCCCCCTGCTCGCCCTGCTGCTGGCCCTCCCCCTGTCGGTGGGATGCCCGGAGCCCCCCAAGACGGGCAAAATGGACCAGATCATCACGGGCCTGGTGAACCTCACCAAATGGGACCCCGTCATGATGGCCAAGGGGGAGGTGACCTTCGACACGGTCATGGGCGACGCCCCGGATAACTTCCCCCTGCTGATCGAGCACCTGGTCGACGAGACGCCGACCGCGATCTTCGACGAGATGTCGGGGCGGAACCCGAAGCTCTGCGACGTGGTCCTCCTCATTCTCCTGACGCACTTCAAGAAGGACTGGAAGGAGTTCAGCAAGGACGGCCTGTTCATCTCCACGGCCCTCGACAACCCGATCTTTTCGATCAAGTGGGACCGGCCGACGAAGTTCAAAGTTCAGGCGCACTTCCAGAAGCTCTACGAAGAGTTCCAGTTGAACAAGGAGAAGTAGCCCGCGAATCTCCGGACCCCCGTTGCATTCCCCTGGGTCCCCGGATATACTCCCGCTCCCTATATGGACCTTCGCAATATCGCCATCATCGCCCACGTCGACCACGGGAAGACGACCCTGGTCGATTTCCTGCTCCGGCAGTCCGGCGCGTTCCGGTCGAACCAGGAGACGACCGACTGCGTCATGGATTCGAACCCCCTGGAGCGGGAGCGGGGCATCACGATCCTGGCCAAGAACACGTCGATCGTCTACAAGGGCACCAAGAT
Organism: Planctomycetota bacterium; assembly: GCA_035644495.1. Lineage (GTDB taxonomy): Bacteria > Planctomycetota > MHYJ01 > MHYJ01 > JACPRB01 > JACQFK01. The sequence continues at coordinate 27,812 of DASQOM010000338.1, read as the reverse complement.
CAACATCGTCGACACCCCCGGCCACCAGGACTTCGGCGGCGAGGTCGAGCGGGTGCTCCGCATGGCCGACGGCTGCCTCCTGCTGGTGGACGCGGCCGACGGCCCGATGCCCCAGACCCGCTTCGTGCTGAAGAAGGCGCTCTACAACGGCCTGCAGCCGATCGTCGTCATCAACAAGCTCGACAAGCCCGAATCCCGTCCCAAGGAAGTCCTGGACGAGATCTTCTACCTGTTCATGGAGCTCGAGGCGAACGACCAGCAGATGGACTTCCCGGTCGTCTACGCCATCGGCCGCGCGGGCCAGTCCAAGCTGAAGCTCGAGGACGAGTGGAGCAACTTCGTCCCCCTCTTCGACACGATCCTGAAGCGCGTGCCGCCGCCGAAGGGCGACCCGGCCGCGCCGCTGCAGATCTCCGTCGCGAACATCGACTATAACGAGTATGTCGGCCGCATGGCGATCGGCCGCATCTCCAACGGCGTGGCGAAGACCGGCGCCCAGGTCACCGTCCTCAAGCGCGACGGAAGCAAATCGCCCGGCGTGCTCACCGAGGTCCAGACCTTCGTCAACCTCGGGCGCGACAAGACCAAGGAAGCCGCCGCGGGCGAGATCGTCGTCATCGTCGGCTGTCCCCAGGTCGACATCGGCGACACCATCGCAGGCGGCGAAAACCCCGTGGCGCTGCCGTTCCCGAAGATCGAGGAGCCCACGCTCTCGATGCACTTCATGGTGAACGACTCGCCCTTCTGCGGCAAGGAAGGCAGCCTGGTCACCTCGCGCAACGTCGGCGACCGCCTCATGAAGGAGACCCTGGTCGACGTCGCGCTCAAGGTCGAGCAGGTCGGCCCCGACGAGTGGAAGGTCTCGGGCCGAGGCCTGCTGCACCTGGGCATCCTGCTCGAAAACATGCGCCGCGAAAACTACGAGCTGCAGGTCTCCAAGCCCGAGATGATCACGAAGAAGATCGACGGCGTCCTCATGGAGCCCGTGGAAATCGCCATGGTCGACGTCCCGAACGAATACTCCGGCCGCGTGATCGAGATCTTCGGCTCGCGCAAGGGCTTCGTCGAGAAGATGGACCAGCGGCAGGACCGCACGCACTTCTCGTTCCGCATCCCGGCGCGCGGCCTGGTCGGCCTCCAGTCGCGCCTCCTGTCCGCCACGCGCGGCCAGGCGGTTCTGCACACGTCGTTCGAAGGCTACGAGGAGTGGAAGGGCGACATCCCCGACCGCACCGCGGGCGTGCTGATCGCGATGGAGAACGGCGAGGCGACGACGTACGCGCTGGACGGCCTGCAGTCCCGCGGCGTCTTCTTCACGCAGGTCGCGACGAAGGTCTATGCCGGCATGATCGTCGGCGAGAACAACAAGGAAACGGACCTGGTCGTCAACATCGCCCGCAAGCGCAAGCTGACGAACATGCGCGCGTCGAGCGCCGACTGGACCCTGGTGCTCGCGCAGCCGCGCCTCTTCTCGCTCGAGGAGGCCCTCGAGTACATCAACGACGACGAGCTCGTCGAGATCACGCCGAAGTCCATACGGATGCGCAAGAAGATCCTCGACGAGACCAAGCGCAAGCGCACGTCGTCGAAGGAACTGGCCGAAGCCGACGCGGAGTAGTCCCTTCTACTTCAGCTTCGCGGCTTCCCTGGCGGCTTCGCTGCCGGGGTACTTCTTCTGCAGCGCCGCGAGGATCGGGGCGGCGCCTTCCTTCTCGCCCTTCTTGCTCGAGGAGAGGAGCGCCTTGGCCTGGTCGAGCAGCGCCTTGGCGGCCAGCTCGTCCTGGACCTCCTTGTCCTTCTTCAGCGCGGCCATCGCCGTCGTCGCGGTCTTCTCGTAGTCGGTCTTCCTGAACCACGACGCGACGCGGGCGTACTCCCCATAGGCGGGGTACTTCTTCCCCTCGGCTTCGAGGGCCCTGGCCTTCTCGAGGCCCGACTCCGCCATGGGCTTGAGCTTGTCGTACATGGCCTCGGCGGCGGGCTGAAGGTCCTTCGGCCCTTTCGCGGCGAGCGTGGCCAGCTCGGAGACGCCCGGGTCGTACTGACCGAACTCCAGGTCGCGCGCCATGGGCTTGAGTTTCTCGGGGACGCTGATCCCGTCAAAGAGCATCTTCGCCTCGGAAAGATGCTTGTCGATGTCTTCGGCGACCCCCTTCTCGTCGAAGGCGGTGCGGTGGAGCTTGCCGTCGGGGTCGATCATGAACCACTGGTAGATGTTCTGGAGGCTGATCGTGAATCCGAACGGCTTCTCGGTCTCGCGCCGCTCGTCGATGAAGATCGGCCACTCGAACTTGTTGGATTTGACGTAGTCCTCGATGACGCTCTTCGGGTTGCCGCTGTTGATGGCGATGAAGACCACGGGTTTGTCCGCGTAGTTCTTCCGCAGCTGGTTGCGCGCGGGAATGGAGGCGATGCAGCGCGGGCACTGCTCCTCAAAGAAAAAGACGATGACGACCTTCCCCTTGAGGCGGTCGAGGCTGAGCTCCTTTGAGTTGACCCAGCCGCTGCCTTTCAGTTCCAGGGTCTCCTGCGCCCGGAGGGTCGCCGGGACGAGGAAGGCCGCCAGCGCCGCGAGAATCGAAAGTTTTCGCATCGTCAATCCTCCTGCCTGTACCCGGATACTCTAACGGGATAGACACCGCAACGGTGCGGGAATCTTCAAACCCGTCGGAAGAGGCGGGGCCTTCTGGCTCTTCGAAGGCTCGGGCAGCGACTCGACGGGCGCCTTCACGCGCATGAACGACCTCTGGCGCTTCGGACCGTAATCCCTTTCGACGGCATTCCCACCGCGCGCCGGCTCGCCCCGGCGCGCGGTTTCTTTTCAGCTCCGGAGGGTATGTGACCTCAGGCGGCACAGGCACCTCGTATCGTTAGGTGGAAGTTAGATGCGAGGTGAATCATGTTCAGCGTCGATCGCGCCCCCCGCTACGTCGCGGAAACCCTGGCCGCCGCCGCGCGGCTGCAGGAGCAGACGTCCCCCGAGCAGTACGCCACTCTGGTCGCGCGCGCCGAGCGGCTCCTCGACGGGCTCTTCACCGTCGAGACGAACGTCGATCCGGACGTCCAGGTCCGCATCGCGCTGCGCGAGAAATTCGAGGCCGCCCGCGTCAAGCAGGCCGTCCTCATGGTCGCGACGTGGCAGCTCATCAGCGACCTGGCCGGGGCGATGAACGTCAAGCGGGTCCCCGCGGTCGCGCGGCCGCTCGCCCTGCTCGCGAGGTGACGAACGCTTCCCGCGAGGGGTCGAATCCGGTAGGCTACGTCCATGAGCCTCCGGATCGCCCTCGCGGTCGCCGCGGCCGCGCTGGGCGGCTGCGCGTCCCAGACGTTCATCGACGACGTCAACTTCCTCGACCGGCACACGGAGATCCTCCGTCTGCAGCCGGACCGCACCAGCAACGCGGAAATCGTCGTCTGCCCCAGGCTCCAGGGCCGCGTCATGACCAGCACCGCGGCCGGCCCCGGCGGCCTCAGCTACGGCTGGATCAACCGCAACCTCATCGCGTCCGGGGAGATGCGCCCGCACATCAACGCCTACGGCGGCGAGGACCGCTTCTGGCTGGGTCCCGAGGGCGGCCAGTTCTCGATCTTCTTCGCCAAGGGCGACCCGCAGGACCTCGCCCACTGGCAGACTCCGGCGGCCGTCGATTCGGAGTCCTTCGACGTCGCCCGCCGCGGCCTGGACAGCTGTCTCCTCCGCAAGCGGATGAAGCTGACGAACGCCTCGGGCGCGCTGTTCGAGCTCGAACTTCAGCGCGAGATCCGCTGCCTCGGCCCGAAAGACCCCGGCCGCATGCTCGGCATCGAGCCGACCAGCTACGTCCGCTGGGTGGGCTACCAGTCGCGCAACAAGATCACCAACACCGGCGACCGGGAGTGGAAGCAGGTTACCGGGCTGCTGTCGGCGTGGATCCTCGGCATGTACAATCCGTCGCCCGGAACGACGGTCGTCCTCCCCTTCAAGCAGGGACCCGAGGACCAGCTGGGCCCCGTCGTCAACGACGCCTACTTCGGGAAGGTGCCGGCCGATCGCCTGAAGATCGGCCCGGGCGTCCTCTTCTTCAAGGGCGACGGCCTGCGCCGCGGCAAGATCGGCCTCTCCCCGAGGCGGTCCCTGGGCGTGCTGGGCAGCTATGACGCGGAGAATGAGACGCTGACCATCGTCCAGTTCCACCAGCCCAAGGGCGAGCTGGCCTACGTCAACTCGATGTGGGAACTGCAGAAGGACCCCTACTCGGGCGACGCCGCCAACAGCTACAACGACGGACCCGCGTCCCCGGAGGCGGCGCCGCTGGGACCGTTCTACGAGCTGGAGTCGTCGTCGCCGGCGCTGGCGCTCAAGCCCGGCATCGCGTACACCCACGTCCACACGACGTTCCACTTCCAGGGCCCGCTCGACGAGCTCGACGCGATCGCGAGCCGCGTCCTGGGGGTGGGGCTGACCCACATCACGGAAGCCTTCGCTGGAACGAAGTAGCCGGGACAAAACAGACCGTCTGTTTTGTTCCCGATCCCCAGGGAATATCCCCCTGCCCCCGGTGTCCAATTCGGAAAGGGAGGGAGAACGCACATGAGCGGGATATTGGTGATCCTGGCGCTGGCCCTGGGCGACCCCGACTCGGAGGCGCTCGACAAGTTCAAGGCCGACTACAAGAACAAGGATATCGCCGCGCGGGCGGCCGCCGTCGAGGAGCTCGGCAAGACCCAGAGCCCGAAGATCTGCGCCCGCCTGGGCGCGCTGCTCGCCGCCGACGGCCCCGAAGTCCGCGTGGCCGCCGCAAAGGGGCTCGGCCTGCAGATCGACGACAAGAAGCACGCGATCCCCTTCCTCGGCAACGGCGCGACCGCCAACGCGAAGGACCTCGCCGTCCTGACGGCGATCGTGACCGCGCTCGGAATGCTGCGCGACGAGGCGGGGGCCTCCGAGGTCAACAAGCACGTGAACGCTCTGGACACCGACTTCGCCAAGGCGGCGATCGAGGCCGCGGGCGAGATCCGCAGCGCCACGTCGTTCGATCCCCTCATCAAGGCCCTGAAGGAGTGCGAGGACACGCTCAAGCCGCGCGACAAGAACAATCCCGGGGGCGGCTTCGGCGGCGGGCTCGGCCGCCTGGGCGGCGGCAACAACACGGGCATGACCTTCAAGGAAATGCGCGACCGCGCCACCGCACTCAAGACCGAGATCGTCAAGGTCCTCCGCGACATGGCCAAGGTGTCCTGCGAGGACGCCAAGGACTGGGAGGACTGGTGGAAGGAGCACAAGGCCACCTGGAAGGCCGAGAAGAGCTGATCGGCGCACCACTTTCCTGGCAGCGGACGTCTCTATAGGGAGATGCTTCCGCTGCTGTTCGCCCTGCTCCTGCAGGACGCCGACCTGGAGACGCTGGTCCGCCGGCTGGGCGACTCCTCCGCTGACCTCCGCACCCAAGCCGCGGATCAGATCGAGGCCCGGGGACCCGGCGTCGCCCCGGCCCTGCAGAAGGCCCTCGACGATGCCGACCGCGAAGTCCGGGACCGTGCCAAGGACATCCTCTTCCGGCTGGAGCCGACGCTCTTCCTCGACGACCTGATAAAGACCCAGCGGCCCCTCAAGCTGCAGCTCCCCACCGTCCCCCACCGCTTCTGGGGAACCCCGCCGGTCATCGACGGCGGCTGGTTCGTCCTGGGCCGGAGAATCTGGACCGAGAAGGGCGTCGTCACCGGAACCGTGATCAACACGGACTGGTGGCCCCAGATGAGCGGCGAGGTCCGCTGGGACGTCGTCTCCATCACCAGCGGCTGCGAAATCCCGGTCCTGCGCTGCCGAGTCCACGGCCCGTCCCGCATCTTCGTGCCGGCCGAATGCACGGATCCCGTCACGGTCAGGATCCGGGGCGTCCGGCGCTGGGTCTGCGACGTGCCGGTGACGTTCCGCTTCCCGAAGCAGGGCGAGCAACGCCGCGTGGGTCCCTATACCGTGACGCTGAACTGGCCGTCTCTGGAGATCGTCGCCGGAGAGAACGGCTCTGGTGCTGCCGGGATCCGCTCCGGATCGACACCCAGACCCCGCCCCAGGGAGGCCTGCGCCGGATCCGGAGAACGGCAGGCCCGTGGAAGAAGGCGCCCCTGGACATCGTCGCCTCGATCCGGCTCCTGGTGCACCTGCCCGTGGAGGAGCCCTTCGAGGTGACGTCGGAGCCGCTGGAGTGATCGGCGGAGAAGGCTAGACGAGGCTCCTGGCAGCGGGATACAGGCGCTTGAAGCGCGCATACTCCTTGTCGTAGGAGCGCTGCGGCTTCGTCACCGACGTCTCCTTGACGATGGCATCGGTCGCCTGCTCGACGGTCTTGAAGGCGCCCGCGCCGACCGCCGCGAGGATCGCCGATCCGAAAGCCGCGCCCTCGTCGCTCGTGTTGACCGTGATGACGGGGATGCCCAGCACGTCGGCGATGATCTGCCGCCAGACCGGGCTCTTCATGCCGCCGCCGGTCACGCGCACGGACGTCGCCTTCATGATCTCCTGGGCGTCGCGCAGTGCGAAGGCCGTGCCTTCCATCACCGCGCGGACGAAATGCGACTTGTCGTGGTCGGGCGAGAGCCCCGCGAACATCCCGCGGACGCGGGTATCGGCATACGGGGTCCGCTCGCCGACGAGATAGGGGGCGAAGAGCAGGCCCTTGGAGTCGTCGGCGATCGGCGCGTTCTCGACGTTCTCGCCCACGACCTTGAGGATCCAGTCGAAGGAACGGGTCCCCGTCAGCATGCAGCCCAGCTGCAGGAACTTCTTCGGGACGGCGTGCGCGAACGTGTGGACGCGCATCTTCGGATCGACCACCGGCTTGTCGTGGACGGCGAGGAGCACGTTCGACGTGCCCATGCTCGCGACCGCCTGGCCCTTGCGGACGACGCCCAAGCCGACCGCGGCCGCGGCGTTGTCGGCCGCTCCGCCGACGACCGGGATGCCGTTCCACTTCCCCGCGATCTCGGCCGAGCCGACGGGGGGCGGGAACAGCTTGGGATCGATGCCGACCTTCCGGAGCACCTCGGTGGCCCAGCGGCCCTTCGACAGGTGCCAGGTGATCATGCCCGACGCGTCGCTGATCTCGTGCGAGAGGACGCCGGTCAGGCGCGCGCGGACGTAGTCCTTGCAGAGTGCGACGGCCACGCCCTTCAGCTGCTTGTTCTTCTTGCGCCAGAGGAGGTGCGGGAGGGTGAATCCGGCGAAGGCCATGTTGCCGACAGTCCTGCGCAGCATCGCCGCGCCGACCTTCCGGTTGATCTCGGCGCACTCGGTCTCGGAGCGGCCGTCGCACCAGAGGATGGCGCGGCCGATCGCCCGGCCGTCCTCGCCGATGCACACTTCCGAGTGCATCATGCCGTCCATGCCGATCGCGTCGGCGGGACCGAGCTCCTCGAGGATCTCGGTGACGGCCTTGATCCAGTCCTCGGGCTCGTGCTCGGCGCGGTTGCCCTCGGCGTGGAGGGTGTAGCTGCGGCGCGTCGACTTCACGACCACGCCGTTCGGGAACGACACCAGCACGCCCTTGCAGCCCGAGGTCCCGATGTCGATGCCGATCGCGTTCATGGCCGTCGAACTATCCGCGGAGGCCCATGATCAGATCGAAGAGCAGCTGGTCGAGCTTCTCATAGCCCGAGCCCTTCTCGGCCATCTTCTCGGGATCGAAGCGCTCGCCGACCAGCTTCTTGTGGCCGTCCTTCGAGTACTTCGCCATGGTTTCCTTCTGACCCTGGTTGATGAGGCCCTGGATCTCCTTATCCTTGGCGAAGAGCTTCACCTTGTGCTGCAGGATCTTGTAGGTTCGCATGTTGCCCTTGGCGAACTCCCAGACGCCGTCCATATCCTCCGTCCGGTACGCGTGCGCGTCGAAGTGGCGCGGCCCCTCGTAGCCGCTCTCCTCGAGCAGCTTGACGAGGAAGAAGGAGCCCTTGTAGTCCTCGGAGCCGAAGCGGTGGTCCTGGTCGAAGCGGCCGATCTTCTGCGCGTTCAGGTCGATGTGGAAGAGCTTGCCCGCCTCGATCGACTGCGACACGACATGGTAGAAGTTCAGGCCCGCCATCGTCTCGTGGCCGACCTCGGGGTTGACGCCGACCATCTCGGAGTGCTCCAGCGTCGCGATGAAGCCCAGGCAGGCGCCGGTGGTCGAGTTGTAGATGTCGCCGCGGGGCTCGTTGGGCTTGGCCTCGAGGGCGAACTTGACGTCGTACTTCTTGTCCTTGCAGTAGCTGGTCAGGTAGTTGAAGCACTCGCGGTTCCGCTTCACGGCCTCCATCGCGTCCTTGGCGACGTCGGTCTCGGAGCCCTCGCGGCCGCCCCAGAAGACGTAGATCTTGGCGCCGAAGCGGCCGACGGACATGTCGATCGAAGCGCAGGTCTTCTGCAGGGCGTAGCGGCGGACGGCGGGGTCGGGGTTGGTGAACGCGCCGTCGCGGAAGACGGGGTGCGAGAACAGGTTGGTCGTGCCCATGGCGACGACCATGTCGTTGTCCTTGAGGGCCTTCTCGAAGTCCTTCATCCGCTGCTCGGCGTCGGTCGAGCCGTGCGGGATGAGGTCGTTGTCGTGGAGCGAGACGCCGTAGGCGCCGAGTTTCGCGAGATTCTCGACGATCTTGGGGGCGGTCGTGTGCGGGCGGACGACCGGGCCGAAGGGGTCCGCGCCGCGGTTGCCGACGGTCCAGAGTCCGAAGGTGAACTTGTCCTCTTTCCTGGGGGCAAATGCGTCAGCCATGACGAACCTCGCAGAATGGAAAAGTCAAAGTCGATCCCAGCCGGACGGAAAGTATAAGGGACCGCCGAGGCGGAAACCAACAAAAGTGACCGTCCCCCGGGTCAGGGGAGGTGGATGGTGCTGCTCGAGTGGGCGTCGGCGCTGGCCAGGGGCCAGGGGCCGCTCTTGCGGGTGGTGATCTCCTCGACGCATCCCTTGCAGTAGGTCCGTTTGGCGATGCGGACGGCGAAGCCCCGCTTCACGTGGGAGGGGGGAATGGGGGTGCGGCAAAGGTTGCAGGGCGTGTCGCCCCGGGACCCCCTGAAGCTGCTCAGCAGACGACGAAACCAGAACCGGAGACCCATACGACTATTATTTTCCCTTCTTCTGCAGGTTTGGATAGTGAAAAGTGAGGCGGCGTCTCATACAGCATGGACACCGGTCGCCGCCCTGCCTTGCGTCAATTCGGACCGTCGGAAGACCCGGGATTCCGGAGCCGCCTGATGCGGGCGCTCGCCTCCTCGATGGCCATCGCCGGTTTCATCGGGAGCGCCCTCCTCCTGAACCATGCCCGCTGCTCCTGGTGGTCCGTCGATGTGTTCCTGATCCGGGAGACCCCCCTGGTCACCGTCGCCTTCTGGCTGTGTTTCATCCCCCCGTGCCTGGCCCGGGTCCGGAAGAGCCGGGAGCTGCTCGTCGCCGAAGCCTGCGTCCGGAGGAGCGACCCGCGCCGGCAGGACCGCCTCCACCGGATGCTTCAGGCGGGGGTTCAGCGGTAAAGGCGCTCTTCGCGGGGAAGGTCGTCCACGCGCCAGCCGCCCGCGAAGACGCGGAGGAACCGCTTCGGACGATATCCCTCCAGCAGCGGGTTGGGCTTGAAGACGATCTGGACGCCGCTGCTGCCGGGAACCGGCGGCACCGCCTTGATCTCGAGCACCGGACCCCGCCGCACGTCGTTGTTCTGGTCGTAGGTCCGGAGCGAGTCCTCCGCGACGGCCGCCGCGACCTGCTCCTTGACGCGGACCTCCTTGATCAGCGCGGGATCGGCGGCATCGAAGACCGTGACGGTCACGGTGCCGGCCTGATTGTCCACGGCCTCGATCCAGCAGCCGAGTCCGTGCTCGCGCTGGAACAGCTTATGGACCTCGAACTGGCGCTCGCGGGCCACCGAGCGGCTCTCCTCGTCGATCCACAGATCCATGCAGCGGCCGGGGCCCTTCAGCGTGCAGACGGTCAGATTCGCGAGGATCTGCTGGCCCGCGGCCACGTCTTTCAGGGTGCCGAGGCCGCGGCCCTTCCACACGCGCGTGGCCGGGCCGATCTGGAAGATCGTCGGCTTGGCGTCGGCCGCCCCGCCCTCGACCACGCCGGTGACGCTGAGCTTCTGCTTGTCCGGCTCGACCGCGTCCACGCGCCACGTTTTCTTGAGGCGCGTGAAAAGGCTGAAGTCGTCTTCCAGCTGCAGCACCCGGTTGAACGCGGGCTTCTGGTTCTTCGCCGGCGCGTCCTGCACGAGAAAGAGGCCGTGCAGGTGCGTCCCGAGCGGAACGTCGCGCAGCTCCGCGTACGAGCCGTGAAGCATCGTCCTCGCATACGGCAGCTGCGTGAACGGCAGCGCCGCGTCGTAGTCGTCCGTCCGCTGGGAGTCGTTCCGGTCGACCCTCAAGGAGCCCGCGCGGGCGACGGCGTCGATCGTGATCAGCTCGCCGGAGATTTCCTTCGCGGCGCCTGCGGCGGGGAACTCGCCGGGCTTGGCCTGGGTCCAGGCGACCGGATCGTCGACACCGACCAGAAGAGCCAGCAGGATCAGGGCGCGCATGGACGTTTCAACACGAAGACTTGCTGTTTCATCCGGGCTCCCTCAGGCGGTCAGCTCCGAGATCGGGGCGAGGCTGTCGACGAACGACTCGGACTTGACCTCCATCTTCTGCATCATCGTGAGCAGCAGGTTGGTCAGGCGGGCCTTGCCGTCGACCGGCTTGTGGCAGAGGTTGTAATGCCCGCCCGCGTCGGCGAGGTTGTAGGCCTTGATGACCGGCAGATTGTAGTCGATGTGCTTCCCGTGCTTCAGGCCGAGCCCGACGCCGCCCGCGAGGATCGTCGGCAGGTTGGCGTTGCCGTGGCTGTGGCCGTAGCTCATGCCGCTGCCGAAGAGCACCATCGTGTGGTCCAGCAGCGCGTCCTCACCGTCCTTCGTTTCGATCAGGCGGTCGAGGAAGTACGAGAACTGCTGGGCGAGGAATCCGTCGCTGCGGCTGAGGCGCGCCATGATCTCGGGGTCGCCGCTGTGATGCGACAGTTCGTGGCGGCTCTGGCTGATGCCGAGTTCGGGCAGCGGGAGGCCGTTGCCTTCGCTGCCGCTCATGTAGCTGACCACGCGCGTCATGTCCGTCCGCAGAGCCAGCAGGATCAGGTCGTACATCGTCCGGTAATACTCCCCGGCCTGCTGCCGCGGGACGTTCCGCGTGAGACGCTCCGTCGTCGCGGGATCGGCCTTCGGCTTCGGGATGCTGAGCCAGGCCTCCATGCGCTCGGCCCGGATCTCCACCTCGCGCACGGACGTCAGGTATTCGTCGAGCTTGCCGCGGTCGGTGGTGCCGAGCGAGGTCTTCAGGGCCTTGGCGTCGCCCAGGACCGAGTCCAGCACGCTGCGGTGGCGGTCGAGCTTCCGGCGCCGCTGCTCGATGCCGCCGGCCTCCTCGCCGAAAAGACGCTGGAAGACCGTGCGGGGATTGTCCTCCGCCGGCAGCGGGATGCCGTCGCGGGAGAACGAGAGCGTGTTCGAGTTGTTCGGCTGGCCGACGCCCGACGCGATTGACAGCTCCAGCGACGAAAAGCGCGTGTGCGGCGACGTCACTTCCGCAATGACCTGGTCGCAGGACACGCTGTTCTTGTAGCTGCCGCCGTCCTGGCCGATCTTCGCCCCGGTCAGCCAGGTGTCGGCGCAGACGTGGGCCTGGCCGATCCCGTTGGGATGGTGCAGGCCGCTGATCGGCGTCATGATCGCGCGGTGCTTCTCGAGCGGCTTCATCGGCTCGGGGAAGACGTAGTCGGCGCCGGGCTTCGTGATCTGCCACGTGAGGACGTTGACGCCGTTCGGGATATAGACGAAGACGCTGCGGCGCGGCTTGTCGGCGACGGCGGCCGCGTCGAGCGTCATGCAGTCGAGGAGCGGCAGCGCGATGCAGGCCCCCGCGCCGCGCAGAAAGCGCCGGCGGTCGAGCAGCCAGCGGCGCCGCTGAATATTGCTCACGCGTGTTCTCCTAAGAAACCACGACACCCGGACACGGAGTCCCCTGGAACTTCCCCGCCCTTCCCTTTCCCGCCGGGAAGGGTGAAGGGATCTCTGCTTCGGGTCTTCGTGTTGCTGTGTTTCATTACCGCTTCTGGAACAGTTCCGAGACCGCCAGGGTTTCAACCAGGGTCGCAAGCCGGTAGTCCGCCGCCTTGCCGACCCGGGCCAGCTCGGCGAGCCCGGCCCTGTCGTCCACCCTCATGCCGCGCCGCAGGGCATACGTCGCCAGCTTCTCGACGAAGGCGGCGTTGAACTTGTCGACGTCTTCCAGAAGGATCTTCTTGAATTCCACCGCGTCGGCGAACTTCCGGCCGTCGGGCATTTCGCCGCTCGCGTCCACCTTGGGGTTGTCGCCGGCGCCGTCGCGGACGACCTCGATCGTGCGCCAGCGGCCGATCGCGTCGTAGGCGTCGAAGGCGAAGCCCAGCGGATCGATCTTCCGGTGGCAGGCGGCGCAGTTCGGGTCGCTCTTGTGGGCGTCGAGCTTCATCCGCAGCGTGGCCTTGGGCGACTTTGCCGGCGTCGGCTCGATCGGGGGGACATTCGCGGGCGGCGGCGGCGGGGAGCGGCCGAGGATGGACTCCATCACCCAGACGCCGCGGTGGACGGGACGATGACGCGTGCCGTCCGACGTCAGGCTCAGGATCGAGGCGTTCGTCAGCAGGCCGCCTCGATGCGTGTCGGCGGCGAGCGTTACGCGGCGGAAGTCGTCGCCGTCGACGCCGGGGATCCCATAGTGCTCCGCGAGCCGCGCGTTGAGCATGGTCCAGTCGGAGTCGAGAAGCTCGCGGAGGCTCAGGTTCTTCGAGAGGACCTCGCGGAAGACGGAGGTGGTCTCCAGGACCATGCTCCGCTGGAGATGGTCGTCATAGTCGGGATACAGCTTCTTGTCGGGCGGGAACATGCCGACCTTCGCCAGCCGCAGCCACTGGCGCGGGAATCCGGCGGCGAAGCGCTCGATCCGCGGATCGTGCATCAGACGCTGGACCTGGGAGCGGAGCACGTCGGGCTTCAGAAGGGAGCCGTCGCGGGCCGCATCCAGGAGCGGTCCGTCGGGCTGCGTGCTCCAGAGGAAATATGAGAGCCGGGACGCGAGCTCCCAGGCGTTGACGCGGCCGGCGGCGCGGTCGGGCGCGCCCTCGACGATATAGAAGAAGTCCTTCGAGCAGAGCACGGCAAGGAGGCCGGCTTTGAGGGCGGACGGGAAGGACTCGCCGCTCTTCCGCTCGCGCTCGACGAGGGAAATCAGGCGGTCGAGCTCCGCGGGAGTCGCCGGACGGCGGAACGCGCGCGTCGCGAAGCGGGCGAGGATCTCGCGGGCCTGCTCCGGACCCGCGCTGCCCGGACCCCCCTCGCGCTGCGCCGCGGTCGGCGCCGCCTCGGTCACCGGCCCTTCCCATTCCACCCAGTCGACGATCAGGAACGGCCAGAGCGGGAGGCCCTGCTCGTCCGTCATCTTCCACTGCCACGGCTCGCGGCCGTCCTTGATGCTGACGAAGGGCTTGCCGCCGTGGCGGCCGCCGCGGTCGAGGTTGTTGCCCGGACCGGGCGCTTCGTTCGAGATGCGGATCATGTGCTTGCCGGCGGGCAGGTGCGCCGTGAATTCGAGGACCGCCGGCTTGTCCTCGGGCGCGATCACGTCCTGCTCGCCCAGGGAGCGGTCGAGGTCCGCGACATAGATGCTCAGCCGCGGCGCGCGGCCGGTCGCGGGCTTGAGGCCGCTGAGCTTGATGCGGATCCGGTATTCTCCGGCGGAGGGGGCGGTGAATTCCTTCACCGATCCCGGATGGCCGTTGATGGGGATGCCGGGCCAGAGGTCGAGGCGGACCTTGTCGAAGATGCCCTGGGCCTGCGCCCTCTCCTTGTTCCAGCCGCGGCAGTCCCAGGGCGTCCAGCGGGTGACCTTCTTCTCCGGGGCTTTGTCGGGGTACGCCTCTCCGAGGATCGACTCGGCGGCGGAGAAGTACTTCTCGACGTGCGCGGGCGAGAGCGAGAGCACGGAGCCGATGCGTTCGAAGCCGTGCCAGTTGGGGTCCTCGGGCAGGCCGGTCGGGTCGGCGGCATCGTAGCGGACGCCCAGAAGGTCATAGACGGTGTTGGCGTATTCTTCGCGGGTGAGCTTGTTGAAGGTGACGCGGTCGCGCTTCGCCATGCGCGCCGCTTCCCCTTCCTTCAGGCGCGCGGTCAGCCATTCCACGATGCGCGCGGACTCGTCGGGCTTGGGCTTCGGCTCCTTCTTCGGGGGCATCTCGCCCGTATTGAGGCGCTCGATGACATCGCCCCAGCGCGCGGTGGCGGGGGTGGTCCCCGCAAAGTCTCGCGGGAGGGTGTCGACGCGGAACTCGCCCTTCTGCTTCTCGGGGCCGTGACAGCGGATGCAGTGGGTGTCGAGGAAGGGCCGCACGGTCTTGTCGTAGTCGTCGTTGTCGGCGGGCGCGGCGCTGGTCGAGGAAAGGGAAGCGGCGGGAAGGAGGAGAAGAAGTAGTAGGTGCCTGGTGCGCATCGTCGTTCCCTGGCTCAGTCCCCTGCGTCCGCCCCTGGGCCGCATCTTCAATATAACGGCAGAGATCGGTTTCTTATGGAAGATCCGCCGGAATCCCGGACGACTCCGTCCCTTGTCAGGGCCCCGGCTTTGGGGCATCATGATCCTCTTATGGTCGAAGGAAGCCCGCCCCCCCGGGCGGTACTCCCGCCGTTCGTCCGCTTCCTTCCCGCGGGGGTCTACATCGGGCTCCCCGCGATTCTCATCTTCACCGCGCTCGCCCCGGGCCAGTTCCTGTACGGGCTGGACACGGTCGGAGCCTTCTACCACCTCCGGGCCCTGGTGGGCGAGGAGCTGGCCTCGGGCCGGCTGCCGGTCTGGGACAGCCACATCAAGTGCGGCGCGCCGCTGCTCGCCGGCATGCATGCCGGCGTCCTGTACCCGCCGACGTGGCTGTCCGCCGTCGTGGCGCCGGGCCTGTTCTGGACGCTGACGGCCTGGCTGCACCTGTCGCTGTCCGGGTTCTTCGCCGACGCCTGGTTGCGGCGGGGTCTCGGCCTGTCGCGGCTGTCGGCCTTCGCCGGGGGTCTGGTCTACATGCTCTCGGGATTCATGGTGACCCGGATCTTCGCGGGACATATCCCGAACATCTCCGGCTATCCCTGGGCCGCCGCCCTGATGTGGCGGCTGGAACGCCACCTCGGGGCCCCCACCCCCTCCCGCGGCCTCCTCCTGGGAATTCCGCTCGCGCTGATGATCTTCGCCGGACTCCCGCACTTCGTGATGATCGCCGGCCTGGCTCTGCTCGCGAGGCTCCTGCACTTCGTCTTCGAAACGCGCGAGGGACGACGCGGACGCGCGCTGCGGGCAGGCGGCGCGGCGGGCTGGCTCGCTCTCGGCGCCCTGATGGCCGCACCGCAGCTCCTCCCCACCCTGGAGCTCCTCCGACATATCCAGCGCACGTCCATCAACTCCTATGACTTCGTCACGAGCTACTCGCTTCCGCCCGAGAACCTGCTCACATTCCTGCTGCCCACGCTCCTGGGCGACGATCGCGTCGCGCCATACTGGGGCCGCTGGAACCTCTGGGAGCTCTGCGGGTTCGTCGGCCTCTCGGGACTCGCCCTGGCGGCGCTGGGGGTGTCCGGAGCGCGGCGGCAGCGCTTTCTGTGGGCCGGTGCCGCGCTGGCCGGGATCCTGCTCGCGCTCGGTTCCCACAGCCCGGTTTTCCGGATCTTCCACCTGCTTATCCCCGGAGCCGGCCTGTTCCGCGTCCCCGCCCGATACCTGCTGCTCACCACGCTCGCGCTGGTCCCCCTGGTCGGGATGGGGGTCGAACGCCTGCTGTCGGCGGAAGATCGACGGTCGGCGCTCCGCGTCGCGGCCGCGGCTCTGGTCCTGCTGGTCGTCGTCGGTGCCGCCGGGGTCTATACCCGCAGCCCGGAACGCTGGTCCGCGATCCTGGAGCGGCAGCAGACGATCGACGCGGACTCGCGGGATCAGCCCTTCCCGGCCGGAGACGCGTTCCGGGAGGCCAGCCGGAGCCTGGCGACCCGCGGAATCCTCTGGGCGGCCGCCTCCCTCGCAATCCTTTCGGGTTCGCTGGCCGCGTTCGGCCGCGTCCGGCCCGACCGCTCGTGGTGCGCGGGACTCCTGGTGCTGCTCCTGGGAACGGAGCTGATCGCCTTCAGCCAGCGCTATTTCATCGGCTATCCCGAGGCCGGGATGGCCTGGCCTCCGGAGTTCGTGGCGTCGGTCCGCGCCCATCCGGCCTTTCCGTTCCGCATCGCGACGGTCAACGCCGCGCAGCTCGACGTCTTCGGCCGCTGCGAGCTGGCGAAGCTCGATGCCGTCGGCGGATTCGATCCGATGATGCTGCGGACCTATACGGAGCTGACGAACATCGCCCGGGGCGAGCCCATCGACGGGCTGACCCTGGCGATGCACGCCGCGCGGCCGGGGCCGGTCTTCGACCTGCTGGGCGCGCGCTACTGGCTGCTGCCGATCCTCGAGGACCTCCCGACGGGCTGGCGCGTCGCCGGTCGTCTGGAGTCAGGCTACATCTACGAGAATCCCGGGGCGCTGCCGAGGGCCTTCCTGGTCGGCCGCTCGGTCGTCCTGCCGTCGGCGGCCGCCCGGCTGGAGTTCCTGGGCTCCAAGACCTTCCGTCCGGACAGCGTCGTGGTGCTGGAGTCGGGGCAGCCCGAAACCTTTCCGGACGCGGAGGGCCGCCTGCAGGGGGCGCGGATCCTGGAACGGGATTCCGGGCGCTACGCGATCGAGGTGAACCCGGGCGCTCCCTCGTTCCTGGTGCTCACGGAGTCTTTCTATCCGGGGTGGAAGGCGGAGATCGACGGGGTCCCGGCAGAGCTTCTTCGGGCGGATCACCTGGTCCAGGCGGTCCGCGTCCCTTCCGGACGTCACCGGGTGGTCTTCACCTACCGGTCCACGCTGCTCCCCCTGGGCATGGCGATCGGGATACTGGCCCTCGGCATCCCTCTGGGGCTGCACCTCTATCGGCGGAAGCGGGGAAGCCCGGGAACCTGAGCAAGTCCAACTCTCTGGCCGGGGACTTGCTTATATCTCCAGGTTGGCCCGACTCTCTCTTACTGTGGAGCATGCCATGATCGACGAAAAGAAAAGCGTCGTCGACGCAGCGGCCGTCCCCGACGGCCCCGTCGTCTCCCAGGCGACTGCTGCGGCGGCCGAAGCGGTCCCCTCCGTACAGGCGGACCTGCCGATCATCCTCTCCCAAGTCCCGATGGTGTTTGTGAACCCGGCCCCCAGGAAGAAGTAACGACTCGCCAATCTCTGGTCGCAAGGAGGCTTTGGATGTCCTCTATTCAGCCGTTGCACGATAAGGTCCTGGTAGAGCGGATTGAAGCGGAAACCAGGAGCGCTGGCGGCATCGTCATTCCGGACAGCGCCAAGGAGAAGCCCATGCGGGGCACCGTTATCGCGGTGGGCCCCGGGCGTGTCCTCGACAGTGGCGAGGTGAAAGCCCTCGACGTCAAGAAGGGCGACAAAGTCCTCTTCGGCGGCTACGCCGGGAGCGAGGTCAAGATGGACGGCAAGGAATACCTCGTCATGAGCGAAAGCGAGATCCTTGCCGTGATCGGACAATAGCGGTCCTTCGCAAAACCGCAGACCCGATCAAAATGAGCCGCATCCGCCCCGGCCGGCCGGTTTTCCGCATGCGAGCCGGGGTCGGCTTCGACCCTTGGCCGTAGGCTTCCCGGAACGATCAATGTGATCTACAGCTAACTCATATTGATCGTCTTCCCAAGGGGCGTCACCCTCAAATCCCGGCGCCCAGGCAGGTCCGTCGTGGCCAGTCCTTTGCTCTGCAGCAGATAGAAGGAGAACTTCCCGTGGATGAAGAACAGTCGTTGGACGTCGTCAAGACTCCGCCGGGCGTCCGGGATGTCTTCGGCACGGTTCTGGAGACGGTGACGGCGGGGATCCGCAGCCTGGTCCACGACAGCGGGCGGACCGGGATCCCTCTCGGGGAAGCCATTGCCGGAGTCGTGACGGGCGCCGTGAAGGACGCGGTCGGAAAAGGCAGCGATCTCGTCCCCGCCGCCAAGGGGATCCTCATGGGAGTCGTCCGGGGCACGGGGGCGAAGGGAGAGGAAGGGATCCGGATCCTGTCGCGCGCCGCGAATGCGTCCATCCGCCAGACGGCGGATATGGGAGGAGACCTGGCCGCCGCAAGCAAGGGGCTCATCCTGGGGGCCATCGCGAGCGCAAAGAATATCGGCGTGGACTTCGCCAAGGCGGCCTCGGCGGCCGCACAAGGAGCCCTGGAAGGGGCCGGGGAAGCAGGCTCCGTGACGGCCGAGCGGGTCCGCGTCGCCTTGAAGGAGCCGATCGGCGGGATCAAGGTGGCGCTGCCGGAGTCCGCGTCGAGGAAGTGACTCTTCCCATTCGAGCGCCGGCTGCCTCTCGCCGGCAAGAACTTTCTCCAACCCTCCGATAAGGAAACAATCATGCCCATTCCGCTCAAGGTCGACGATCACGGGAAACTGCTGTCGGACGGACAGGCCGAGCATATCCGGGAGAGGACCGAGAAACTGAGCACCTTCTTCGACCGGGTCAAGCGGTGTCGCGTCGCGGTGGACGGCCCCGGGACGCATCCGCTGCAGGGCCGGGTCCGGGTGCGGATCATGCTCACGGTTCCGGGATCGCAAATCTCCATCAACCGCCAGAGCGGCGCGGATATCGCGATCGCGATCCGCGAATCCTTCGATGCCGCGGACCAGCGCCTCGAGGACTACGTCCGTCTCAGCCGCAAGGCCGTGGCCGGCGCGAAGCGGCGGGCGAAGAAAGCCCGCTAAGCCGGGAGGGGACCTCCGCCTTCGCCCCTGGGGATCGGATTCGGCAGAACAGGGGGCTCACACGAAGGTTGGAGGTGGCGGCCGGATTTGAACCGGCGAATAACGGTTTTGCAATCCGGGCCGCGCTGATGTCCCGCGCGACCACACGAGACCTCAGTCGGTCACGGCCGCTGTGAATGCGACGCCGTGGCTGATTCTGTTTTCACCACTTCCAACCACGCGCGCCACGCCAAGCCACACCCGGATGGTACTGTCGAGGTACTGGGAGTAAAATAAAATAAGTCCACAGCTGGAACCGTCTCTGAATGAAGCAGGGGGTAGATCGTGACCGCGTTCGTGCTCATTCTCGCGCTTCAAGCCGCCGATGCGGAACTTGCTCGTATCGAGGAGTGGAGTAAGGGGCAGCCCGACAACGGCCTTGGCAAGGCGGGCATTGCCGACGAGTACTACAAGACTTCGAAGAAATTTCCCAAGGAGAAGGCCCGGTTCATGGATAAGGCGAACGAGTTTTGGCTAGCCGGGTGGCCCACTCTCCAGGAATTCCACCAGGAAAAGATCCGAGAGAATCTCCGCAAGATCTATGCGGGTCCAGGTCCTGGAGGAAGGGCTCTTGGCAATGGCTGGTCCGTCGGGCAATTTGTGAAAGCTGATGTCTCCACGGCAATCGTCCACTACGGCTCATTCTCGATGCGTGTGCTTCCCCAAAAGACCAATATCGGCTTGGCAGAAGGAGTAAAGATCAAGGTCAACGTTCAGCCGGACAAGGAGCATATCTTTTCGCTGTGGTCATTGTCGGATGGCGTTGATGGCGAGGAAACATGCGTCCTGCATGTCTACGATGCATCAGGCAAAGAGGTACAAACCCAAGTGAGCCCCCTCCCCAAGGACACCCCAATTTGGGCTCCTATCAAATGGACATTCACTCCACCCGTTGGAGCGACAAACGCCATCTTCATCTATCTGACCGCCTCCAAGAAAGGCACCATCTACCTGGATGATTTTAGCCTCAAAGTGAACGGCACCGAAGTCTTCAAGGATGGCGGATTCGAGGGGAAATAGAGGCGCCCGCGGTCTTCCGAAGATGGTCCTCGAAACCCCAAGATCGACTTCGATCAACTGTTCCGCAATCTCCTACACGATGTCCATATCTGAAACCAGCCGATACACCGGTGGTACACGCTTCTCGTGGGTTATGGACGCTCAGATCCTTAGTTCAGCTCCTTCACTTGCGGCAACGGATACGAGCCGCTCAGGATTTCCTCGTTGGGTTGATACAGACGAAGGATGATGTAGGAAGAACGATAGGACAACTAGAGTACATAGACAGTTTTTAGGAAGCTGCCATGTCCATCAAACTTCGCAAACTTCACCGCATATTGGGATTGTTACTCGCCGCACCGTTGTTCCTTTGGGTGGCGACAGGCATTCTATTTCATACGAAATATAGCTATTCCGAAGGTTACGAGCATCTTGCAATACCGGCGCGGCCCGAGCCGACTTCTTGGCGAGACGCCGTGCTCTCACCTGCGGAGCTGACCGCTCGTTTCAATCTACTCTTCAATCATCCTCTGCACACCTCAAGCCGGGAGACCAAAACTTCCACCAGTGGTAGTGGGCACGACCTTCATTGCGCCACCAGTCTTGGATCAACCGGCACTTCTGCGATCGGGACTCCAGGGATTCGTCGGACGATATTTCCCAGATCCAGGTCCTCCTCAGCCAGGAGTTGGGCTTGGGGCCTTCGGGGGGAATCCTTCCCTCGATAATGCTAATGATCAGGCCGCTCGCCCCAGCCAGGTAATCAGTCTTCTCGGCAGGATCCAACGAACTCACAAGGTACGGCAGGGAGCGAATGCCTGACCTCAGGAGCGTCTTGTTCGCCTCCTCCGAAAAAATGTCCATCTGAGTCGGGTCCCCCCGGTGAGCCGGGTACTTGATCACACTGCGGAACGTATCGATCGCAGCTTTGATCTTGAAGTGCCAAAATAGGAATCCGCAACCGAGGACAGCGAAGCAGGCCGACGCCCCCGCAAGGGAAATGGTGACGACTATCCTTGTGACCCTACTCAAGTTCAAATAGGACGGTGTAATGATTCCGGATCAGTCGCGAATAGTTGTGAATGATCATTCGTTGGTAGCAAAGCGCTCTCCCCCCCGCTCATCTGCCCGCATTCCGCTGCCGTGAGGATGTGACCGCACCACGAGAGTGGCGAGACAAGCTGTCCATGTCCGCCTGAGGGGCCGCGGGTCGATTGGAAGTCTCGACGCCAGGAAAACCCTCCGGTACACCGGTGGTACAAAACACCTCGCCGCACGCGGCGGGCGGAGGCCCTTCGTAACCCCCTCGTGGCGAGGGGGATTGGAGGTGGCGGCCGGATTTGAACCGGCGAATAACGGTTTTGCAAGCACCCGTCGAGGGAGACTGAAACGAGCGGACGGCGAAGGACTGGAAAAGTCGAAAACGCCCTAGAAGGCCTCTACAGCCTGCCAGGGCGTGTTTTATTGATTCTCGGATCTCGACGCTCATGCCCTCCAAAGGCCACTGCTCGACTCTGAAATTGGCAGAATCTTGGCAGATGGTTCCCCCAACGGGCCGGTCTGATTTCGGAAGACATCGCCGTGGCCGACGTCGAGTTATCGCTCGACCTCGAGCACGATATCCTTTCCCTTGGCGGAATCCCACCCCCCGAGTCCCCCATCGTCTACGCCATCCGGGCCGACACTCCAGATCTTGAGCGTCACACCCTTTTGAGAATGGCGAAATGAAGTGCCGTATGGATCCGGCATCTCTAGAACCTCGCCTGTCGCGCGGTAGTGTGCTGCTCCACGGAGGAGTCGGAGTTGTGTCCGAAGGTTTCGCCATTTTGGCACTAAGCTTGACGGCTCGGGAGAGAACGATCTGAGGACCGGGTTTCCGAAGGAGCGTTCTACCGAGAATTTGGCTCCGAGCTCCACCACTTCGGCGTACGGTCCCTCATCGATTCCGGCAAATCTCTCCACCCAGCCATCGATGTCCTCCACACCCCGGAGAAGCATGAGGCGCTGGGAGAATCCGTATCGCCACGTATCCCAATGATTCGCGCTTCGATAGCCTGAACCCATGCTCAGGAAGATTTCGCGTTGCACCAAGGATGATCGCACGAAGAGCTGATGGTTTCGGAGTGTTGCCCAAAGACTGGGGAACATGGTGTCCAAGATCGCCAATTCACGGGCCATCTCAGTCAGATCTTCCTGAGAAAGGTGAGGGCCTTGCACCATCTCTTTCAGACCTGCGAATGCCTCCTTGAAATGCTCAGAGTCCATCATCCAGGGACCCGGGGGATTTTGCTCGACGTCTCGCCCCACCATCGCCAGATCGAGCCAAAGCTCCATGGCTTCACGGTAGCGGCCTTCGGAGGACAGCTGTCGCGCCCGCGCCTGAGCCAGGAGGGTCATCCCCTGAAGCTGGAGACAGGGGTTCGCAATGCCGGACGCCACGACCCCGATGGCTGGATTCCGTGATCTCTCCCGATGGGTTCCCCGGCGCAGCGCATCAAGGATGGTCGGGTGAGCCTCGTTCAGTTTGTTGAGAGCGGACCAATCTCTTCCATCCCGACCGAAGGTCACAAAAGCCCGAAGCCTCAGATCATCATTCCCGAGTCTATGGAGTTCAGTGGCGGCCTGAAGGTAGTCATCCCAGGAGTTTCCAGGGACCGGATTGCCCCGAAGCACGGGACGCAGATCCTCCCGCGCCGCCGCCTCCGCCGTGAGTGCTTGGATCAGGACCAGCCTCTTTGTTTCTGCTTGTCCGGTCAAGGAGCGGATCCGAATCGCAAAGATCACGCCTCCGATCAGCAGAGATCCAAGAATTGCTGCCAAGATCGTCCATCCCAAGCGGCGGCGACCCTTGGTACCCACTACCGCTCCACCTCGATCACGATGTCTTTACCCCTGGAATAGATCCATTCGCCTGCACCGCCATCATCGATCCCGTCGCTTCCGACGCTCCAGAGCTTGAGGTGGGTGCCGCTAATTGACGAGAGAAGCTTATCGCCGTACGGATCCTCAAGAACCGGGAGTTCACCCGTCGCTCGATAGGCCGCCACGCTCCGGAGCAATCGCAGCTGGACTCGCCTATCGCGAAAGTAATTCACCCGATCAGGATCCATTGAACGTAGGCAGAAGGCCACCCAGGGTCGTGATGTTCAGGCGGCGGTCAATTTGCACTCTTGGTAAATAGCGTGGCGGCACCCCCAAACTCACCCCTTAGGACGCGCGTTTCCAGATCCGGATCCCTCCGCGCTCGTCAAGCGTCAGGAGACGGCCGTCCCGCCCGAACTCGACAGACGGGTTCCATCCGGTCCGCGCCTCTAAGTGGCAAATCTCCCTCCCGGTGCCCAGATCGACGATCTGTACTTGCCCCCACGAATGATAGGCCAGCGTGGCTCCGTCCGGTGAGAAACTCAAGGAGACGACGGGTCTTCCCGTGTCCATCGACAGGGCCACCGTGTGGTCAGAAGTCCGCCAGACCCGGAGGGCGCCGCTGTAGACGGTGCTATTGGGGAGGTCCGTTGTGCCCCATGAGGAGCCGCCCCCCGCCGCGAAGAGACTGCCGTCCGGACTGAAGGTGACGTGGCACATCGCGTTCGGGCCGAGTCTGGGATTCGGGCTCGACCCCAGGTTAAACTTCTGAACCAGCGTCCAGGAATCCGTTCGCCACAGACTCACCTCCCCGTATTGAGTGCCGACGCCCAGAAGCCGCCCGTCCGGACTGAACGCCAGGCTGGTGGTCCAGTCCCCATGATTGTCACTAATGGGCAGGTTTTGAGTATTCCCGCGCTCCAAGTCCAGAATGAACAGCATCCACATGACGGCGAAAACGATCCGCTGGCCGTCGGGGCTCCACGTCATAGGCTCCCCACCGCGCTGGTCAGGGAGGGTCTTGCGCACCTTCCCTGAGGCGAGGTCGTAAATCCGCAGGTCCGTCGTCGCCCGTCCCGACCCCGGCATCATGATCGCCGCCGACGCACCGTCTGCGCTTAGGGCGAAATTGCCGTACGATAGATCGGAGAAGAGTTCGTGCTTAGTCCCGGTGGCCAAGTCAAAGATGGTGATCGGTCTCCGCTGTGCCTCGTATATGACCGAACGATTTCCGGGGACGAAGGCCACTCTTACCGGCCCGTCCTCCCGCTCCAGGGGGAGCGTCTGCTCGAGGACGAATGCTCCGGGGACGAATCCTCCGGGCCGAGTTGCGACGATGGCCACAGCAATGCCTGCCCCAGTCAGGATTAGTAGGATTGGAGTGACTAGGGCGCGGCGGCTCACGAAAGAAGTGTACCCCGCCTCGGCCATCAACGAAGGAATAGTCTGCTTCGTGGGGTGCGTCCGGCCGACCGCGTTCAGGATTTCGGGGTGCTGAAGACAGAAATCCTCAGGGAGCGGCCGCATCCTTTGCTGATCAGGACCCCGCGGGCCCCGCCGCCTGGCCGACGACAGAGGCGGGATACAAGGCGCTCATGTCCTCATCGCTTCTATTTCTTCTCCGGTGCCTTGAACTGGGGGAGATGCTCTTGATAGGAGGGCGTGAGGGCAAGTTCAGCCTCCTCCCGAAGCCACCGATGTTCCGACAGCTTGTACTTCTCAAGAAGCATGCGAACGTCGGGATCCCGTCGCATTTCATCGGGAAGCAGCGCGTCCGACCGCGATTCCATCCCCGATCCGTGGTCGCCATCCTTCGGGGAAACGTGTTTCCCGCCCAGCCATACCAGAGCGTTAAGGACAGTTGCCAGATCTTTTGAGCGCAAGGCTTCCATCCATTCTTCCGGCTTTCTCCGTTGAAGCGGTGGGCCTATGACATTGGAGTCAAACGCATAGCGATTCCGAAGGGGTTGACCGTGGGGATCTTCAACTCGCACCAGTACCAGGGTGTCCATTTGAAGCGCGTAATAATGCCGCTCCTCGCATTCCGCGACTCGCCTAAGCTCAGGACCAACTTCAACCGCGATGAGGTTCCGACCCAGATCAGCATCATGAACAGTGATGACGCTATTTGCGGTCCGTCCTCCCAATCCGATCCCGATCCCCATCGTTCCATGAAGGGCGCCTTGCGTATCGAAGAGGCGGAACAGGTACACGGGCGAACCTGGAACATTCCCAGACATGGGCCCCTCCACCACAATGTGTCGCCAACCCTCTTCTCCTTTGAAGCCGAGGGCCCAATGGGGCATATAGAAGTCGTAAAAGTTCCAGTTATCGCGCCGGTCCGGTATCAACTCATTGGCCAAGGCCTGGAGGGTGCCCGATGGCATATCGTTGTGCGGAAAGCGATTCAGGCATAGGACGAGTTCGCTAAGGATGGGCGAATCAATATGCGCGCCAATCATGTCGATGACTTGAGAAAACCTGGCGGCGACCTTAGGATCCTCGTCCTTTACAGCCTTCTCAAGGAGCGGAAGGGCTGCTTTTCCCCTCTTGAGTAGTTCCACGGTTGCCTGTTCTCGGTCCTTGTCGCTGGTCGAACGGAGATATTGAATCAACTGCTCTATCGTCGGATCTTGGAACAGAAGAGCCCCAGCCAAGAGTAGATTCATGGGGTGACCCTCGTTTCACATCCAATGTACTGTCTGTGGTCTCCGGATCTTTATTCAGGAACGACACAGCGTCAAGCCATCAACTAAACCATGCACTCAGGAAGCACAGGTCAACAGCAGCGGAACTATAGTCCGAATCCTGCATTCATTAAGTCACAAGAAATCCGGAAACGTCCGACAGAGGGAAGTGAACCCACCACCGACTGAAGTCGGTGGCTTCGGCGCGCGCTTTGGTCGGCTGAAGCCGACCATCCTTGGACGCGCCAAGAGGAAGAGAGGAGAGGCTTGTGAATTCGGATGGGGCTCCCTCTGGTTTCGGCCCTTCGGGCCTCCTGAAGGCTTCACCTCAAGATGAGGGCTTTCCCCTTCCCCGGATGGGACAGTAATGAGGACTGCCTCTTCCACATGTTCAGGGACCTGCGATCGGTTGAGGGTCAACGTCTGACCCGCTCTAGAATTCCTTCTGCGGCACCCGTCAAGGCTAGCGATTTAGGTAAGGGCTCCTCCAACTTCCCGATCCAGTCTAGAGCATCCTCAAGCTTCCCCGCCCCGGCCTGCCACATAGCCACGCGACGAAGATCGAAGCCTCCGTACCAGTCTCCGAGATCCTGCCGGATCCGAAGGGCGATTTTTACCGAACCATGGAAATCACCGGCCTTGGCCAGGGCCTCCATGATGTTTGAGAGAAGACCGAGCATCGGATTTTCGTTAACAAAGCCCCGTATTTCCACCGATTCCATGGCTGCTGCGGCCTCAGTCAACCGCTTCCGAGATTCTTCGGGCTTTTGCTCTCGCTTGGAAATCTCCAAAAGAACACGGCTGTGATGGGATTGATTCTTGCACGGCTCGATCGTTTTGAGGGATCCCTTGAAGTCCCCCATCTCGGCTTGGGCCTCGGCGATCTCCGTCAGGATCTCATCTGGATTGGCTTCCGGATCGGAAGTGGCTATCTGGAGCGCCTTCGCCAAGTTGCCTCCGGCCGCATAGGCTGCACCGACTTCTCCAAGCGCTGGCCGCTTCACCCAGAATTCCCCTATCTCCCGCTGCGCGTTTTCCGCCAGGTCGGCAAATCTCAGCGCGTTTTCAGGCTTTCCCGCTCTGGCCCAGGAGCGCGAGAGGTTAGCCCAGACATGAAATCTTATTGAGGGCGGATCAATCGCATCGCCCGACGACCGGGCCAGGGCCAGCAGCCCAGCCGCTAGGTCCGGCTTGGTTGACCGGAGTTCGGCTGCGAGCCAGATCAGGATCAGCGCTTTGGCCGATGGATCCTCGATGGATCGCGCGGTGGTGACCGCGTCGTCAGATCGTCCTCGTTTGAATTGCGCCTCGACGATGGTCGTCTGCGCCCGGCCTCGAATGTGCATGGCGCGGACCTTCTGAACCAGGGGCAAGGCGAAAGCGGGGTCCAGTTCCTTCACCATTTCGTTAATGCACTGGACATAGGTCTCGTCGTTCGACCCGGCCAGCATCTCGAGAGCCCTCTCGAGCCTTCCATGGCTAGCCAGAACAAAAGCCACCTCGTTGGCAGCGTAATTTTTCCCGGTGGGCCCTGGGGGAACCATCTCCAGACGCTTCACGGCACCGTCCAGATCGCCAGACTTCGCGAGCGCGATAACGAGATGAGCGACTCCACTCCCAGTCCTGAAATCTTTCTCGCCCTCGCCGCTGGCTTTCAACCCAAGGAAGACGATCCGCCGGGCCTCCTTAGCATCTCCATTCTTTGTCAGCATATTGGCCACGGAGACGTAACCGAGAGACTGCTCATAGAGATCAGGAATCTTCCCGAGGATCCTAAGGGAGCCCTCGGCGTCGTGTGCCTGGGCGCGGATCTCCGCGATCTTGCCCAGAGCCGAGGACTTGAGAGAAGGAGTCTGGATCGCCTCAGCAAGCTGCTCGGCCTGATCCAGCAGTTTCCGGCTGCGCATCAGATCCTGATCGGATTGGAGCAGAAGAGTCGTCAGGAGTAGGAGCGTCATTACTATCTAGACGCAAGAAGAGGATGGATGCAGTCCAGTAAGAACAATTGTGGCAGATCTGCGGACGGGAGCGCCCGCTCCGAACGCCCGCCCCCGGCGGGCCTCGATGCCGGTCCGCCTCCTCTTTGGCGATCGCAGCGTAAGTACAGAATCATCACTTGCGCCCGATGAGGCTGGCGGGCCTTGGGGCGACTCAAGTCGGCTATGCGCCCTTCCGGGAGAGGTAGGCTGCGGCGACGTCCTTCCAGTTTCGGGAATGTCCTAGGCGCTCAACGGCATCTTCAACGGCGCGGCGTCTGGCCTCCGCCGGCGTTAGGCCCTGGGCCCGGTAGTGATGATAGCGATCCTTGTAGTGGTCCAAGGCGGAGGTCCGTCGCTGGGCATGGCTCCCAGTGACCCGACCGCCGACCGCAAGCGTCGCGCGGGATAAGGCGACCTGGTAGGCCCT
>DASQOM010000337.1:0-4892 GCA_035644495.1 Planctomycetota bacterium | reverse complement strand
AGGAGGATAAGGGGTTCGGCCGAAGAGCGCGACGCCGGGAAGCAGGATCGCCGCGGTCGGAGAGCTTCCCAGCCGCGCAATGTTGTCGTCGTCGATCATGTCGAGGTGGGACATCGACCGGGCGCCGAGATCGAGCCCCATCCGGATGCCGCCGTCGTTCATCAGCTGTCCGGCGTGGACGTGCAGCTTCATCCCCAGGCCGCGGGCCGCGTCCAGCAGGCGCCGGCTGTCCGCGACCGGGATATAGGACGGATCGCAGAAGACGTCGCAGAAGTCCGCCTTCTTCGCCGCCGCCGGAAGCATCTCGAGCAGCTGCTGGACATAGGCTTCCCGGGACAAATCCGGGGGAACCGCGTGCGCGCCGAGAAACGTCGGGACGAGCGTGACCGGCTGTTCCGCGCGAAGCTCCGCGATCACGTCGAGCATCTTCATCTCGGACTCGACGTCGAGCCCGTAGCCGCTCTTGATCTCCATCGTGGTACTGCCCTGTTCGAGGGCGCTGCGGACGCGCGCGCGGGTGAGCTCCTTCAGCTCGTCCTTGCCTGCCGCGCGGACGGCCTTCACCGTCGTGAGGATGCCACCGGCCCGCTTGGCGACCTGGAGGTAACTCGCGCCCTGGATCTTGTCGACGAACTCGTCGACGCGGGATCCGGCGAACACGGCGTGCGTGTGCGAATCGACGAAGCCGGGCATCACCGCGGAGCCCTCGGCGTCGACGATCTCCGGAGAGCCCTGCACGAGACGGTCGACGTCGCGCGACGGGCCGACGGCGACGATCGTGCCGTTCTCCGCGTAGATCGAGGCGTTCTCGTGGATCCGAAGCCGGTCGAGCGCCGTCCCGCGCAGGAGGGGTCCGCTTCCCGTGGCGATCTGCGCCGCGTTCCGGATCAGAAGGCCCGTCATCCTCTTCTGAGGATAGGATATGGACGGAGGAGGGGGAAGAAGAGAGTATCTGTGTTAGAATACGGGCAACGTCGGCTTCATCCATGACGCTGATCTTCGGGTATACGTCCGCAGGCCGCCTCTTCCTCAAGGAAGGCGATCGCGCGTCGCGCGAAGTCATCAGCCCCTTCGCGGAGAAGGCCGTGTCGCGGTCCCTGCGGCAGGGTGAAAAGGATGCGTGGAAGCGCCGGCCCGCGCAGGGGATGTTCGGCGGGAGCATCCTCTGGGGAACCTCCGACGAACCCGACGCCGCCCTCGTCCGGCCGCGCATCACCGGCATCGCGAGGGCGCTCGACAAGGGCCATCTCTACTTCATCCTGGAGACCCAGGCCGTCGGCGGGCTTTTCCTTCTGCAGCGCGACCCGGGCGCGGAGCAGCGCGTCTTCCATAAGGAGGGATTCCACGCGAAAGATCCTGAGATCCACCCGGCCGCGCGGATGATGGCCTTCTCGCTGCCGTTTCCGAACGGCGTGTCGAGCATCGCCGTCTCCGATCTCGAAGGGCGCAATATCGACCGCGTCACGGAGGGTGACTCGGTGGACGAGGCGCCGAGCTGGCTGCCCGACGCGGCCAGAGCGCTGGTGTACCACTCGGCCGGCGTCGCGCGCACCGCGGCGGGCCATCCGGTCGGCCTGGCGCCCTGTTCGATCCACCGCATGGACCTCGAGACGTCGAAGATGGAGACCCTGGTCCAGGACCAGGACTGGGATTTCCTGCAGCCCCACGGAACCGCCGCCGGTGAGCTGCTCTATATCCGCCGCCCCTACGAGCGGTCGGGAGCGAAGCGGGTCCCGCTCGGCACGTCGATCAAGGACGGGCTGCTCTTCCCCTTCCGCGTGGTGAAGTCCATCTTCGACTTCCTGAACGCCTTCGCGATGGCCTTCTCCCAGAAGCCGCTCACCACCGCGGGCGGGCCGAAGCTCCCGGGCCCGGAGCTGCATATGCTCCTGATCCGCGGCCGCGCCGTCGACGCCCGAAAGGCGATGGCGGATTTCAAGGGCGACGGAGAGCCGCCGCCGCTGGTGCCCTCCAGCTGGGAACTGGTGCGCCGCCCGAAGCAGGGCGGAGAGAAGGTGCTCGCCAAGGGGGTGATGTCCTTCGACGTCTGCCCGGACGGAACGATCCTCTACACGACCGGCTCCGCGATCTACGGGATCGCCGGCGACGACCCTCCGCGGCGCCTGGAGAAAGGAAGCCTGATCGACCAGGTCGTCTTCCTGGAGCGCGAGCCTTAGGCTCCCGGTTCCAGCGCCTGCGCGATGAAGAGCGTGATGCCGCTGTCGCCGGGATAACGGGTCTTCAGGATCTTCCGCTCCTGGCGCGAGAGGCGGTCGCAGTCCAGCCGCATCGAGTCCGCCGCCTTCAGCGTGCACTTCGCGCAGCCTTCCGGAACCACCGTGCGGCCCGACGTGTCCACGACCGGCACCCCGCTCATCCGGCAGGTCAGCGGCCGATGAGCATAGAGACGGCACTCCCCTTCCTTCCCGAGCACGGGGCACTCGACGTCGCCGACCGCGTCGCAGAGATCGTCGATATCCTCCGGCGACCAGCCGTCGAGCGTGGCACCCACGTCCGGCGAGAGCTCCCGCAGCCGCGCCATCAGGGCCGCCGCCCGCGCCCCGATCTCCTTCCGCGTCCCCGGCTCCGCCTGGGCCAGGCCTTCGCGCAGCAGGTCGCGGTCGGCGAGGGAGACGTCGAAGAGTCCGATGCAGCAGTCGCGGCAGCCCTTGTCACAGGGGACTTCGGCGGGGTGCGAGGCCTTGACCGATCGGTACCACGCGTCGACGCGGGCCAGAAGCTGTTTGTAGTCGTCCATTACTTCTTCGGGCGGAAGATGGTCCAGATCTTTTCGAGGATGCGGTGGGAGCCGGAGTCGGTCTCGGAGCTGCGCCGCACCAGCGTCTCGCGCTCCTGGCTCAGGCGCTTCTGCGTCGCCTGCGACCGCGCCGCGAGGATGTCGCTCATCGTCTGCGCGATCGGCGGATTCTCGGACAGCAGCACGCCGAAGGTGTCGCGGTCGAGGCAGAGCAGCTCGCTGTCCTCGAGCGCGGTGCAGGTCGACGTCCGCGCGTCGCCGGTCAGCAGCGACATCTCTCCGAAGTACGAGCCCGGCTGGAGGCGCGCCACCTCGACTTCGACGCCGTCCGCTCCCTTCACCTTCACTCCGATGACGCCGCTCTTGATGATGTAGAACGTCGAGCCCGGGTCGCCCTGGCGGCAGATCACCTCGCCGCGGCCGAAGAGATGATGGCTGAGATCTTCGGCCAGCATCGTCTGCTCGCCTTCCTTGAGCGGCTCGAGGATGTCGACCTTCTTGAGCAGCGCGAGGATCTCGTCGGGCCGCTCCTCCGGCTTGGCGCGGTGCAGGAACACGTCGCGGATCGGATACGGGATCGAGATGCCCTCGCGTTTCAGGCGGTACCAGACCCCGCGCATGATCTCCGCCTCGATCTTCACCCGGCGGTCGTACTCGACGATCCAGTAGCGCAGCTCGTAGAGGATCGCCGAGTCGCCGAACTCGACCAGGAACACGTCCGGCGCGGGCGTCGCGAGCACTCCGTCGACGTGCGCCATCAGGTCGACCAGCACGTTGCGCACCTTGTTCGGCGGCGCGCCGTATTCCACCCCGATCCGCTTCTTGCACAGGTGCTCCGGCGTCGGGTCCGTCAGGTTGATGATGTTCCCCTTCGCCATCGTGCTGTTGGGCACGTAGATGATGTCGTCGTCGCGCGTCAGCACGCGCGTCGAGCGCCAGTTCGAGTCGAGGACCTTGCCTTCCTTGCCGTCGACCTCGACCCAGTCGCCCGCCTTGTACGGGCGGTCGATCGTCAGCATGATCCCGGCGAACACATTGGACAGGCTCTCCTGCAGCGCGAGGCCGACGACCACGGAGAGGATCGCGGACGTGGTCATGATCGCGCCGATGTCGATGTCGGGGAACGCGACCTTCACACCGAGCATGAAGACGCCGACGAGGGCGAGGGCGCGGACGAGGTCCTTGATGATGGGGGCCATGGCGGACTGGCTGCGGACGCGCGGGAGCCAGTCGCCGAAGAAGCAGAGAAGGATCTCGAGGAAGACGTAGCCCGAGAAGACGAAGAGGAGGAGTTCGGCGACGTCGAAGACGATCTTCTTCGAACGGACATCGGGCGGCCAGTACGCGTGGGAGGCGATATAGACGCCGAGGGCGAGGCTGGCCATGGACATGGCGAAGCCGGTGCGCCGCTCGCGCGACTGGTAGATCTTGATGTTGTCCTTGTTCGAGAAGGCCTGGATGAGGGGGCGAAGGAGGAGCAGCGCGGCAACGCGGACGACGACGGCAGCGGCGACGCCGAACAGGAGGGACATCGCCGGGCTGCAGGTGCCCTCCCGGTATGCCGCCCAGAGGCCGTTCATGGGGGCTCAGTATGGCAGGGAAAAACCCCGGCGGCAAGCAACCGGCTAGGGCAGGAGGCGGAGAAGGATGGAGTCGCGGAGGCCCTGCTCGATGCAGGAGGTCTCGATGAGCCGGCGGGCGTCGGCGACGAGGGTCGGCCGGAGCTTGAAGTCCCAGATGACGACGGGAGATTTCTTGTACTTGGCGGGGCCGTCCTCGCCGGTGTCGACGGCGCCGGTGCGAAGCCCGATGCCACGGGCCCAGGTGACGTAGGCCCGGCGCACGCCGCGGGAGCCCTCGAAGTCGATCTCAAAGGAGAGGAAGGTGCCGGTCCCGGCGTCGTGCTGGAGGAGCACTTCGGCGGTGACGCTCTGGTACCACGCCCGACGGACCTTGCTGTCCGGCTGCCTCACGACCCGACTCTCGATCTTCGTGAGCATGCAAATTTGACTGACCCCGACGACGGGCGTTACTTCTTTCCCAGCAGCTCGAGGCACGCGCGCGCGAAGGCCGCGGTCCCCGTCTTGAGCGTCGGTTCCGGGTCCACCGTCCACCGGCTGGAGTGCAGGCCGAA
>DASQOM010000336.1:0-4846 GCA_035644495.1 Planctomycetota bacterium | reverse complement strand
GAGCCGGCTGGCCGACGAACACGGCTTCGCGCTGCTCCGCGCGACCTCGAAGATCTTTCGCGCGAGCGCCCTGATCCTCCGGAACCGCCCGGCCGAGGCGCTGCCGCTCGTGCTGGAGGGCATCGACCAGTATCGGGCGAGCGGCGCCGAAATGGCGCTTCCGTTTTATTGCCTGCTCGTCGCCAGGACGCGGCTGCTCGCGGGCCAGGTTCCGGAAGCGCGGATCGCGCTGGGCGAAGCGTTCCGGTACTCGGAGAAGAACGACGATCGGTTCCGCGAGTCCGAATTGCATCTGCTCGGCGGCGAACTGGCCCTGGCGGAGTCGCATGACGCGGCCCAGGCCGAAAAGGACTATTTGAAGGCTCTCGACGTCGCCCGGCGGCAGCAAAGCAAGTCGATGCAGCTCCGCAGCACCCTGGCGCTCGCCCGGCTGGGGATGGAACGCGGGCAGCGGGACCCGGCCCGGCAGGCGTTGAAGGACGTGATCGCGACCTTCAACGAGGGATTCGGGATGCCCGACCTGGTCGACGCGGCCGCGCTCCTGGCCTCGCCGGCTAGCCCAGCGACTTGAACGCTTCCGGGAAGCCGATCCCCAGCTTCCTCGAGAGCAGCCGGTATCCC
Organism: Planctomycetota bacterium; assembly: GCA_035644495.1. Taxonomy (GTDB): domain Bacteria; phylum Planctomycetota; class MHYJ01; order MHYJ01; family JACPRB01; genus JACQFK01. The sequence goes on along the minus strand of DASQOM010000336.1, from coordinate 4,225 downwards.
TCGTCCCTCAATTCCCGGAGCGTCATCTCGCTGAGGCCGAGGGCGGACCGCGAGGCTTCCTCGGTCTCGTTCCGGAAATGCAGCGCCTCGATCACCCGACGGATTGCGGGCGGCAGCGCGGAAACGGCGGACTTGATGAACGCCGCGGCCCGGGCATCCTTCCGGGGAGCCGCCGGACGCGGGAGCGGTGCCGTCCCCGGCGGCGTCAATTCAAGCAGGACGCGGAGCTTGGCCTTCTCCTGGATGTCATAGACGGTCTTGACGGCGATGCCCAGCTTTGCCGCGATCTCGTCCGGGGTCATTCCCTTCAGATGAAGGTCGAGCACCTCTTTCATGCGCGGGGGCAGTTCCTCCACCGCGTGGCGGAGCTCCTCCTGGGCCTCGTGCCGGACGGCCATCGTCGCCGGACCGGAAAAGTCCCGCGCCTCGAGGTTTTCCAGGACCGCCGTCATCCGTTTCCAGTTGCGGTCGTGCGCGGGGGTTTTCCGGGCCTTCTTCGTATTCCTCAGCGTGCGCAGGCAGAAGAACATCACCCAGTTGAGGACGTCGCCGCGGATGTCCACCTCCCCCGCCTCGGCCAGCTCATGAAAGTGGACCATGCTGTCCTGGAAGGCGACCTCGATGGTCTGGGTCCGCGCCGACGAATGCTTCCGGAGAAACCCGACGATGCGCCGGTAGTGAGCGGTCGCCAGGAGTTCCACCAGCGCGTGGAGGGAATCGTGATCGCCCCGCAGCGCCTCGTCGAGGATCGGGCGAAGCAGCCCGGGGTCTGCGGAAACAGGAGCCGGGGGCGGTTCAGGGCTCATGCCGGGGCATTATACCCGCCGGCGGGTTACTGCTGCTCCGCCAGGATGTCCCGGAGCGCGTTGGTCATCCAGTCGCCGAAGGCCGTTCGGCCCTCCTCGAGCGTCTTCCCCGCCTCCTCGTAGAGGTGCTGGTCGAGGACCCACGACTCGCGGGCGCGGTCTTCCGGCAGCGGCGCCGGCAGCACGCGCCGCTCGCGCGCGTACCACAGCACCGGACCGGCGATGTATTGAAGGTCGGGGCTCTTGGGCAGCCCCAGCTCCACCAGGTGCTTTTCCAGCACCCGGTGCTGCGCGTTCTTGTCCCGCGTGCCGGTCAGCGACGGAATGCGCGCGTACAGCGTCTCCCACAGCGCGCGGCAGAGCGCCGACAGGTCGGGATCTTCGCCGTTCCGGTAACTGGCGATCCGCTCGCGGATGCGTTCGACGTCGGCTGCCGGCGCGGGCATGATCGCGGTTCCTCCCCTTGGCGCGGGCGGCATCTTACCCGGAAGATCCCGGACCCCGCCAGACGTTCCGACATTGCGGGCGGCCCTTTTCGCGCGTATCATAGCCGGACTGCATGAGCCGCTCTTCGAGACTCCGGATCGCCGCCGCGCTTGCCGTCGCGGCCGCCGCCCTCCCCGCCTCCGCCGACGACTGGCCCCAGTGGCGGGGCCCCGCCCGCAACGGCATCTCCGCCGAAGCCGGATGGCTCGACGCCTGGCCCGCCGAAGGACCCCGCGTCCTCTGGAAGGCCGAGGTCGGCATCGGTTTCTCCTCCTTCGCCGTCGCTCGGGGTCGCGTCTATACGATCGGCCATGCCCATGACACCGACACCGTCTTCTGCCTCGACGCCGACAAGGGCCACGTCGTCTGGTACCACCCGTATCCGGCCGACCTCGGCGACAAGTTCTTCGAGGGCGGGCCCACGTCGACGCCGACGGTCGACGGCGACCGCGTCTACACGATCGGCAAGTGGGGCGACCTGTTCTGTTTCGACGCGGCCAACGGCAAGATTGCCTGGACCCGAAACATCGCGACCGAATCCGGCCTTCCCGTGCCGGCCTGGGGCTTCGGCGGCTCGCCCGCCGTCCTGGGCGACCTCCTCTACCTCAATATAGGAGAGGCCGGGATCGCGCTGGAGAAAGCGACGGGCAAGACCGTCTGGAAGTCCGGCGCCGCGGAATGCGGCTATTCCACCCCCCTGCCGTTGCCGGGCGAAGAGCCCCTGCTTCTCTTCAGCTCCGGCAAGGCCTTTCTCGCGGTGAACTCCCGGACCGGCAAGGAAGCCTGGCGCGTGAAATGGATGACGCAGTATGGCGTCAACGCGGCCGACCCGGTCGTCGACGGCTCCTCCGTGTTCCTCTCCACGGGCTACGGCAAGGGGGCCGCGCTGTACCGCACGGGCAAGGCCGAGCCGGAACTCGTCTGGCAGAACCGCGTCCTTCGCTGCCAGATGAATCCCCCGGTGCTGCTCGGCGGTTACCTATATGGCGTCGACGGCGACGCGGGCCAGAAGACCGCGCTCAAGTGCGTGGAGCTCGCGACCGGGAACGAGAAGTGGTCCCAGCCGCTCGCGGGCTCGGGGGCCGTCTCATCCGCCGCGGGATCGCTGATCGTGCTCAGCGGCGAGGGCGAGCTGATGATCGCGCCCGCGTCGTCCGAGGCGTTCAAGCCGGTGGCGCGCGCGAAGATCCTGGGCGGGAAGTGCTGGACGGCGCCCGTGCTCGCCAACGGCCGCATCCTCAGCCGCAACGCGGAGGGGCAGGTCGTCTGCGTCGACGTCCGGAAAACACCCTGAGGAGACGGTCGATGAGCCTGAGCCGCCGGGAGTTTCTCACCGCGGGAGCCGCCGCCCCGTTCATCCTCGGCGCGCGCAGCCACCGCAAATACCGCACGGCCCTCATCGGCTCCGGCTGGTGGGGCAAGAACATCCTGAAGGAAGCCATCGAGGCCGGCCAGTCGAAGGTCGTCGCCCTCTGCGACGTCGACGCCGGCGCGGCCGAGGTCGCGGCGGACCAGGTCAAGGACCTCAACGGCGACACGCCGAAAGTCTACGGCGACTTCCGCGAGCTGCTCGATGCAGAGAAGCCCGAGATCGTCATCATCGCGACGCCGGACCACTGGCACGCGCTGATCACGATCGCCGCGGTGAAAGCGGGCGCGCACGTGTTCGTCGAGAAGCCGACCGGCCACTCGGTGAACGAGAGCCGCGCGATGCTGAAGGCGGCGAAGGACAGCGGCAAGGTCGTGCAGGTCGGCCTGCACCGCCGCATCGGGCCGCACCATGTCAGCGCGCAGAAGTTCCTCAAGGACGGCGGCGTGGGCACGGTCGGGATGGTCCGCCTCTTTGCGCACTACGGCGGGGCCGGGGAGAAGCCGACGCCCAACGGACCGCCGCCGCAGGGGATGAACTGGGACCTGTACTGCGGCCCGTCGAAAATGCGGCCCTTCTGCCGCAAGATCCATCCCGGCGGCTGGCGCCAGTTCCTCGACTTCGGCAACGGCCAGCTCGGCGATTGGGGCGTGCACTGGCTGGACCAGGTCCTGATGTGGACGGACGAAAAGGCGCCGAAGCGCGTGTACAGCGCGGGCGGCCGGCAGATCAAGGGCGCGCCGGTGCTGACGGACAAGGAGCAGACGACGGACGCGCCCGACCACCAGATTGCGGTCTACGACTTCGAATCATTCACCTGCACGTGGGAGCACCGCCAGTTCGGCGACAACCAGGCGGAGAAGCACCAGATCGGCGCGTACTTCTACGGCACCAAGGGCACGCTGCACATCGGCTGGCGCGACGGCTGGACCTTCCACCCCGCGAACGCGAAGGAGAAGACGATCCACGAGGACGCGCAGCTCCAGGAGCCCGACGGCCACAACCTCAAGCTGCTCTGGGCGGACTTTCTCGGGTCGCTCGACGGCAGCCGCGCGCCCATCGCGTCGATCGAGCGCGCCCACCGCTCCTCCGTCCTCCCGATGCTCGGCATGCTCTCGATGCGCGTCGGCCGCAGCATCGCCTGGGACGGCGCGAAGGAGGAGATCGTCGGCGACCCGGAAGCCAGCGCCTTGCTGCAGCGCCCCTACCGCGGCCCCTGGGTCTATCCCACCTGAGTCCGAAAGGGGGTAAGAACGGGCGAGGGGCTGAGGCGGAGAGCCTCACCCGAACATCCCCAGGTGTCCGCCTCTCCCGTTTCTGCTGTGGGGCGGGCTACCCAAATCCATAGCCGGGCTATAGAATTACGACATGGCCCGCCCGTTCAAGGTCGCCCTTCTCATCGAGACGTCGTCGTCCTACGGGCGCGGCCTGCTCCGGGGCATCTCCCGCTATGCGGGCAAACACGGGCCCTGGTCGTTCTTCCTGGAGCCGGGCGGGCAGGACGAGCATCCGCCCCCGCTGCGCGACTGGGGGGTCGACGGCGTGATCACCCTGTTCCGGACGC
>DASQOM010000335.1:0-6964 GCA_035644495.1 Planctomycetota bacterium | reverse complement strand
TTTCCCAGCGCCAGGAAGGCGCTGCCGGCGAGTTGGCGGCGGCCCTGGTCGATCGACGCCGCGGGCAACAGGTCGCCCGCGATCTGCTCGATCGTGAAGCGGTCGAAGGGCATGTCGCGGTTGAGGGCGTCGATCACCCAGTCGCGGTACTTCCACATCGTGCGCCGGGTGTCGAAGTTGAAGCCGTTCGTGTCGGCGTAGCGGGCCAGGTCGAGCCAGGGCCGCGCCCAGCGCTCGCCATAATGGGGCGACGCGAGCAGGCGGTCGACGAGCCGCTCGTAGGCGTCCGGGGCCGGGTCGGCGAGGAACTCGTCCAGCTCCTTCGGGCCCGGCGGCAGTCCGATAAGGTCGAGGCTCACGCGGCGGATCAGGGTCGCTTTCGGCGCCTCGGGCGCCGGCCGCAGCCCCTCCCGGTCCAGCCGCACTCGGATGAAGGCGTCGATGGGCGAGATCCCGGACGCCGGGGGCGTCGGCCGCGCCGGTTTGACGTACGCCCAATGGGTCTCCGCCTTCGCCGCGCCCGCGGCCGAGTCGGGCCATTCTGCGCCCTGGTCGATCCAGGCGCGGAGGAGATCGATCTGCGCTTTCGGAAGCGGCTCTGCCTTGCGGGGCATGCGCTCGTCGGCGTCGGTGGAGACGAGCAGCCGGACGAGGAGGCTTCCGGCGCCGTTCCCCGGGAGGATGGCCTTGCCGCCGACGCCGCCCTTCATCGCCTGCGGACGGGAATCGACGCGGAACTGCCCCTTGGGCTTCTCGGAACCGTGGCACTTGAGGCAGGCGGCCTTGAAGACCGGCTGGATGTCGCGGACGAAGTCGACTTTCGGGGGCGGCTCCTGGAACAGCGGCAGGCACAGCAGGGCGGCCAGCAGGGTCTTCATCTTCCTTAAGAATTACCCGCGTTTCCGGAATCCGTTGTGCGGAAATGGCGGGGCCGGCCGCGCCGGATTTCGCTTGACGCCCTCCGTCCGTGCCCGGTCTAATTGTCTGACAATTGACGGTGGCCTTGAGCGCATGATCCAGACGCGACGCGTGGCGGCGGAAATCCAGGAGATGATCCGGCGGGAGAGCATTCCGCCGGGAGGCCGCCTCCCCACCGAGCACACCCTCGCCCGCCGCTTCCACGTCAGCCGCCCCATGGTCCGCGAGGCCATCCAGGCCCTCAAGGCCCTCGGCGTCGTCGAGTCCCGCCCGAAGACCGGGCTGCGCGTGCTGCCTTTCGACGCCGCCGCCCACGTCGACCAGCTCATCCCGCGCATCCGCACCGACCGGGACCGCGCCGAGATCTACGAGCTGCGCTGTCTCCTCGAACCGGCCATCCTCCGCCTCGCCGCCCAGCGGGTCACGCCCGCCGAGCTCGACCGCCTCGAGCAGCTCCTGCTCCCGCCGATCTCGAAGGGGCGCGACGCCGTCCGCGAAGGGCTGGCGCGGGACGTGGCCTTCCACGAGGAACTCTGGCGCATCGCGGGCAACCGCTTCATCCTCAGCTTCCGCGGTCTCCTGCTCCGCTACTTCGCCGACCTCGAGCATTCGCCCCAGCGGCGCGCGACCGGGGCCAGCGTGCGCAAGGCCAACACCCAGCACCTCGCCATCGTCCGCGCCCTCCGGGCGGGCGACGTCGACCGCGCCCAGCGCGAGCTCGCCCGGAACCTCGGCACCTTCCGGCCCGGGAGGATCGCGTGAAGCAGCGCGCCATCCTCCCCGTCCTCACCCCGATCGCGCAGCAGGAGATCCCCGCCGTCAAGGGCGACACGAAGAAGCTCCTGGAGGACCTGAAGTCCTTCCTGCCGCCCGAGCGGCTGGTCACGAAACCCGACGACCTCTTCGCGTACGAGTGCGATGCGCAGACCTTCGACCGCGCGATCCCCCTCTGCGTCACCTTCCCGGAGTCGACCGCCGAGGTCTCGCGCATCGTCCAGCTCTGCAGCAAGCACAACGTCCCCTTCGTCCCGCGTGGCGCCGGCACCGGGCTCTCCGGCGGCGTCGTCGCCGTGGGCAGCCTTGTCGTCTCGACCGCGCGCCTCAACAAGATCCTCGAGATCGACGTCCCCAACCGGCAGGCCTGGGTGCAGCCCGGCGTCGTCAATATGCACCTGTCCAAGGCCGTGGCTGCGGACGGACTCCACTATGCGCCCGACCCCTCGAGCCAGTACGCGTGCACGATCGGCGGCAACGTCGCCGAAAACTCGGGCGGCCCGCACACGCTCAAGTACGGCGTGACCACCAACCATATCCTCTCGCTCGAGGTCGTCCTCCCAGACGGCACCGTCGTGATGATGGGCAGCCCGGCGGCGGACTTCCCGGGCTACGACCTCGTCGGCGTCTTCGTCGGCTCCGAGGGCACCTTCGGCATCGCGACGAAGATCCTCGTCCGGCTGACGCCGCTCCCGGAAGGCGTCAAGACCATCCTCGCGATCTACGACTCGGTGACCGACGCCTGCCGCGGCGTGACGGAGATCCTCGGCCGCGGCATCCTCCCCGCCGCGATCGAGATGATCGACCAGAAGACGATGCGCGCGGTCGAGCAGTACATCCACGCGGGATTCCCCGACGACGCGGCCGCGGCCCTGCTGGTCGAAGTCGACGGCCTGACGGACGACCTCGAGCTCCAGGGCAGCGCCGTCCTCGAGGCCTGCAAGGCGACGAAGGTCCGCACGGTGCGCCTGGCCAAGGATGACGCCGAGCGGGCGAAGCTCTGGAAGGGGCGGAAGCAGGCCTTCGGCGCGCTCGGCCGCCTGGCGCCGAACTATTACACGCACGACGGCGTCATCCCGAGGACCAAGCTGCCCGAGGTCCTCGAGGAGATCTATAAGATCGAGAAGGAGCAGCGCGTCATCATCGCCAACGTGTTCCACGCGGGCGACGGCAACCTGCACCCCGTCGTGCTGTACGACGAGCGCGAGGAGGGCGTCATCGAACGCGTCCGCAAGGCCGGCGAGGACATCCTCAAGCTCGTGTGCAAGGTGGGCGGCGGCCTGTCCGGCGAGCACGGCATCGGCATCGAGAAGCTGGCATTCATGCGCGACTTCTTCGGCGAGGAGGATCTCCAGGAGATGCGCCGGATCCGCGACCTGTTCAATCCGCGCGGCCTCTGCAATCCCGGCAAGGCCATCCCCTCGGCCGGACGCTGCGTCGAGCCCGGCCCCGGAAGGAAGAAGCTGCCGGTGGGGCACTGAGATGGCCGTCGACACGACCTCCACGCCGCTGACCGAAGAGGAGCTGGCGGAGTTCGTCCGCTCGGGATCGATGCTGCACGTCTTCGGCAACGGAACGAAGCGCCACCACGGCCCTTCCCCGACGCCGGACGTCCCGACGGTCTGCCTCCGGAAGCTTTCGAAGATCACCGCGTACGAGCCCGGCGACCTGGTCGTCACCGTCCAGGCGGGCGTCCGCCTGGTCGACCTCCAGGCCGAGCTCGCGAAACGCAACCAATGGCTTCCGATCGACCCTCCTTATGCCGAGGCGACGATCGGCGGCATCCTCGCGACCAATAGCTCGGGTCCGCGCCGCTATGGGTACGGGACGATCCGCGACCACCTCCTGGGCACCCGCTCCATCGGCGCCGACGGCGTGGTCACGCGCTCGGGCGGCCGCGTGGTGAAGAACGTCACGGGTTTCGACCTGCACAAGCTGCATATCGGTGCGTTCGGGTCGCTGGGCATCGTCACCGAGGCGAGCTTTAAGCTGCGCCCGCGTCCGGAGATCTCGGCGGCCTTCGTCTTCCCCTGCGCCAGCGTCGACGAGGCCCATACTCTGCTGCTCAAAGTCTTCGAGTCGAAGCTCCGTCCGGTGGCCCTCGAGGCGCTCGACGGGCGGCTCAAGCACATCATCGACGGCGCCGCGCTGGCGATCGTCGGCGTCGAAGGCACCCGCCCGGTGATCGACCGCCACTATCGGGAGCTTCGGGACCTGGCGCCGCGGCTGGGCATCCTGGAGGGGGAGCGCGCGGAGCCGCTGTGGAACGCGCTGCGGAAGCTGCCGGACGCGCTGAGGGATTACGTCCGCCTCCGCATCGGGGCGAAGCCTCACGAGCTCAAGCGCCTGCTGCCGTCGGCGCCGCTGTGGATCTCCGTCGGGACGGGGATCGCCCGGGCCGACCTGGAGCCGGCCGCCGACCTGCACTTCAGTGTGAGACGGATGGCCGACAAGGCCGCGACGCTGGGCGGCTACGTGGTGGCGGAATCGGCGCCGCCCGCGATGCAGAACCGGGACAAGCTCATCTGGACCCCGCCGGGCGAGCAGCCCCTGATGAAGGGCCTCCGCCAGCTCCGCGATCCGAAACGTGTCCTCAACCCCGGACGGGTGACCCTGTGAAGATCGAACAGAACAACGACGCGCCCTCGTTCGAGAAGGTCTCCGCGTGCGTCCACTGTGGGCTCTGCCTCGAGGCCTGCCCCACGTACCGCGAGCTCCGCGTCGAGATGGACTCGCCGCGCGGACGCATCTACCTCATGAAGGGCATCCTGAACGAGCGCATCGAGCCCACCGAGGACGTACTCGGACACCTCGATCAGTGCCTGGACTGCCGCGCCTGCGAGACGGCCTGCCCGTCGGGGGTCGAGTACGGCTCCATCCTGGAGAAGACGCGGACGCTGCTCGAGCCGGAGCGCAGCCACGGCCTCATCGTGAAGTTCCTCCGCTGGTTCGTGTTCCGGAAGCTGCTGCCCAACCGCAAGGTGCGGGACGTGCTTTTCAAACTCCTCTGGGTCCAGCAGCTCCTGGGGCTCACGGCCCTGGGCCGCTTTCTCGGCCGCCGCGGCTGGCTGCCGGGAAAGCTCGGCGCCATGGCCGCCCAGGCCCCGCGCCTCCCGATGAACTCCTTCCGCGGGAACCATAAGAAGGAATTCGACCTCGTCAAAGGCCTCCTTTCCTTCAAGGCACCCAAGGGCACGAAGAAGCGTCGCGTCGCCCTCTTCACCGGCTGCCTCGCCGACCAGCTCTTCGCCGGCGTCAACGAAGCCACCGTCCAGGTCCTCCTCAAGAACGGCTGCGACGTGGATGTCCTCGCCGCCGAGCAGTGCTGCGGCGCGCTGCACATCCACAACGGCGCGCGCGACCAGGCCAAGGAGCTTGCGCGCGTCAACGTCCGCACGTTCAACGCCGGCCGCTATGACGCGGTCCTCACGAACGCGGCCGGCTGCAGCGCGGAGCTGCGGCACTACGGGGAACTCCTCGACGGCGACGCGGCCGCGCAGGAGTTCGGGAAGAAGATCCGCGACATCACCGAGTTCCTCGTCGAGATCGGCTATACGCCGCCGCAGGGAAAACTGGCGGGCAAGGTGGCCTACGACGAGCCCTGCCACCTGCTGCACGCGCAGAAGATCAGCGCCGCGCCGAAACAGGTCCTTGCGGACCTCCCCGGCATCGAGCGGGTCCCGCTCGAGGAAGCCGAGGCATGCTGCGGAAGCGCGGGGATCTACTCCGTGACACAGCCCAAACTATCGAAGGAAGTCCTCGCCCGGAAGATGGAGATGATCCGGAAGAGCGGCTGCGACACCCTCGTCACGGGGAATCCGGGCTGCATCCTGCAGTTCCGCTGCGGCATCCGGGAGGCGGGGCTGCCCATCCAGGTGCTGCACCCCGTCGAGCTGCTGGCTCAATCGTACGCCCAAGAGAAGAAATCCTCCTGAGGGAAAAGCCATGAGCGCCGCGCCCCCCAGTTTCATCCCGCCCAGCCGGCTCCTCCTCGGACCCGGCCCGAGTCCGATCGATCCCCGGATCCTGCAGGCGTTCACGCGGCCGACCTTGGGCCACCTCGACCCGGTCTTCCTGAAGCTGATGGACGAGGTCCGCGGCATGCTGAAGCAGGTCTTCCGCACCCAGAACGAGCTCACGTTTCCGGTGTCGGGGACGGGGACCGCGGGCATGGAGACCTGCCTGGTGAATCTGATCGAGCCCGGCGACGAGGTCGTGGTCTGCGTCCAGGGCTACTTCGGCGCGCGCATGGCCGACATCGCGGGCCGGGCAGGCGGCAAGGTGACGGTGCTCGACGCGAAGTGGGGCGAGGGCTTCGAGCCCGGCCAGGTCGAGCCGCTGCTCAAGGACAGGAACGTGAAGCTGCTGTGCATCGTGCAGGCGGAGACCTCGACCGGCTACCATCAGCCCGTGAAGGAGTTCGCCGAGCTCGCGCACAAGCACGGCGCGCTGATCGTGGTCGACGCGGTCACGTCCACGGGCGGCATCCCGCTCGAGGTCGACGGGTGGGGCATCGACGCGGTCTATACGGGGACGCAGAAGTGCCTGGGCGGGCCGCCGGGATTGTCGCCGATCAGCCTGAGTCCGCGGGCGGTGGAGAAACTGGACAAGCGAAAGTCGAAGGTGCAGAGCTGGTACTTGGACATGTCGCTCGTGCGCAAGTACTGGGGGGCGGACCGGGCCTATCATCACACGGCGCCGATCAACAACATCTACGGGCTGCACGAATCCCTGCGGATCGTGCTGGACGAAGGCCTGGAGGCGCGCTGGCAGCGCCACCGGGAGGCGCACGACCGCTTCGCGAAGGGTGCGGCGGCGCTGGGCCTCGACTTTCAGGTGAAGGAGGGTCGACGGCTGCCGCAGCTCAACGCGGTGAAGATCCCGGCCGGGTTCGAGGACAAGCCGGGTCGCAAGGAGTTGCTGGAAAAGCACGGCATCGAGATCGGCGGCGGCCTCGGCGATCTCGCGGGGAAGGTGTGGCGGATCGGGCTCATGGGCTACGGGGCGCGCAGCGAAGTCGTGGATCAGGTTCTCGTCGCGCTGAAGGCGCTCCTGAAGCGGTGAGCCTCACCCGGCGCGAGTTCGTCGCGGGAACGGCGGCCTTGCTGGCCACGGGCTGCGGAGGCGGCGCGGCGCCGCGGCCTCCGAGGACCGGGATTCCGGCCGTCGACGCGCACGTCCACTGCTTCGCGGGTTACGACAACCCGCGGTACCCCTACCACCCGGACGCGCCCTACAAGCCGGAGGCGGCCGCGAGGCCCGACCAGCTGCT
>DASQOM010000334.1:0-39843 GCA_035644495.1 Planctomycetota bacterium | reverse complement strand
CCTCCCCCCAGTCCGTTCCCCCCCTCGCCCCTCCCGGGGCCCTGGTCCTCCATCTGACGGCGCGTTATCTCGATGCCGAAGGTCGGGTGGAGAAGGAAAGGCCCGATTTCCACGAAGTTCCGGGCGAGGATTGGATCCGCCTCAGTGCTGAAGAATGCCGGACGCTCCTGCCGGCCGCCGGTCCATCGATCGCGGTGGACCCGGCGATTGCCGAGCGGCTGCTGACCCATTTTCATCCGTCGGACATGAGCATCGATCTCGAACCCAATCGGCGAAACCGGTTCCAGGAGGTCGTCCTCAAGGCCACCCGCTATTCCCCGTCGTTTGTCCGGCTCGACGGGCGGCTGCGCATGACTCGCTCGTTTACCCAGGTGGAGAAGACCCCCGAACTGCGGGTCAGCGCGTCCGTGAGAGGGGTCCTGGAGATCGATCCGGACGGCTCCCGCATCCGATCGCTCCTGCTCATCACCGACCGCGCGACGTACGGGTCGCATTCCTTCGGGGTCGCGGTACGGTCCGTGCCCTAGCGCGTCGCTCTGCCGTCGACCTCGCGATTGTTGTCCCAGATCCACGACCGACGGACACTCACTCGGAGAGATGAGTACCGTCGAAGGGCTCCAGAAACCGTGGATCAGGGTCCTCCTGGCGTTGGGCCTGGCTTGGACGGTCTCCTCGGCCTCCGTCGCTCTCGCACCTGAGCCGCCGGCGTCCAAGTCCCCGGCAGGGTTTCGGGGTGACGGCAGCGGGTTCTACCCCGAATCCCATCCGCCGGCCGAATGGGGGGAGAAGAAGAACGTCAAGTGGCGGACCCGGGTGGGGAAGGGATACTCCTCGCCGGTGGTCTCCCACGGTTGCCTCTATGTCGCCTCCGATCCGCCGGAGCTGGCCTGTATTGACGCGGCGACCGGTGTAATCCGGTGGAAAGTCCCGCTCAAGTCCAGCGATCTCCCTCCCGATCTCCAGACGCAAGCCCGGGCCAACGAGAACGTCCGGACCTCCTGCGGTTACGCCGCCCCGACCCCCGTTGCCGATGAATCGCGGGTCTTTGCCCTGTTCGGCACCGGACTGGTCGCCTGTTTCTCCCATGACGGAAAGCGCCAATGGCTTCGGCAACTGGATCCGGCGAAGCGGAACTATGGCCACAGCTCCTCGCCGCTCCTCGTCGCGGACCGGCTCCTGGTCAACGTCCACCACCTGACGGGACTCGATCCCGAGACCGGGGCGATCGTGTGGAACTGCCCGGAGGCCGGGGAAAGCTACGGCACCCCGGTACGCATGAAACTGGGCGAGACCGAGGTCGTAGTGACGCCGCTGGGCGTCGTCGTCCGCGCCCGCGACGGCGTCGCGCTGGCGAGGGAGATCGCCGAGGATCTTGGAGGGGATGAGTACGGCATCAGTCCCGTCGCCTCCGGGGACATCGTCTATCTGGGGGATCGGAACACCAGCGCCGTCCGACTCGAACTCCGCGGCGATCGGGTTCTGCCGAAGAAACTCTGGTCGGTGGAGATGCCCAACGCCGCCTACGCCTCCCCCGTCGTCGGGTCGGGGCTGTACTTCTACGTCGGCAAACTGGCGGAGTACTCCGTTCTGGACGCTGTCACCGGAGCGACGGTGCTCGAACGACTGCTCCAGCTGGCGCCCGCCGGCGGGGAGGACAAGGACCACGGAAACGCCAATGTCTACCCCAGCCTTTACGCGGCAGACGGCAGGCTGTTCATCAGCAACGACGTCGGCCAGACTTTCGTGCTGGAGGCGGGTCGGGTATACCGGGAGATCGCCCGAAACGCGCTTCCGGAAGGATCCGGATCCACCCCGGCGATTGCGGGATCCTCGCTGTACATCCGGGCGGGCGAGGATCTCTACTGCATTGAGAAGTGAGTCAGGCTTGAGGATGAAGAATCACCGCCGGAGTCTGATGGTCGCGGCAGCGCTGGTCTGCGGAGGGCTGCCGGCCTGGGCCGCCCAGGAGGCGCCCGCCAGGGGCAGCGACAGGGTCCCGCTCGGTTCTCCGGATTTCTATCCCAGCCCTGCGCACCCCGTCGGCTGGCGCGGCGACGGCACGAGCCGCTTCCCCGGCGCGACGCCGCCGACCACGTGGTCCCGGGGCGCGAACGGCGAGCGGAAGAACATCCTCTGGGAATCGAAGCTGCCCTGCTACTCGTGGTCCACGCCGATCGTCGTCGGCGACAAGGTCCTCACGCGCTCGGAACCTTATGACCTGATCTGCCTCGACAAACACACGGGCAGGATCCTCTGGATCCGCTCGCATCCCCCGTTCATTGCCGTGACCGAAGAGCAGAAGAAGGCCAACCCGGCGTTCAAGGAGATCGAACCGCTCGTCGCCGAACTCCAGAAGCTCAACGACGCCTTCGCGGCCAAGGGGTGGAGCAAGGAGCTCGTCAAGCAGAAGCACGACCTCCAGAAGAAGATCGACGACCTGACCGCCAAGGCCGACAAGAATTACAAGCTTCCTCCGGACATGTATGTCGAGAGCTGGTCGGGCTATACGGGCGCGACGCCGTGCTCGGACGGCGAATCGATCTTCGTTTCCTCCGGCTGCGGGATCACGGCCCGTTACGATCTGAAGGGCAACCGGAAGTGGGAGCGCTTCGAGAACGTGAAGCAGGTCTGGGGGGAGCACGGCGTCGCCTGCTCGCCCTGGGTTTCGGGCAAGACGCTCTTCGTCCACACGGTCGGCCTCCACGCGCTGGACAAGGCGACCGGCAAGGAAGCCTTCGCGTTCGAGGGTCCCGCGGCGTGGGGGCCCTTCGCGATCACCCCGCTCGAGGTCGGGGGCGTCTCCTACGTCATTGTCTCTGGAACCATCTACCGGGCCTCGGACGGCAAGGTCGCCGTTCGCAGGCCGCCGGACCTGGCCGGGGACCTGGTGGCGGTGAACGGGAACATGGCCTACTTCGCCGCCGGGAATGCCGGCTACTACAAGCTGCAGCCCGGGTCGGATGGGACTCTCGCGTCCATCCCCCTGATCAAGGAAGAGTACGACCGCGTCAAGTTCCCGAAGGGCGACAACCCCCTGTACAAGATCGACACCTCGATCTCCGATTTCTACACGGCGTCGCCCCTGTACCACGACGGCCTGCTCTACTGTCTGAGCAACTGGGGCCGGCTGGTGGTCCTCGATACCCGGAAGTACACGTCGAGCGACGCCGTGGTCTTTACCTCCTTCCTGCCCTTCGATCTGAAGAATCCGTTCAGCCGCAAGACCACGGGCATGGGCATCTGCGCCAGTCCGGCCATCGCGGGGAAGCACATTTACATGCTCGACTCCGCGGGTTGCGTGCTCGTGCTCGATCCCGGCCGGGAGTACAAGCAGGTCGCCAAGAACAATATTGACGAGACCGTGCCCGAAGGCTGGGAAGAGAAGTACTGGATGGGCCCGCATCACGAGCAGACCGAGGCCGCCCTGACCTTCGATGGCGGCCGAATCTACATTCGCGGCGAACAGTACCTGTACTGCGTCGGGAAGTAGGGAGGCCGCCGCGCAGGCGCGCCGTTCCGAGACCTTTCAGCCGACTTTTGCCCCATCCTCGAAGTTGCCCTCATCATCCTTCAGTTCGAGTCTGTGCGGGCTCATGCCGTTAAACCGTGATTCCCGTGCTGGGGATTGTGAACTGGGGGCTTTTGACGAAGCGGGAAGGGGATTCGACCCGATGAATCGCAGTGGCCTGAAAGCCGAAGACAGGGATCCTCATGGTCCGCAAAGAAGGAGTTGTCATCAGCGCAGGTGGTAAGGATTACATGGGTTGGAAAGCAGATTGGTCGAAGGTTTCACTCCCGCCTTCAACAGGAATGCACCATTGGGGCCATGCTATAGTGGGACAACCGCATGGCCGTTCCCGAATTGGTTGAGGCCCTCTACCGGTCCGAGTCGCGGAGGATTCTGGCGACGCTGATCCGACTTCTGGGCGACTTCGAGGCGGCGGAGGACGCCCTCCATGAGGCGTTCCGGGCCGCCCTCGAGCAATGGCCCACGGAGGGCGTGCCGGAGCACCCGCGGGCGTGGCTGGTGTCCGCCGGGCGCTTCAAGGCGATCGACCGTCTGCGCCGCAGCGTCGGCCGGGAGTTGCCGCTGCAGGAAGCCCTGGAACCGGCGGCCGCCCCGCCCTCCGGATGGGAGCAGGAGGACGATGCGGGGCTGGCGGACGACCAGTTGCGGCTCATCTTCACCTGCTGTCATCCGGCGCTGCCTCCGGAAGCGCGCACGGCCCTGACCCTCCGCGAAGTGTGCGGACTGACGACCGAGGAAATCGCCCGCGCCTACCTGACCGCGCCCGCGGCCCTGGCTCAGCGGATCGTCCGCGCCAAGACCAGGATCCGCGACGACCGCATTCCTTATGAGGTGCCTTCCGCGGAGGAGCTGCCCGCACGACGGGACGCCGTTCTGAAAGTGATCTACCTGGTCTTCAACGAGGGGTATTCGGCGTCCTCGGGCGAATCGCTGACGCGGCCGGACCTTTCCGGGGAAGCCCTCCGCCTGGGCCGCCTCCTGCTGAACCTGCTGCCGGACCCGGAAGTGCAGGGCCTGCTGGCGCTGATGCTGCTGCAGGAATCCCGGCGGCGCGCCCGTGCCACTCCGGACGGGGACTTGGTCCTCCTGGAGGATCAGGACCGCTCGCTCTGGGACCAGGCCCTCATCGCGGAAGGGCTGGGCCTCGTCGACCAAGCCCTGGCCGGACCGCGGCCGGGTCCGTATGGTCTTCAAGCGGCCATCGCGGCTGCCCACGCCCAGGCGCCCAGCACCGGGCGCACCGACTGGGCTCAGATCGCAGGACTCTACGGCCTCCTGGCGCGACTGCTGCCGACCCCCGTGGTGAAATTGAATCAGGCCGTCGCCGTGGCGATGCACGAAGGGCCGGAGGCAGGTCTGGCGCTCATCGATGCCCTGCTAACCGTCGGAGCGCTGGACGGCTACCCCCTGATCCATGCCGCGCGCGCCGATCTCTGCCGCAGGCTCGGCCGGGTCGCGGAGGCCCGGACGTCCTATCAGCAGGCGCTCCGTCTGACGAACCAGGCCCCCGAACGACGCTTTCTCGAACGTCGGCTGGGCGAATTGCATTGAAATCGTGGTCGGAGTTATTTTGGTTGTCGATGGGACCCTTCGCCGGACGACCAGACATCAGAAGAGGAGAAAACCATGAAATACATCTGCTTCGGGTACCTGGATGTCCAGCCGTGGACGAAACTGTCCGACAGCGAGCGCAGCGCGATGATCGACCAGTGCTTCGCTTACGACGACGTGCTCAAGAAGAACGGGAATTGGGCGGGAGGCGAGGGGCTTCAGGGGCCCGACAGCGCCGCGAGCCTGCGGTATAGGGACGGCAAAGTCGAGGTGACCGACGGTCCGTTCGCGGAGACCAAGGAAATCCTGGGCGGCCTCCTGATGCTGGAGGCGCGGGACCTCAATCACGCGATCCAGCTGCTCTCCCAGCACCCCGGCGTCAAGATGGGTCCTTGGGAGATTCGTCCGGTGCAGGATCTGACTCCGATGATCCGCGCCAGCCAGGAACGGCGCGCCGCCGCCACCAGGAAGTAGAAGAAGCTATTCCTTCTTCGGCTTCGCGTCCTTGGGCGGCGCTTCCAGCAGGCCCATGCCTTCGAAGGCCGCCGGGCCCAGCAGGCCGCTCTTGGCGTAGATGAACAGCTTCTCGCGGCTGTCGGTGATGTCGAGGTTGCGCATGGTCAGCTGGCCGATGCGGTCCGCCGGCGCGAATTCGCCCTGGCCGCTCTCCATCGTCAGCCGCTCGGGCTTGTAGGTGAGGTTCGGGCTCTTCGTGTCCATGATCGTGTAGTCGTTGCCGCGGCGCAGCTCGAGGGTCACCTCGCCCGTGATCGGCCTGGCCACCCAACGCTGCGCCTCTCGCAGCATGATCGCCTGCGAGTCGAACCAGCGGCCCTCGTACAGCAGCCGGCCCAAGCGGCGGCCCATGTCCCGGTACTGCTCCAGCGTGCCCTCGTTGTGGATGCCCGTCACCAGCCGCTCGTACGCGATGAAGAGCAGCGCCATGCCGGGCGCCTCGTAGATCCCGCGGCTCTTCGCCTCGATGATGCGGTTCTCGATCTGGTCGGACATCCCCAGCCCGTGGCGGCCGCCGATCGCGTTCGCCTCGAGGACCAGCGCGACCGCGTCGTCGAAGCTCTTCCCGTTCAGCGTCGTCGGCACGCCTTCCTGGAAGCCGACCGTGACCGTCTCGGCCTTGACCGCGACGTCGTCGCGCCAGAACGCGACGCCCATGATCGGTGCCACGATCTGGATGCCCTTGTTGAGGAACTCCAGGTCCTTGGCCTCGTGCGTCGCGCCCCAGATGTTGGAGTCGGTCGAGTAGGCCTTCTCCTTGCTCATCTTGTACTTCAGGTTGGCCTTCTCGAGGAGCTCCGACATCTCCTTGCGGCCGCCGAGCTCCTTGATGAACTGTGCGTCGAGCCAGGGCTTGTAAATCCTGAGCGCGGGGTTCACCATCAGGCCGTAACGGTAGAAGCGCTCGATGTCGTTGCCCTTGTAGGTGCTGCCGTCGCCCCAGACGTTGCAGTTGTCCTCCTTCATCGCGCCGACGAGCATGGTGCCGGTGACGGCGCGGCCCAGCGGGGTCGTATTGAAGTAAGGCAGCCCCGCGGTCGTGATATGGAAAGCGCCGCACTGCAGCGCGGCGAAGCCTTCGCGCACCAGCTGACGCCGGCAGTCGATGAGCCGGGCCTTCTCGGCGCCGTACTCCATCGCGCGCTTGGGGATGTCCTCGTAGTCCGGCTCGTCCGGCTGCCCCAGGTTCGCGGTGTAGCAGTACGGGACGGCCTTCTTCTGGCGCATCCAGTAGATGGCCGCGCTGGTGTCGAGTCCGCCCGAAAAGGCGATCCCGACGGGCTCGCCGATCGGCAGCGCTTGAAGGATCCTGCTCATGACGGTTCCGGCCTCCCGAAGCGATCGTGGGACGCGGGGGCAAGCCCCCCGCAGACGGCCGGAGTATAGCAGGAGGCGTCGGGAGGGACGAGCGCAAAGAGCCCCCGCTCGGGAAGCGTTTACATTCCCTATTCGATGCGCGTCCGCTGGGAGACAGGTATCCCCGGGATGGCCGGGAGATCAGCGGTCGCCTGCTTGCAATCCACCGTCTGATTGCCGCTCAGGATCAGGCCCGCGGCGCCCGTTCCATAACGGTAGCCCACGTCGCAGTTCGTCGCGAGGTTCCGCTCGAAGATCGCCCCCAGGAAGCAGGGCAGCGTCGGCGCCTCGTACTTGCCCTTCGTCTCGGCCCTGAGCTGCATGTAATAGCCTTCGAGATTCGCATGGTCCTCGGCGTTCAGGTACAGGTTCTTCGCGTTCGCCGTCAGCGTGTTCTCCCGTACCTCGATGCCGATCTGCCCGATCCCGAACGGACGCGGCTCCTTCATGACGTAGACCAGCCCGATATGGGAGGCCCATGCGCCCTGCGTGTTCGAGATCGTGTTTCCCGCGATCCGGATGTTCACGTGCGGCGTGAACTGCTTCTCGCCGACCGATTGCCACATCCGCAGGTAGATGCCGCCGCCTTCCCGCAGGGTGTTGCCGACGACGTCTACCTCCCGCAGCGCCGTCTGGTAAAGCCAGATCCCGCGCGGATTGCCGATGAGCGTGTTGCCCTTCAGCAGCGCCTTCTCCAGCCCCCACACGAACGACGCGTACCGGCTCGAGGCGTCCGGGACCACGTCCCACGGGCGGTCGACCGTCATTGTCCGGTCCTTATAGACGATCAGCCGCCGGGTCTGGCCGGCGCCGCGGCCGTCGACGATCGCGACGCCGTAGTTCTCCGGGATCTCGCCGGGCTTGAAGGGAAAGACGTTGAGGAGATTGCCCGTGTCGGTCAGCGTGGTCGCGGAGGCCGACGTCACCGCGCCCAGGTTCTCCGTACGGTGGCCGCCGCCGCCCTCGGTGAGCAGCGTCTCGCCGTCGTTGCGGTCGCGGTTCGTGAGGGTTCCGTTGACGACCTTCAGGGTGTTGCCGATCACCGCGACGCGGTGGCAGAAGTCGAGCACGCAGCTGTGCGTCGTGACGATGGGCGTGTTCTGGACGCCCGCGTCGCGCGACCAGGTGTTGCGCGCGATATAGGCGTCGTGGCTTTCCTGGAACGACGGCGCACCGTGCTTCCAGTCGGTCGTGTTGTCCGTGAACACGAGGCCGGCGGAATCGGAGAACGTATAAGGGCCCTGGCCCCGCACCGTGTCCTTCTGGATGAAGTCGCAGCCGACGACCACGATATTTCGGTTCTCGCTGAGATAGAGCTGCTGCGAGACCTGCAGATCGAAGCGGACGTTCTGCAGGCAGACCCGCGTGTTCGCCTTGATCAGCGGCCCTTCCACGGTTCCGGCGTGCGACAGCGTCAGGTTGCGGAGCCCGATGAGATCGAAGCCGGACGCCCAGATCGGATAATTCGACTTCTCGTAGCGGAGGATGGTCTTGTCCTTGCCGGCGCCCTCGAGGACGACGCGGGACTTGAGGGTCAGCGGCGTCGTGATCCGCCAGGTCCCTTCCGGGAGCTCGACGATGCCGCCGCCGGCGGCCGACGCCTGGTCGATCGCCCGCTGGATTCTTTCCGCGTCGTCCTTCTGTCCGTCGGCGGCGGCTCCGGGCTTGAAGACGCGGACGTCGAGCGGAGCATAGGCGGCGGTCCAGCCGACGCCGAGGCCGAACGGATCGCCCGTGACGCCGGTGACGATCTCGATCGTCCGGTCGAGTTCCGCCGCGCCGCTGCCGTTCCCGTTGTCGACGCGGATCGCCGCGCGAAGGCCGGCTTGGAGTCCGTCGGGAGCGGTGACCTGGAGCAGATGCTCGTCGCTCTTGCCGACGTCGACGACGGCGGCCTTGCCGTCGACGGTCACGACCGGGGTCGAGCCCGGGAGCCGCAGGTTGCGTCCGAAGATCCGGAACGCGCCGCAGGGGACGATCTGGAGCGCGTCGAGGTGCAACGGCCACGCCTGGTTGAGGGGAACCGGAGCGCTGGAACTGTCGCCGTTGCGGATGCGGACGCTGAGGGCGCCGCGGGCGTCCTTGGGAATCCGGACGGCGAGCCAGCCGGTGCCGACCGAGTTGACGATGGGAAGACGACTCTCGCCGAGCCACACTTCGGGAGCCTCGCCGAAGTTCTCCCCCTGCAGGCTTACCAGGTCGCCGGGACGCGCGCTGCGGGTGGCGTTGAAAACGACGGGGACGTTCCCGGCTCCCGCCGGGGCGAGCAGCAGGAGGAGGGTCGCGGCGCAGCGGAGCACCGGGGCAGGATAGGGGGCAAGGGGGGATAATCCAAAGGAAATCGAGACTGTAGCACCCATACCGGGAAGATCCTCATGCGGCACGAGCGCGGTGGAGAGAGCGGAGGGTGGTGAAGCAGGGCGCATAACTCTGCTCTCGTAGCAGGTCCAAGGCCATGCGGTGCTGGAGGCTTCGCAAGGTGCGGACGCTGTAGACGGACTTCTGCATCTTGCGATGCCTGCGATTGCCGCGCTCCACGGCGTTGGAGGTGGAGGGGAGCAGGGAAGCGTCGAGGAAGGTCAGGGCTTTCTCGAGGGTGGGGCTGAAGAGCTTCTGCAAGGTCTTGCCGACGCTTTCGAAGCGTCGGACGCGAGTCCGGAGTTTGATCAGCTTGGCCACTGCGGTGGCGGTTCGGCAGCGTCGGTCGAAAAGGCGGTAGATCTCGTCCATGACTTTGCGAAGCGTTCGAAGTTCAGGCAGTCCTCTGGAAATCCTGGAGAGCGTGCGACGCTCGGCGGGGCTGAGGCATTTCTGGACGAAGAGGTGCCGATGATCGAAGAGATCGGTCACTCGCTGCTGGAGACGGCTCTTCTTCCGCGCATCCCGTCTGGCCTTGGGGCTTGAGGGGCGCCCTCGCTTGAGGGTGGGCATCCGGCCCTTCAACCGCTTTCGCATCTTGGCCACGGCGCGAAGCACGGCCTTGGTCAGTTCGGCCAAGACGTGGAATTCGCAGATCTGGTGCGCCACCCCGGGGAAGATCGTGGCCAGCGGATCCGGATAAAGAGGCGAGCCATCGGTGGTGGCTCCCTTGAGGCTCAGCCCTCGCCGATCCAGTTCGCCCTTGAAGCGAGCCAGAAAGGCCTCGATGTCCTTCTTGGTCGGGTCGTGGTCCAGGACCTCGTAGATCAGCCGTCGGAAGGTCCGGTTGTCGACGATGGACAGGACGCAGAACGGTCCGTCGTAGAGCTCGTCGGCCGCGATGTAACCGGAGAAGTTCGCGAGCGCCCCGTCGAGGTACTCAAGCTGAACGCGCTGAACTCCTTTTTTCCCCCGCCGCCTCGACCCAGTTCTGAACGGTGGCGAAGGGAACGAAGACTCGATGGTCCCTCCAGAGGTGCCACGAGGCGGTCCGATAGGGCAATCCGTCTTCGACGACCAGTCGCACCGCCAGAGTCACCACCGATCGGGTGTAACGAGCCCCCCGAGCCGCCAGATCCTCGGTGTCAGCAGGGAAGTAGACCCCGCAAGGGATGCAGTGGTGCTGCGAGTAGGTCAGATGGATGTCTTTGGGGCGTCCCTCGGGCGCGCCCAGATCGTGCAGCGTCCGCTGGACCACCCGATCTCGAGAAGCCGAGTGGCCGCACTGCGAGCACGCTCGGCGCCGATAATTCCTCGACCTCGATTCGATCCTTGCCTGCGGCAGATCCTCGATCCGCTCAATCCCCTCGGTGGGGTCCGCGATGTATTCTCCGGGACCAGGCATGGTGATTTCCCCCTCTTCCTCTCTCTGCCTGGTGTATCGGCATGCTCACCCAACTTCTGAAGGGAAATCCCGGCAAAAGCGCTACAGTCTCAGGAAATCCGATCGATAACGCCGTTGCCGTCCTGGCCGGCTCCAGCGCCTTTGCCGTGGGCGAACTGTTCGACTGGCCGACCGGGCTCGAGTGGAAACCCGGCCGGGCCCGCGGATTCTACGCGATGATCGCGCTGGGAATCGGGCTCGGCGTCCTGATGAACGCGGTGAACGTCGAGCCGATGAGAGCCTGGTCGGCCATCCTCAACGGCCTCGTGGCGGTGCCGCTGCTGGCGGCGCTGATGCGCCTGGCGACCGACCGGCGCCTCATGGGGGACTGGACCCCGTCGCCGCTGCTGCAGGGTCTGGGATGACCGACCACCGGAGCCATGGCGCTCATCGCGGTCGTCCTCGGGTATTCCATGCTTCAGGGAAAGTGAGACCATAACGCGCCGCGACCGCTCTTCATCGGCCTTGTGAGATGCTGAGCCTGGTGGAGCACGTCGAGGCGTTCGCGAGCCGCGCCTTCCAGCAGTATTCGGAGCGGGATCTGCAGGGCGCGCTGCGAAGCCTCGGCCGTGCGTTGCAGATCGATCCCGGCTGCGAATTCGCGCTCATGATGCGCGGCCACATCTGGCTGGAGACCAACCACCCCCGGCTGGCGATCCGGGATCTGGACGTGGTGATCGTGCACAACCCCGAGTCGATCTCCGCGTATCTCCGCAGGGCCGAGGCCCGCCGTTCGATGGGCCAGCCGCACGCGGCGTTGCGGGATTGCGAGCAGATCCTGCTGCGGGACGAAACAAATCCGACGGCCCTGCACCTGCGGGCCGGCCTGAAGACGGACTTGCGGCGCTTTCCCGAGGCCCTGGAGGATCTGGACCGTCTCGTCGAGTTCCATCCGGATCACCTGAAGGGCCGGATCGACCGGGGCTTCGTGCGGTTCATCCTCGGGGACCTGCAGGGGGCCCGGACGGAATTCGGCACCGTCATGGTTTCGTCCGATCCGGCCGAAGAAAACACGGTCGCCCTGGCGCGGGTGCTCTTCACGGTTGTCGAGCGCACGATCCATTCCCTCCGCTAGTAATCACCGGGAGGAGGATCGACCCATGACCCTCAACCGACGCCAATTCATCGGGGGCGCCGTCGCCTGCGGCGGCGGCCTCTGCGCCGCCGGCTGCACGGCCGTCAATCCAGCTCCCACCGTCGACGCCGCCGCGGACGGCAGCTTCGATCTGCCCGCGGAACTGGCGAAGCCGGGTGGCCAGGTCAAGGCGAGGATCCCCGGCGCGGACGACCTCGTCCTCGTCTGGAAGACCGAGGACGGATACGGCGCGGCCGAGATCACCTGCACCCACCTGGGCTCCGAGGTGCACTTGAACGCGTCGGCGAAGACGCTGGATTGTCCGAGTCACGGCTCCCGTTTTGGACTCGACGGGAAGGTCGTCCACGGACCGGCGAAGCAGGCGCTGAAGGCCTATCAGGTCGCCGTCTACGGCGCCCGCGTCAGGCTCCAGCCCGCGTAGCCTCCCTCGGGGAGGACTGCCGGCGGTGCCAGTCCTCCTTGAACAGATTGAACGTCTCCTCGCGCGGGGGATGCTCCCGGATGAAGTCCTCGTTCAGGGTGACGCCCAGGCCGGGGCCGCCCGGGAGCGGAAAGCTGCCGTCCGTCACCTCGGGATAGCCGGGCCCCGACGCCGCCTGCTTGACCCACGAGTCGACGAAGTCGTTGAAGTGCTCCTGGATCTTGAAGTTCGGGCAGCTTGCCGCGAGGTGCAGGCAGGCCGCCGTACTGACCGGACCGCCGGTGTTGTGTGGCGCGAACGTGACATACGCCGCGTCCGCCATGGCCGCCATCTTCTTGCCCTCCAGGATGCCGCAGGACAGGGTGATGTCGGTCTGCAGGATGTCCGCCGCGCCCAGCTCGAGGAGGCGCTGCGTCTCGTGCCGGGTGTGGATCCGCTCGCCCGTCGCGATCGGGAGCGTGATCTTCGACGCCGCCCGGGCGAGCGCGTCGAGGTTGTCGGCCGGCACCGGCTCCTCGAGCCACGACGGCCGGAACGGCTCGAGATCGCGCGCGATGTCGACGGCCGTTGCGGGGCTGAAGCGCCCGTGCATCTCGATCAGGATCTCGACGTCGGGGCCGACGGCGCCGCGGATCGCCTCGACGAGGGCGATCGAGCGGTTCTTCTCCGCGCGCGCCATCTCGTAGAACCCCGCTCCGAACGGATCGACCTTGAGCGCGCGATAGCCGCGGTCGACGACCCGTCGCGACGCCTCCACGAACGCGTCCGGACTCCGCTCGACCGTGTACCAGCCGTTCGCGTAGGCCGCGATGCGGTCGCGGGTCGCCCCGCCGAGGAGCCGGTAGACGGGCTGATTCAGCGCCTTCCCCATGATGTCCCAGCACGCCATCTCGACCAGCGCGATGCCGGCGCCGGTGATGTCGTTGACGCGGAGGAAATCGTCGACGAACGCGCGCTGGACCAGCCGCTCGACGTCGAACGGGTCGCTCCCCAGCACGTAGCGCTTCTCGATCTGCTTCAGGTAGCCGAGGACCGCGTCGGTGCGGATCGAGCGGACCTCCGAGACTCCGACCAGCCCCTCATCGGTTTCGACCTTCAGATACGTCAGATTGCGCCAGGGCGTTCCGAGCACCATCGGCGTCAGCTTCGAGATCTTCATCGCGTCGTCCTCCTGCCCTGGGTAAGCCGGATCCGCGTCCGGGGTCTCATCCGCCCGGCGCCTTTGATCTGAAAAGATTGATCAACGATCCGAAAAGCAGGATAGTGCAGGCATGGCCGTGAGAGCCCGCATCGAGAAGATCCTCCCGCCCCCGGCGTCGTCGTTTGTCTGGAAGACGCGCCGGGAGCCGGCGTTCGGGGTCTACTGGCACTTCCACCCCGAGTACCAGCTCACCTTGGTGCTGCGGGGGAAGGGGATGCGCTTCGTCGGTGACGACATCGGGCGCTTCGCGGCGGGCGACCTCGTCCTGACCGGACCGAACCTGCCTCACATGTGGTGCTCCGACCGGCGCCGCGCGAGTCCTCGCGACCCGCACGAGGCGGTCATCATCCAGTTCCCGGAGTCTGTCTTCGGAAGCAGTTTCCTCCGGCTGCCGGAGATGGCTCCCGTCCGGCGGCTCCTCGAGCTTTCGGGCCGGGGCATCCGCTTCGGCGCCTCCGGGCGACGGGCCGTCGCCCTCCGCATCCGCCGGATGGAACGTCAGCGGGGCCTGGCCCGCCTGATCGGGCTGCTCGAGATCCTGCGCCGGCTCGCCCAGTCTCCGGGCGCCCGGGCCTTGTCCAGCGGGGGCTTCCGGCCCTCGGTCGCCGCCGTCGACCGCGACCGCATCGACCGGATCTGCCGTCTGATCGCCGACGGCGCCGGCCGACCGCTGCGTCTGGCCCAGGCGGCGAAAGCCGACCATCGGAGCGTCCCCGCGTTCACCCGCTTCTTCCGGAAGTGCACGGGCAGGAGCTTCGTCGAGTACCGCACCGAAACCCGTCTCGGCGCCGCCTGCCGGATGCTGCTCGAGACCGACCGCAGCGTCGCCCAGGTCTGCCGCGATGCGGGATTCCAGAGCGTCGCCAATTTCAACCGCCGCTTCCGCCGGCTCAAGGGCATGAGCCCGCGCGAGTTCCGGCGGCAGTATTCCTCCTGACGCGACACAATCCGTCCGCCGCGCCGCAAACCGTGGACAGAAATTGTGAATCGCGCGCCCGCGTCGCCGTGCGTCGATTGGCACGCGCTTTGCACTGCCCCGGTCGATGAACTCGAGGGGCTGGCGGGCCGCCGTGCACCGGGCATTCGTCGAGTACAACCCCCTCTACTTCGCCAGCGCCCTCTGCATTCTGGCGGGAGTCTTCCTGGTCGCCAGGGAGCTCCCCCAGGATGCCTTCGCCTCCAAGGCCAGCATCGTCGCGAGCACCGAGATCTACCAGTTCCTGCTGATCGCCGCCGCCGCAGTCCTGCTCCGGGCCGGCCTCCGGCGGCCCGCCGCGATCCTCGGCCTCATGTGCCTCGTCTTCATGCTCGACGTCGCCATGAACGCCGAACGGATGCTCTCGCACGTCGGCCTGCTCAGCCTGGCGCCGGGGATGCGTGCGCGCAAAGCCGTCCCCGTCAGCGTCCTCCTCGCGCTCGCCGGACCGCTGAAGCTCTATTTCCTCGCCGTGGTGTTCCGGCTCCGCGGCGCCCGCGGCCCGCTCGTCGTCACCGGCCTCGCCCTGCTGGCGCTGCCCCTGCTGCCGTACCTGACCGAGCTCGTCCCTCCTCTCCGCCGGCAGACCGTCTATCTCGTCATGTCCTGGCTCGGCGCTCCGCTGCTCACCTGGGCCTGTCTTCCGGCCGCGCGGAGCTGGACGTCGGGATGGATCGACGACGACCAGGAGCCGCGGCTGCGGCGCATCGCCTTCGTCGCCCCGGTCCTCGTCGCGTGCCTGTTCATCGCGCACGGATTGACATGGAGCGCGATTGCGACGCTGACGCCGACCGCCGCCCAGGCCGCACCCTATCTCCTGGCCGTCGCCGGTCTCCTCGCGGACCGGCTCGCGCCGCGTCGACCGCGCCTGGCGGAACTCGCCGCATGGGTGGGCGGAGCGGCGACCCTCGGCGCGTCAGCGCTGTCGGACCCCACGACGGAATTGAGGCCGCTGGCGCTGATGTCGCTCCTGACCGGCGGCGTGCTCGTCTATCTCGTCGAGATGAAGGGGCTGCGGCTCTTCCTCCTCGCGGCCGCCTGCCTGTTCGGCGGCGCCTATGTAGTCGCGGCGGGGGCGGTCGCGCCGCTGCCGCTTCCCGGATTCGCCTGGCCTGCCGGCCTGGCCTTCACGCTGCTCGCCGGGTCCATCCGGCACCGGGATTTCCGCTGTCTGTTCGTCTCGGCTCTCGCCGCCGGCGCGACGGTCGCCGCCCTGCGTCCCGGTTCGATCTTCCTGGAATACGGAGGCTTGCTGGCGGGGCTCTGGCTCGCGGTCGCCTGCTGGCTCGTCTTCCCCGGACTTCGCCGCTGGGTTCCGTTCGCCGCGGCGGCCGCCGTCCTGCTGCTGGGCGGCTGGATGGTCTGGCACGAAGTCCCCGGGATCGGCCTGGGATACGGCGCGTTCGCGGTCGCGTCGGTCGGAACGGGGTTCGCGCTGCGGCGCGTGGAGTTCCACGGGGCGGGCGTCGCGGCCGGCTCGGTGCTCGCCGGGTTCAGGCACGGCGCCTGGGTCCCGGCCAGTTCCCTCGGCTGGGGGATCCTCCTGCTGGCGGCAGGCTTCGTCTTCCTCTCCGCCGGCGTCCTCGTGAATCTCCTGCTGGCCCGGCGCCGGCCGCGCGTCGAAACGCCCGTGCCTTAGGGTATCCTTAGGTCAGCGAGCCCGGGGAGGTTCCATGAACGCGATCCTGCTCCTCGCCCTCCTGTCCCCTCAGGCGGACGATCCTTATGCGTGGTTCGATGCGCTGGGATATCCGGACCTGAAGACGTTGCCCTTCATCCGGGTCTATACGGGCCAGTCGCACAAGGCGCCGGGCCGGGATCCCGAGCCGGATACCCGCGAGGCCTTCCTCCTGCACGACGCCGGGAAGACCTTCACGGTCCTCGGACTCCACCTCGAGCGAAATGACCTGGAGAAGCGCTCGACGGGTCCGATCGAGGAGCGTATCGGCTATGAGAGGATCGACCTGGCGAAGGCGGCTCGCGACCGGCTCGACGCCCTCGCGGTTCCGCCCAGGGACGACGAGCGCGGGTTCCGCTCCCGCCCGCCGGCCGCCGTCGAGCTGTTCATCCTGGCCCGCGCGTGCGATCGTCAGGGCCAGGCCGAAACCGGCCGCGATCTGCTGAACGCCGCGGCGGCGCTGCCCGACCGCAGGACCGGGGAGAAATCGCCGCGGACCGTCGCGGAGCGGGTCGCCGACGAGATCGCGCTGGGCCGCGTCTGGCAGGCGGTCCGGGATTTCGGCGATCCCGCGATCCCGCGGAAGAAACTGCTCGAGACGTTCTCCGAGATCGGCCGGAAATTTCCGAAGACCGAGCATGCGGAGCTGGTGCGGGACACCGTCCGCATGCTCGAGACGATGGTCCAGGAAGACGCGGCCCATGTCGAGCCGAAGCAGCCGCCGGCGACGCTGCCGCCGCAGGCCCGGGTGAAGGAGCTGATCTTCCATCTCCGCGACCAGAACGGCGCGCAGTATTCCCAGCCGGGAGAGTGCGATTTCTTCGCCGATCCCCGGAACGAGGAGAGCCCGGCCCACCGGCTGGCCGCCCTCGGGTTCGACGCGGTCCCCCTGCTGATCGACGCGCTCGAGGATGCGCGCTTTACACGCTCGGTGGGCTACCACCGCGACTTCTACTTCTCGCACCACGTGCTCCGCGTCGGGGACGCCGCGCTGGCGGTGCTGGAAAAGATCGCCGGGAAGCGGTTCTTCGAGCGGGCCTATACGAACGGGGCGATGACCAAGGACGAGGCCGCCAAAGCGACGAAGACCGCCGTCCAGGAATGGTGGAAGGAGCTTCAGGCCAAGGGCGAGAAGCAGGTGCTGATCGAGGCCGCGGAGAAGGGCGATCTCCCGCAGGCGAGGCGCCTGCTGGAAAAGCATCCGGAGGACGCGCTCGCCGCGCTGACGAAGGCGCTGGCGGCGGCGAGCGGACCCCGGCGGGAGCCGGTGATCGAACTGATCGTCCGGATCCGCGGCCGGGAGTCCGGCGCGCTCCTGCTGGCGGAGCTGAAGAGCGGTCCGCACGCGGGGACGAGGATGACGGCGGCGCGCGAGCTGATCCGCTGGGGCGATGCCGAGGTCCCGGGCCTCCTGATCGAAGAATGGAAACGGTCGGCGACGGCGAAGCGGAACCGCGACGAGGATTTCTTTGAAAGGCCGACGCAGCGGATCATCGCCGCGCTTGCCGCCACGCACAAACCCGAGCCCCTCCGCGCGATGGCGGCGGACTTCGCGAAGCGGCCGCTGGACGACCGCATGTCGGTGCTCAGCGGCATCAGCGCCGGCTGCGACTTCTTCTCGCTGGAGCACGCGGAGGAGGAGGGCGGGAACCGGCCTCCCGGCGTGACGGCGGAGGATGAAGCCGCGTGCGCCCGGATCGCCGAAGATCTGCTCGCGGCGGCGCTCGACGACGTCACGGTGCAGGAAGGCCGCTCTGCGTCCAATCCGACCGTTTCCTTCTCGGATCCCCGCGTCTGTGATGCGGCGGCGCACATCCTGGCGTTCCGCTGGCCGAAGCAATACACCTTCAACATCGGCGCCAACCGGAAGCTCCGGGACCGGCAGATCGCCGAGGCGAGGAACGTCTGGCGGCGCTCCCGCGGACAGGAAGCCCTCCCGCTTCCGGAAGAGAAGGCTCGCCCGTCGCTGGCGGCGGAGGCCGTCGATCCGCTGGTCGATGCGGTGCTCCGCGGGGACGCGGGATCGGAAGAGGCGCTGGTGTCGAAGGGGCTGCCGGCGCTGAAGGCGACGCAGGCGCGTCTGGACACTCTGGACAAGACCCATGGGCGCCGGCACGCGCTGGAGGAATCCGCACGGCGGCTGGGCTGCATCGTTTCCGAGACGAAGCTCTCGCCCGTCCCGGCGGACAACGGGGCTGCCTTCGACGCGCTGGTGAAGGGTCTGGAAGGGCAACCCCTCGCCCCGCAATCCCTTCGGACCTTCGTCGAGAAGGCGGTGACGATCTTTCCGCAGGGCGTCGTCGGCTTCAACCTGACGGTCGACCGCGAGGCCGACCTGAGCGGCGTCCGCGTCGTGGTGGAGACCGTGACCGAGACGGTCCCGAAAGGAAGTTCCGTCGCCGGATGGGCCATGAGCGAGATCGTCGAGCTCGGGACGGAAGGGCTCCTGCACCACGGCGGCGGCGGCCGGAAGAACTATGCGACGGGTCCCGAGGGTTGGAAGATGCTCCAGGAGCCCGTGGAACAGGTCTTTGCGTCGCCGGCGACGAAGCCCTTCTCCATCCGCATCAGCCGCATCCGCAAGGAATGACCTCGCGGGGAATCGGCGGCCGTCCCTGCTGTGTACGGGTATATGGACCTGAAGGGGAGAGCCGACGATGCTGCGACTGCTGCTGCCGGGAGTCCTTGCCGTTCTTGCCTCGCCCGTCTTCGCCGCCGACGGCAACGCGGGCATGGCCGTCGCAGGCAAGCCGCTGTTCCAGGACGACTTCGCCCGCGCCGACATGGCGCCGAAGTGGAAGGTCGGGAAGGGCTTCTTCGAGATCAAGGACGCCGGCGTCACCATCGCTGAAAATCCCGACGACAAGCACGGCGCCTACGCCTACGTCCAGCCGAAGTTCCAGTTCAAGGACATCGTCGTCGAGTACTCCGCGAAGCTTGAGGGCAGCCGCGCCTGCCACCTCATGATCAACGACAGCGCCTATAAGGAGTCCCACGCGGGCCATATCCTCCGCGCGAGCCTGATGCCGGGGAAGGTCGACGTCGCCGACTACAAGTTCGGCGCGATGAAGAACGAGATCTTCGACAAGATGAAGGACCCGGGGACGACCGACGCCGAGAAGAAGAAGCTGCGCGAGGGCATCAAGGACAGGCAGGCCGCGTTCAAGACCGAGGCCGACCTCGCCCAGTGGCACAAGATCCGGGTCGAGATCGTCGGCGACGAGATGCTGGTGAACATCGACGGCAAGCCCACGGCCTACCTGAAGTCGGCGGGCCTTGATCACGCGACCAAGAACGCGATCGGCTTCGAGGTCGGCGGCAAGTCGAGTCTGATCAAGGCGATGACCGTCTGGGAGGCGACCGCGGCGCCCGATTGGGCGGCGCGACGCGACGCGGTCGTCGCCACGCTCAAACCTTAGACGTTGTCGCCCTCGGTCGACGTCCGCTTTGAGGCCTTATTGCCCTTCCCCCACTGCCAGCCGCTGATTTCCGGCATGTCGTCGCCGGTGCGCGCGATGTAGTTCTTGTGGTCGATCAGCTTCTCGCGGATCGCCTGCTGCGCATACGCGGCGCGCTCGCCAAGTTTCGGCACGCGGTCGATCACGTCGCTTACCAGGTTGAAGCGGTCCATCTGGTTCAGGACGCACATGTCGAAGGGCGTCGTCGTCGTGCCCTCTTCCTTGTAGCCCCGCACGTGCAGGTTTCCATGGTTGGTCCGCCGGTACGTCAGGCGGTGGATGAGCCACGGATAGCCGTGGAACGCGAAGATGATCGGCTTGTCGATCGTGAAGAGCGTGTCGAATTCCTTGTCCGACATGCCGTTCGGATGCTCCGAGGGCGGCAGCAGCGACATCAGGTTGACCACGTTGACCACGCGGATCCTGAGGTCGGGGACCAGGGAGCGGAGGAGCTCGACGGCCGCCAGCGTCTCGAGCGTTGGCACGTCGCCGCAGCAGGCCATGACGACGTCGGGGGAGCCGTCCTTGTCGTTGCTCGCCCAGGGCCAGATGCCCGCGCCCGCCGAGCAGTTCTTGATCGCCTGGTCCATCGTCAGCCACTGCGGCGCCGGCTGCTTGCCGGCCACGACGACGTTGACCTTGTCGCGGCTGCGCAGGCAGTGGTCGGTCACCGAGAGCAGGGAGTTGGCGTCGGCCGGCAGGTAAACGCGGACGATGCCGCCCTTCTTGTTGACGACGTGGTCGATGAAGCCCGGGTCCTGGTGCGAGAAGCCGTTATGGTCCTGGCGCCAGACGTGGCTCGACAACAGGTAGTTGAGCGACGCGATGGGTCGCCGCCACGGGATGTGCTTGCAGACTTTGAGCCACTTGGCGTGCTGGTTGAACATCGAGTCGATGATGTGGATGAACGCCTCGTAGCACGAGAAGAAGCCGTGGCGGCCCGTGAGGAGGTAGCCCTCGAGCCAGCCCTGGCACTGGTGCTCCGAGAGCACCTCCATGACGCGGCCGTCGGGCGACAGGTGATCGTCGTCCGGCCGGATCTCGGCGGCATAGGCGCGATCCGTCACCTCGAGGACGTCCTGCCAGCGGTTGGAGTTGAACTCGTCCGGACTGAAGAGCCGGAAGTTCTTGTGGTCCATGTTCATCTTCATGATGTCGCGCAGGTACTTGCCCTGCACGCGCGTCGACTCGGCCATGATGGCGCCGGGCGTCGTCACGTCGATGGCATACTTGCGGAAGTCGGGGAGGCGCAGGTCCCGGAGCACGACGCCGCCGTTCGCGTTCGGGTTGGCGCTCATGCGCTTGATGCCCTTGGGGGCCAGCACCCCGAGCTCGGCGTTCAGGCGGCCGTCCTTGTCGAAGAGCTCCTCCGGGCGGTAGCTCTTCATCCACTCCTCGAGGATCTTTACGTGTCCGGGCTTGTCCATGTCGCCCATCGGCACCTGGTGGCTGCGCCAGTAGTCTTCGCACTTCTTGCCGTCGATGGTTTCCGGGCAGGTCCAGCCCTTGGGCGAGCGCAGGATGATCATGGGCCAGGCGGGGCGGCCCTGGAAGCCCTTGGTGCGCGCCTCGGACCAGATGCGCTGGATGTCGGCGACGGCGTCGTCCATCGCGGCCGCCATGCTCTGGTGCATGGGCTCGTGATCGCTGCCCTCGACGAGGATCGGGCGGTAGCCGTATCCCTCGAACAGCTTGATCAGTTCCTCGCGCGGGATGCGGTCGAGGAAGCAGGGGTTGGCGATCTTGTAGCCGTTCAGGTGGAGGATCGGGAGCACCGCGCCGTCGCGGACGGGGTTGAGGAACTTGTTCCCGTGCCATCCGGTGGCGAGGGGGCCCGTCTCGGCCTCGCCGTCGCCGACGACCGCCGCGACGATGAGGTCGGGATTGTCGAACGCGGCGCCGTACGCGTGGGAGAGGGCGTATCCGAGCTCGCCGCCCTCGTGGATGGAGCCGGGGGTTTCCGGCGCGACGTGGCTGGGGATGCCGCCCGGAAAGCTGAACTGCGTGAAGAGGCGCTTCATGCCTTCTTCGTCCTGCCCGATGTTCGGATAGACCTCGGAGTAGGTCCCTTCCATCCAGGCTTGGGCGACGAGCGCCGGGCCGCCGTGGCCCGGACCGATGATATAGAGCATGCTGAGGTTGTCGCGACGGATGACGCGGTTCAGGTGGACGTACATGAAGTTGAGGCCGGGAGTCGTGCCCCAATGGCCGAGCAGGCGCGGCTTCACGTGCTCGCGCTTGAGCGGCTGCTTGAGGAGGGGATTGTCGAAGAGGTAGATCTGGCCGACGGCCAGGTAGTTCGACGCGCGCCAGTACGCGTCCATGAGGTTCAGCTCTTCGGCGGACAGCGGGCCGCCGGCCGGCCGGGTCTTCTTCCCGTTGATCGTCGTCGCTTTCATCCCTTCCTCCCAGTGTTCTCGAGACTATAGGCGACACTATAGGCGGGACTCCCCGGCGAAAAAAGTGGATTCATGAAGTCTTCGCAAACGATTTCCAGACGAGGCGCCACAGCACGCCCGCCGCCAGGATTCCCGCCCCGACCGCCATCTGCCCCGGCGGCACTCCGGCGACGAGGGCGAGACAGCACGCGAGGCCGGCGGCCGGGACGACCGGGTGAACGAGCCTCTCCTCGCGCGACAGCCGCAGCGCGCTGAGGTTCGTCAGGCCGTAGTAGACGAGGATCGCAAACGCACTGATCGCCAGCAGGGTGACGACGCTGCGGACCGCGACCAGTCCCCCGACGAGGGCGCCGATGAAGAGGACCGCGACATAAGGGCTTGCGGAGCGGTTGACCCGGCACAGCGGCGCCGGCAGGTCGTTTCCGCGGGCCATCGCGAACGCCATGCGCGAGAGGCCCAGCATCAGGTTGAGGAAGACCGAGCCCAGGGCCGTGGCGGCGCCGATCGCCAGCGCGACCTTGACCCCCCGCGCCCCCGCCGCTTCCTCGAGCGGCGCGCCGGTCTTCTCGGCCGCCGCGAAGGCCGACGCTCCGAGGCTGCCCACCGCGGTCGCGGTCACGAGAAGATAGAGCACCGCGGCGGCCGACAGCGAGAGGACGACGGCGATCGGAATATTGCGCTTCGGGTCCCGGATCTCCTCGCCGAGCGTCGCGACGCGTCCATATCCCGCATACGCCACGAAGAGCAGCGCGGCCGCGGAGAGAATTCCCCGGATCCCGGCCGGCGCGAAGGGCGTGAAGCGGCCGGCGGAGATCCGCGGCAGTCCGGCCGCGACGAAGGCGGTCAGCGACAGGAGGCTCAGGGCGACGAGGGCCAGATTGACCGCGCCGGCCCTGGTGAGCTTGAAGAAGTTGAGAAGCGTGACGACGGCGACCAGCGCGAGCGAGAGCGCGAGCGGCGGCAGCCCGGAGGAGCGTCCGAGCGCCGCGCCGAACGCGAGGGCGGTGGCGGCGGCGCTGGTGGTCTTGGCGCCGAGGAAGAGCCAGCCGGCGAGGAAGCCCGCCCAGGGGGACAGCTTCCGGCCGGCGTACTCGTAGGTGCCGCCGCTGCGGGGATACGCCATCGCCAGTTCGGCGCTGGAGAGGCCGTTGCAGGCGCCCGCGAAGCCGGCGACGACGAGGCTGACGAGCACCGCGGGGCCGGCCAGGCCGGCGCCGATCGACGTCGTGACGAAGACGCCGGTGCCGACCATGGCCCCGAGCCCGAAGCCCACGGCTCCGGGCAGCCCGACGCTGCGCTCGAGCGCGGGCTCCGCCGAGGATCCGGCCATGACCTTATTCCGGGCGGAACTCGATGATGCCGGCGTCGGGTCGCTCGGGAACATGCAGCCTCAGGTACGGCTTGTTCGTCGCCCGGTGGCAGGCCATGCAGCCCTCGATCTGGGCTTTGTAGGCGGCGGTGAACCTGTCCTTGTCCTTCGCCTTGACCGCCGCTTCCAGGTCCTTGAGCGTGCTGGTCTCCAGTCCGCCGAGGATGCCGGCGAGATCGATCTCGCGGTTCTCCGCGTCCTTGCGCTTGGGGATGATGCGGACCGCCCAGCGGAGATGCGAGCGGACCTCGTCCGAGTAGAACTGGGCGAGGGGCCAGTTGGCGTTCTCGCCGGCGAACCATAGGTTCGTGAAGTGGAAGCCGACGTCGGCCATTGCGTGGGACTGATCGGGGACCAGGCCCTTCAGGCGGGCGAGTTCGGCCTTCAGGGAGACGAGGTCCCCGTCCTGGGGCTGCTCGCCGGAAGCGGCGCCGAACGCGCACGCGGCGCCGAGGATCATCCATGCGGTCGATTTCATGACGCGGCCTCCTATTCGTCCTCGATCAATTCGCCGAACAGCTCGCGCACCTTGATCTTCGCTTCGCGGAGGGCTTTCCGGCCCCGGAGGGTGGCGCGGTAGACGCGCCTCGAGTGGGATCCGGTCCGCTTCGTCGCGGAGCGCAGGTAGCCGTCGCGCTCCAGCCCGTGAAGGATCGGGTAGAGGGTTCCCGCGCTCAGGCGGTACCCGTGGCGGCCGAGCTCCTCGATGATGCCCAGGCCGAAGAGGGGCTCCCGGGCCGCATGGTGGAGGATGTGCAGCCGAATGAGGCCGGAGTAGAGATCCTGGTCGCCCATGTCAGTATAGAATCCCGATATCGGGATTCTATACAACGGCCTCGGCCGGTCAAGGCATACCGGCCGGACCTAGGCGGCGGGCGCGGGCTTTGCGGCGAAGCGGCGGCGCAGCTTCAGCGCGCCCCAGACCGCCAGCAGCAGCGGGCACACGAAGCAGACGCCGATCATGATCAGCATCAGCGCCCAGGAGCCCGCCTGCAGGCTGATCGACAGTCCGCGCTTCAGGTTCGCCCACGGGCCCGAGTCGCGTCCCAGCAGCACCTCGTTCGACACCTTCACCTCGAGCCGCGCGAGCGCCAGGTCGTTGTCCGGGACCTCCGTGTTCTTCGAGGCCCCGTGCTCCAGCACGGTCCCGAGCCCCTTGATGCGCTCCGCCGCGCCCGCGGCGTCCTTCAGCGGCACGTCGATCGTCAGCGACGACTCGCGCCGGCCGCTCGCGTCCCGCGTCTGCTTCGCATCCACGATCCGGCCGCGGAACTCCGCCTCGAGGGCCTTCGAGGTTGCGTCCACGTCGTTCACCTCGACGCTGAGCGTGACGGTCTCACGCGCCGGGATGCTCGCCGCGTTGAACAGGCGGAAGTGGATCAGTGTCTTCGAGTCGACCACGTTCTCGCTTTCGGGCGCGCGGGACGATGTCCGAGTGTAGACGTCCCCCGCCTTCGCCGCCGCCTCGGCGAGCGCCGTCTCGCGCTCGCGCCGGATCTCCACGCTCAGCGTCGCCATCATGTTCTTCCGGTCGCTCTCGTTCAGCTGCGCCCCGACGATCCGCGCGTCCGCGACCTTCGCCGCGTCGAGCAGCGCGCGGTAGGCCGCCGCGACGTCCTTCGAGGCCAGGACGACCGTCGAGGTCTCCCTCGGCTGCACCGATCCGAGACCGAAGAAGCTGATGTTGAATCCCCTCTTGGTCCGCGTCGCCGTCGACGTGTCCGTCGTCTCCGTCACCTCCAGCCGCAGCACCTCGCCCGCGGCGCGGACGTCCTGGAGCACGGCCTCGGCGTCGGCCGCCTTCACCTGGAACTGGATCCGCCCGGTCGTCTGGTCGGCCTTCTGCCGCGACAGGTTCGACGACAGGACGCGGCCCGCCGCCTTCTCGACGCGGTCGAGGACGTCCTTATAGGACTGCTCCGCATCCGTGCAGGCCAGGGTCACCTGGACCGTTTCGCGCGGGGCGATGTTGGCCAGGTTGTAGAGCGAGACCTGGAATTGGGTGTCGTTCTGCCGGATTTTGGCGTCCTGGGGTTTGCCCGAGCCGCCCTGGGGATCCTGGGTGCGGCGGATGTCGAGGCGCGCGAGGGCGCCCAGCTGCTTGAGGCGGTCGCGTAGGGGGCCCGCGGCGGCCGGGGCGGCCTCGAATTGGATGATCGCGTTGAATTGCCCCTGCTCCAGCTGCTTGAGCTCCGAACGCGACACGCGGCCCTTCGCCTCGGCCACGGCTGCGAGCGCCGCGGTATAGGCCTTCTCGGCGTCCTCGACCTCGAGCCCCATTTCGACCCGCTCGGTCTCGATCAGCCCGAACGGCGCGCGGATCTCCTTCTCGGTGAGCGTGATCGCCAGCGTGCTGTGCTCGATCAGGTTGTTGTAGTAGTTGATCTCGCCGATCATCTGCTCGATCTTGGTCCGCCACTCGCCGAGCTCCTTCTCGGCCGCCAGCAGGTCCTTGATGGAGCCCTTGCCGTCCTTGATGATCGCGATCAGGCGCTCCTCCATCGTCTTTGCGGCGCGCAGGCGGCTCTCGAGGTCCATATAGCTCTTGGTCACGTCCTCGCTTCCGATCCGCTGACTCTTCAGGTCGCCCAGCGCACGCAGCTTGAGCAGCAGCGTGTCGAGGTGCTTGGGAGGGACGCGGACGACGACGATCCCGCGGACCTTTCCGTTCTGCAGCTTCTCGCTGTTGACGGTGGCGATGAAGCCCGCTTCCTCGACGGCGATCTTCGTCAGCGTCGCGACCGCGCTGTCGAACGAGTCGATCTCGAACTCCATCTCGCCCGAGCGGATCAGCTTCCGCGACTGCCGCGGAGCGTCGTCCTGAACCTGGGGAACGACGAGTTTGGAGGCGACCGGCGCGACCTGATCCGCATCTCGAGTGGCCCGGGGCTCGTCCTCTGCCCCGGCGCTCCCTTGGCCCCGGACCGTGAGAGACATGCGACCCCCATAGCTCCCTCCGCTGCCTCCGCCCGCGCCGACGCCCATCGTGTCGTACACGGCCGGGCGGGCGGACCGCGGCTCCCCCTTGATATAGGAAAGGAAGCTCGCCGTGTCGCTTTTCATCGAACGGAAAGCCTCGGCGTCGGCGGATTCGTTGTGGTCCGATTCCGCGGCGGCGGAGAAACGGATCACCGGCGCTCCCCCGGCGAGTACGTCGGCGTCATCCCTGGGAATCCCCTTCCGCTCGTAGATCACGTCGCGGGGCCGCTCGACTTCCCGGAGTCGGGGGTCCGGGGACGCGAGAGCGATGAGCTTTTCGCCGGACGGCTGCGACCCGGGTTCCGGCGTTTCGATTTGTTCGATGATGACTCCGACGACCCCCAGGAAGACGACGACCGCGCCGGACAGGATCGCCCTCCAGGCGGGATGGGGATTCCGGAAATCAGGGATGAACCGCCGGGCGCCCCGGCGCGGCGGCTCGGGAGGAAGCTCGACCGCGAGTACTTCCTCCAGCTGGGACGAGCATTCGACGCAGGTCGCCAGATGGGCGTCGACCCGCGCGCGATCCTCGTCGGAAAGGTCCCCCGCCTGGTAGCCGGGGATCCGGGGCCAGCACTCCGCGTGTTCGTCGTGGCTCATGCGCGTCCTCCCGAGACCCTGAGCGCATGAACGGGCGGGGTGCGGAAAGGTTCAGTTGCCGAAGACGTCCTTCCACTCGAGGGAGATCCAGCGGCCTTTCGACGCCGAAACGCCGGTCTTCGGCGAGACGGAGAACGACCAGCGGCGCGCGGCGGGCCAGGCGACATACGAGAGATGCGTGACGATGGGGCCGCTGCGGCCCACGCTCTCCAGCAGTTTCTTCGCGAGTTCGACGTCGATCTTCCGGCCCGCCGTCCCCAGCGCGTCCAGGCCGCGCGTGACCGTGTTGAAGCGGCCGCCGCTGTCGGGCCCGCCTTCGGACTTCTCCCGGAGGCAGTAATGGTTCGTGCAGACCAGCGTCTCCCGGCCGTCGGGGCCGCGCGAGGTCACGCCGTCGTCCTTCGCGTTGCCGTCCCACTCCAGGACCGCGGCCGGCCCCTGCGTGCCGCAGACGTGGACATTATTGCCCACCCGGACGGGGACGTTCTTCAGCGCGGCTTCGACATCCTTCACGGCGCTCGCGCCGGCGGCCTTTTCGATCGCCGTTCTCAGCGCGAGGGAGCGGGGAACCCAGCCCGCTCCCGCCGGGCCCGGCAGGCCCTTCTCGTCGTGCAGCGCGAGGAAGGCGCCGTCGGAGTTCAGCACGGTGCCGACGCCGATGTAGCCGGGCATGAGGACGTCCACCGTCGCCTTCAGGTCCTTCTCCTCCGGCTCGACGGCGAGGAGCATCGCCTTCGACGAGAGCGGGAACGCGAAGTAGTCCAGATTGCGGCCGACGACGGGCGCGCCGTCGGCCGTGCGCGCGCCCCAGGCGGAGAAGGAACTGCAGCCCGCGCCGAGGATGTCGCTCATGCAGTTCAGCGCCTTGAGGTCGCCGATGCCGATCTCGCGGTGCAGCATCTTCAGCATCCGGTCGTCGGGCTTCGGGAGGGCGGCGCGGAGGCCGTCCAGCATCGCGGCGAGCTCCGCCTCGTAGCGTTCCGGAAACGCGAACGCCGCGGACTCCCGGACGAGCTTGTTCTCCCAGGCGCCTTTCGTGAACTTCTCCATCGACGGGATGATCGCCTCGTCGAGCAGGCCGAGGATCGCGGTCGCCTCGAGCCGGCCGTGCGCCTCGCCCCGTTCCTTCGCGGTCCCCTTCAGCAGCAGCAGGGGGAAACCGTCGATCGATCCCAGCAGGCTTTTCCCGTGCCGGGCCTGGACCTCGACCTTGAGCGCCGGCGACGCGCCGAGCAGCAGGAGGAGCGGAAGCAGAAGCAGCCGGTGTCGCATGTCGTTCTGTCAGACGGAGCGCCTGGAAAGCTCGCTGAACAAGTATAGCGTCAGCCCGTTCGGTTCCCGCAGGCAGAAGCTCCGGTGCCCCCACGACTGGTTCGTGAGCCCCTGCGTCACCCAGAGCTTCTTCGCCATCGCGCGGTGATGGACGGCGTCGACGTCGTCCACCTCGACCACGATCATGGCCCCCTGCGGAGGCCGCTCGTCCCACAGGTGCGCGGTCGGAGCGGTCGGGCGGGCCACGACCTCGACGATCCCCGCTGCGGCCCGGAACAGGGTGCCGCAGTCCTCCGGGCCCCGGTCCCACGCTTCGATCAGCGGGAACTCGAGGCCGTCGCGATAGAACGCGACGGTCTCCCCGTAGATCGGCGTGAAGTAGCAGAAGCGGAACTGGCCCATCACTTCTCCGGCTTCGAGGGAGGGAAGGGGTCGACCGGCTTCGGGTTCGGCGTCGGCATCTGGGCGCCGACGGCGACGCGCCACTCGGCGAGTTCCTTCTTCATCCCGGCGGCCCGCTCCGGCTGATCGGCCGAGAGGTCGTGCTCCTCGGCGGAGTCGGTCCCGAGGTCATAAAGCTCGACGCGGCCGTCTTCGAGCCATTCGTGCAGCTTCCAGGATCCGGATCGGATCGTGCTGCAGGGCCGTCCGCCCTGGTTGCTGTAGTGGGGGAAATGCCAGAACAGCGGCCGCTCCGGCACGGTCCCCTTGCCTTCGATCAGCGGAGCGAGGCTGACCGCGTCCAGCGCCTGGTTCGGCGGAACGGGGACGCGGGCCAGGTCCAGCAAGGTGGGGTACAGGTCCGTGCTCACCACCGGCGCGCCGCAGAGCGTGCCCGGGGAGACGCGGCCGGGAACCCGGACGATCCACGGCGTGCGCAGGCCGCCCTCATAGTTCCACCCCTTGCCGGCCCGGAGCGGCAGGTTCGAGGTCGGCGATCCCTCCGCCGTGCTCAACCCGCCGTTGTCCGACGTGAAGACCACGATGGTGCGCTTCGTGAGATCCAGGGCGTCGAGTTTCTCCAGCACGCGGCCGACGGCCTCGTCCATTTCTTCGACCATGCCGGCATAGGCCGGATGATTCTGGACCGCGCGGGCCTTGAAGCCCGGTCCGGCCGGAACCTCGCGGGGAGTCTGGGGCGTCAGCGGCTCGGCCTTGTCGCGATATTTCTTCAGGAGCTCCGGCCGGGTCTTCAGCCCGACGTGCACCGAATGAAAAGCCAGATAGAGGAAGAAAGGGCGGTCCTTCGACTGCCCGATGAACTCCGAGGACTTCGTCGACAGCAGCGTCGCGAAATGCGGATCGTCGGGAGGTCCGCCGCCCGGCTTCGTCTCCGGCCCGATCACCACGTCGAAGCCATGGTCGGCGGGCAGCGATCCCTTGCCTCCGAGGTGCCACTTGCCCGCGATCGCGGTCCGGTATCCTCCGGCGCGGAACGCCTCGGCCAGGGTCGTGTCCTCCAGCGGAAGCGACTGACGATACTCGGGGGGCAGCAGCAGCCCTTTGCGGTTGCCTCCGAAGAAGTTCGTCGTATGGAGACGGGCCGGATTTTTCCCCGTCATGAGGCCGGCCCGCGTCGGGCTGCACACGTTGCAGCCCGCATATCCCTGGGTGAAGCGCAGCCCCTGGCTTGCAAGACGGTCGATCGCGGGCGTCTCGTAGAACGTGCTGCCGGTGCAGCCGAGATCGCGCCAGCCCAGGTCGTCGGCAAGGAGGAGGACGACGTTCCAGGGCTGCTCCGCCGGTTCCTGCGGGCGGGCGGCGCAGCCGGCGGCGAGCGCCAGCACGATCGCGCCGATTATTCGTTGGACTTGCATCCGTCTACTCTAACAAATAGGGCAGGAGGAACGATTCCGCATGAAACACCCCGCGGCCGCGCTGATCGCGTTCCTGATGAGCCCCCTCGTCCTCCGGGGCGACGACTGGCCGCAGTGGGGCGGGCCGCAGCGCGACCTGGTCTGGCGCGAGAAGGGCATCGTCCGGACTCTGCCCTCCGGATTGCTCCCGCGGGTCTGGTCCACGCCGATCGGCGAGGGATACTCGGGTCCCGCCGTCGCCGACGGCAGGGTCTATATCACGGACCTGGTCGACCGGACGAAGAAGAGCGCGACGGAACGCATCCTCTGTCTCGACGCCGCAAGCGGGAGAGTCGTCTGGACCGTCGTCTGGCCCGTCGAATACGGCATCGCGTACCCCGCCGGCCCCCGCGCCACGCCGGTGGTCGACGGCGACCGCGTCTACGCGTTCGGCGCCGTCGGAGACCTGCTCTGCCTCGAGGTCGCGTCGGGGAAAATCGTCTGGAAGAAAAACGTCGCGGCGGAGTATGGGAACAATATACCGACCTGGGGCCTCTCGGCGTCGCCGCTCGTGGAGGGCGGCCAGCTGATCACGCTGGCCGGCGGGAAGGCCGGGGCGCTGCTGGTCAGCTTCGACAAAGCGACCGGCAGGGAGCTTTGGAAGGCGATCGACGATCCGGAGGTCGGCTACGTGCCTCCCGTCATCTTCACGTTCGGCGGTCTTCGCCAGCTCATCCAGTGGCATCCGCGAGCGGTGACGTCGCTGGATCCCGCAACGGGCGCCGTCCTTTGGGAGGTCCCGTTCAGGACCAAGGTCGGCCTGGTGATCTCGACCCCGAGGCAGTCCGGGTCGCGTCTCTTCGTCACGTGCTTCTACAACGGCGCGATGATGCTCGAGGTGGCCGCGGACGGGAAGAGCGCGTCGGTCGTCTGGCGCGGAAAAAGCGAGAGCGAGACGAAGACCGAGGGGCTGCATTCAATCATGTCGACGCCCTGGATGACGGAGACCCACCTCTACGGCGTCTGCAGCTATGGCCAGCTCCGCTGCCTGGACGCGCGGACGGGGGAGCGGGTCTGGGAGACGCGGGAGCCGACGGGCGATGGCCGCTGGTGGAACGCCTTCCTGGTCCCCCATGAGGACCGGTTCTTCATCTCCAATGAACAGGGCGACCTCATCCTCGCCGCGCTCTCGCCTGAAGGCTATAAGGAGCTCGGCCGGGCGAAACTGGTGGAGCCGACGCGGAAGGTGGGGACCCGGATGACGATCTGGTCCCATCCGGCCTTCGCGATGAAGAGCGTGTTCGCGCGGAACGACAGGGAGATCGTGCGCGTGGACCTGTCGGAGAAATAGTCCCGCTACCGGGGCCGGTATCCGAGGAGGTCGTTCACCAGGGCGATCAGCTCCTTCAGCTTGAACGGCTTCGGGAGGAAGCGGATGTCGGTCAGCGGGATTCCGCGGTAGATCACGCTGCTCTCGGAGTGGGACGACAGATACAGCGTTTTCAGGCGCGGGTGATACGAGCGCAGCTTGCCGGCGAGTTCCACGCCGTTCATCTCGTCCATGACCAGGTCGCAGATCATCAGGTTGATCGCCGACGATTTGTGCGACTTGCAGCGCTCGATCGCCTCCTCGGCGTTCCTGGCCTCGAGCGTCGCGTAGCCCTGCTCGGCCAGGTACTTTCCGAGGAGCGTGCGGACGTGTTGCTCCTCCTCGACGAGGAGGACGGTGCCGCGCGGCGGGGTCCCAGCGGGTTCTGCCATCAGGGAAGTAATATCACATTTGCGGCTACTTTTCCGCCGGCTTGGCATCGCGCCAGAGCCAGCGGAGGGAGTCGGGAAGGATCGAGCCGCCGTGGATGTCGTTGTGGGCGCCTTCTCCGAGGACGAATTTGTAGTCGTACTTCTTGAAGGCCAGCGCCGCCGCCATCTGCTGGTTCGCCAGCGGCCAGTTCCCGAACTCGTTGTCCACGTCCTTGGTCCCGTCCTGCAGGAAGACCCTTAGCGGCTTGTTCTCCGTCTTGCGGATGAGCGACGGGTAGACGTGGCCGCCCCGGATGTTCGTGTAGCTGCCGACGTGGGTGAGAACCTTGCGGAAGAGGTCGGGCCGGTTCCACGCGACCGTGAACGCGCAGATGCCGCCGGAACTGATGCCGCAGATCGCGCGCTGGTCCGGGTTGTCCGTCAGCTTCAGCGTTTTCCCCACCTCGGGGAGGATCTCGTCGGCCAGGAATTTCGCGTACTGGTCCGAGACCGTGTCGTATTCGAAGCTGCGGTTGTTCTTGTCCGCCCAGCCCGGCTTGGGCAGCTCTTCGGACTTGTGGCCGGGGTTGAGGAAGATGCCGACCGTCACCGGCATTTCCTTCTTCGCGATGAGGTTGTCGAAGACGACGGGGACGCGGAACCAGCCCTTCTCGTTGACGTAGGCATG
Organism: Planctomycetota bacterium; assembly: GCA_035644495.1. Taxonomy (GTDB): domain Bacteria; phylum Planctomycetota; class MHYJ01; order MHYJ01; family JACPRB01; genus JACQFK01. The sequence continues at coordinate 7,416 of DASQOM010000334.1, read as the reverse complement.
GCCGTCCTGGAAGACCATGACCGCCGCGGGCGTCTTTTCGTCGAGCTGAGCGGGGACGTAGGTCCAGTACTCGCGGAGGGTGCCCGCGAAGACCTGGCTTTTCCAGACGTAGTGCGTGACCGTGCCCTTCGGGACGCCCTCCTGGCGCTCCGACTCCGGCGGGTGCTTGTAGGGCTCGGCCTGCGCGAGGAGGAAGACGAGAGCGGCGGCAAGGATGTTCATGCCGCCAGCTTACCTAGCGACGGTGCTTGCGCCAAGCGATCCGGCGCGGCACCGGGGGCCGGCTTGGCGCGGTGGGATGCACCGGATGCCCCTGCGGCGCGTGACCCTGGCCCTGCGGCTGCGGGGGACGCGGCGCCGGCGCGGGCTGCGCTCCCTGGGGCTGCGGCTGCGGATGCTCGTGACGCGGCTGCCCGCCGTAAGCCGGCGGCTGATGCTGCTGGGGCGCCGGGTGGGCGATGCCCGCGGGCACCGGCTTCACCGGGATGCGGTAGCGGATCAGGCGCTCGACGGCCTTCAGCTCGTCGCGCTCCTCGGGGGCGCAGAAGGCGATCGCGATACCCTCGGCCCCGGCGCGCGCCGTCCGGCCGATGCGGTGGACGTAGTTCTCCGGCACGTCCGGCATGTCGTAGTTGACGACATGGGTGATGCCGTCGACGTCGATGCCGCGGGCGGCGATATCGGTGGCGACCAGCACGCGGGAAAGCCCGCGCTTGAAGTTCTCCAGGGCGCGCTCGCGGGCGCTCTGGGCCTTGTTGCCGTGGATCGCGTCGGCCTTGACGAAGTTCGCGACGAGCTGCTCGGCGACCTTGTTGGCGCCGCGCTTGGTGCGCGTGAAGACCAGGGTCCGGGCCAGCGCCGGATCCTTGAGCAGCTGCCGCAGCAGCGGGAACTTGCCGTGCCGGTCCACGTGGTAAAGCGACTGCGTGATCTTCTCGACCGTCGTCGCGGGCGGCGTCACCTCGATGCGCACGGGGTTCGTGAGGATGTCCTTCGAGAGCGCCTGGATCTCCTGCGGCATCGTCGCCGAGAAGAACAGGGTCTGGCGCAGCTTGGGGAGCTGGCCGATGATGCGGCGCACGTCGTGGATGAAGCCCATGTCGAGCATGCGGTCGGCCTCGTCCAGGACGAAGATGCCGACCTTGTCGAGCTTGGCGATGCGCTGCTCGATCAGGTCGAGGAGGCGGCCGGGCGTCGCGACCAGGATGTCGACGCCGTGGCGCAGCGCCGTGGCCTGCGGGTTCTGGCCGACGCCGCCGAAGACGACGGTGTGGCGGAAGTGCAGGAAGCGGCCGTAGCGCGCGAAGCTGTCGCCGATCTGCGAGGCGAGCTCCCGCGTCGGGGAAAGGACGAGGACCCGGACGTGGCGCGGATTGGGCACGGGGACCGCGTGGAGCCGCTGGAGGATGGGCAGCGCGAACGCCGCCGTCTTGCCGGTGCCGGTCTGGGCGACGCCGAGCAGGTCCTTGCCCTCGGCGACGGGCCGGATCGTGCGCTGCTGGATCGGGGTCGGGGTGTCGTACCCTTCCTCCTTCACGGCGCGGAGGAGGGGCTCGATCAGATTCAGGTCTTCGAAGCGGCTCATGAAATCCATCCGAAAAACATTGAAGACAAATCGGGCGGGTTCGTTCAGAGTACGCGGACGGGGGAGGTCAGCGGCAACCGAAGGAGACGTCCCGAACGGGCAGGACTATATCCGAAGGGGAGGGGGAGCGCCAGCCCAATGTTGTGAATTACTGGAGCGACAGGCTCACGTGCCAGAGCTCGGAGCCCTCGCGTGCGTCGAAGGAGACCGCCGTCGCGTCGGCGTTGAAGGCGACCGACCAGACCTCGTCGAAGTCCTGGCTCTTCCGTCCCTCGGAGACGACGCAGCAGCCCTGTCCGCGGCGGCCCACGTAGGCCAGCCGCTCGCCCTTCGGGCTGAAGGTGAACAGCGACAGGTCGTCGTAGAGGTCGCCGTCGGCGCCGCCGAAGACCACCTTCTTCCGGCCGCCCACCCGGTCGATGAACCACGCGCGGCTGCTGTCCGGCGAGAACGAGAGCGACTCCACGCGGCCGTCGACCGATTCCTTGATGCCGTCGACGACGACGCATGGTTTCTGGCCCGTCGTGCCGACGTAGGCGGTGCGCTTCAGATCCGGGCTGAAGACGATGCGGTCGACCTTGTCGAACTCCTCGCCGGGCGCGCCGTCCACCACGGCGAAGACGCGGGTCTTCCGGCGGGCGACGTAGGCGCGGCGCTCGAAGCCGCCGCTGAAGGTCAGCTGGCCGACCGCGTCGTGGTCGGGGCCGCGCATGCCGTCCACGACGACGAACTCGTGGTCCTGGGCGCGGGCGCAATAAGCCAGATGACGGCCGTCGCCGCTGAAATATGCGCCCGACGAGACCTGCTGGTACGGCTCGCTGCGGAAGCCGTCCAGGACCACCGACTGATCGCCCTTGACCTTTGCGAGGTAGGCGACGTGACGGCTGTCGGGGCTGAAGGCGAAGGCGGACAGCACCCGGTCGAAATCGCCCTGCTTCATCCAGTCGAGGACGGCGTACTCCTTGTCGCCTTTCCGGACGACGTATCCCACGCGCCGGCTGTCCGGGCTGAAGGTGACGGGCTGGACCATGCGGTCGAAGTCGGGGCCCTTGATGCCGTCGACCACCGCGTATTCCTTCCTTCCCTCGACGCCGATATAGCCGAGACGGCGGCCGTCGGGGCTGAAGCTGAGGGGGGAGAGGACGATGTCGAAGCTCTGCTCCTGGCTCCCCTCGTTGACGACGAACTCGCGTCCGCCGTGGCCGGCGATGAAGGCGAGGCGGCGCGAGTCGGGGCTGAAGACGAAGGGCGGCGTGAGCGAGTCGTATTCGCCTTCGCGGGCGCCGTCGAGGACGAGGTAGCGGCGGTTGCCGCGGCCGGCCGCGTAGGCGAATCGGGCGCTGTTCGGGCTGAAGGTTGGGGAGTCGACGCGGTCATAGGCCTCGCTGCGGCTCCCGTTGACGATGGCATATTGCCGGCCGCCGTCGCGCGCGATGAAGGCGATCTGGCGTGCATCGGGGCTGAAGGTGAGGGCGGAGGGGATGGCGTCGAACTCCTCGGTGGAGACGCCGTCGACGACGGCGAATTCCTTGTTGCCGCGCCGGGCGATGAACCCGAGGCGGCGGGAGTCGGGGCTGAGATAGATCTTCTTGAGCTTGGCGTCCTGGGGGACGACGGCGAGGCGGCGTTTTTCGCCCCCGCTGCTGTTGCCGGCCTCGAGACCGGACAGGGAGCCGGCCAGGGGGAGCCACAGGGTGGCCAGGACGGTTGCGGTGATCATCGCTCGCCTCTCCTGAGAATCTTTTCGGCCGAATCCGAGAAAGTCCTTCAGGTTTCCGGTGATCCCGCCCCGAGAACCCTGCTCCCTTCCGCAGGGCATATTTTATACGCGGGCCGACCCGCCGAAAGTTTTCGATTTCCAGGAATCAATTCTGGACGATATGGTTCGACGTGGACGACCGATACGGGAAACTCATCCTCACCAGCCTGCGCGGACAGCCCGTCCACGTCCCCGGCGTCGTCCAGCCCGACCGCATCGTCCGCAAGGTCTCCGAGCACGGCCTCGCCTCCCTCCTCGCCGACGTCCAGCGCCGCTCCGGGCGCTCCATCCTCCCGCGCCTCGCCGCCCGCGTCGGTGCCCTGGCCTCCGCCCATGAAGCCGCCGTCCGCCATAACCTCGAGGCCGCCCGCGAAATCGCCGGGGCCTTCGAGCGCTCCCGCGTCCCCGTCGTCTTCGTCAAGGGCGCCGCCCTCGCCGTCAGCGTCTACGAACGCCCCGGCCTCCGCCCCTTCGGCGACCTCGACCTGCTGGTCCGTCCGGACAGCGTTCCCGCCGCCGCCGTCGCCCTCGCCGGCGCCCGCTTCCGGCCGGAGGTCGACGGCCTCCCGAGCTCCATGGAGACCGCCTTCGTGCGACTGGACGACGGCGGTCTTCCGGTCGGCGTCGACCTGCACTGGGATTTCACCGAGCCCGACCGGCTCCAGGCGGCGGTCCGCATCCCGGTCGGCGAGATCCTGGAGCGGCGCCGCATCGTCCAGTCGCTCCCCATCCCGACCCCCGAGGACAGCCTGCTCCTGGCGGCCGCGAACCTCATCCGCAGCCGCGTCGACCGTATGATTCTCGTGGTGGATTTCGCCCGCCTGGCCGCGTCGGGGCCGGACTGGGACGCCGTCGTGAGCCGCGCGGAAGCCTGGCGGCTGCGCACGGCGTTGTGGCTCGGCCTCGCCCTCGCGGAGCGTCATTTCGATGCGGGCGTCCCGGATCGGGTGCGCCGGGCCCTGGCTCCAGCGCCGTGGCGGCGTCGCTGGATCGGCAGCCTCCTGTCCGGCTCGGCCCTGTGGGCCCGCCGCAAGATCCGGCACCGCTGCGTGGCCTACGGACTGCCGCTGCTCTGCGCGGATTCCCTGGGCGACGTCGCTACCGCGCTCGGCGCCGGCCGCGGCCGCCTGTTCACCCGGCTCGGATTGCCGTTCGCGGGAGGCCGATGAAGCCCGTCGAGAGCGACCGCCCCCGTCCGTCGATCCTCCAGGTCCGCCGCCGCCGCTGGTGGAAACGCTCCTCCATCTGGTTCCTGGTCGTGGTCTTCGCCATCGTCCTCGCCCTCTTCTTCTTCGCGTTCTTCGTCCTGGCCAGGCGCGGGGAGGAGGAGGACGATTCCGAGAGCCGCGCGCCCGGGCCTTGCCTCCGGCACATCGCGAGCTAAACTGTCTTCATGCCCGCCGAACCGTCCGTGCCGCTCCCCCGTCGTCGGGAGGGCTTCCTCTATCAGGAAGTCAGCGACGGCGGCGTCCTCTTCGACCCCGTCGCGGAGAAGATGTATGTCCTCAATCCCAGCGCAGCGTTCATCTGGAACAGCCTCGACGGGCACCGCACCAAGGAGGGCATCGTCGAGGACCTTCGCGAAGCGCTCGGGGATTCCGGTCCCGACGGGGAGGCCCTGAAGCGCGACGTCGAGCGCTCGCTATCCGATTTCGCCCGCCAGGGTCTCCTCGAATCCTGATGCCCTCCGTCGAATACTACGTTTCCCTGCTCGAAGACCGCGACCGCATCGCGACCGTCCTCAAGGCCATCGCCCGCACGGTCCGGCCCGGGGACGTCGTCGTCGAAGTCGGTTGCGGGATCGGGACTTACGCGCTGGCGGCGCTGAGGGCCGGCGCGGGCCATGTCACGGCGATCGACGCCAATCCCGCCGCGCTGGCGTTCGCGCGGGAGCTCGGCGTCGCGCGCGAGGGCGGGGAACGCCTGACGCTGATCGAGGCGTCCGCGGAGGCGGTCGAGCTGCCGCGCCGCGCCGACGTCGTGATCTTCGAGGACTATGGCGGCCTGGGCCATTCGCCGGGACTGCGGACGCTGCTCGACCACGTCCGCGAGCGCCTCGCCGCTCCCGGAGCCCGGTATCTTCCCGCCGCGGTGGACCTGGTCCTGGCGCCCACCGACGCTCCGCTCCGGACGATCGGACCGGCGGACGCCCCCGCGCTGCCGTTCTCCGCCGACGCGCTCGCGCTGCTGCGAAAGCGCTCGATGAACGATCCGTTCGCTCCGGAGCTCGATGCCGCCGCCCTGCTCGCGGAAGGCCAGGTCGTGGGTCGCCTCGAGCCGTCCTTGGGAATCGTCCGACGCACCCCGATGGGCGCGGGTGCGACGGCGTCCCGCTCAGGCCAGGTCACCGGGCTCATCGGCTGGATCCGCCTCGATTTCGGCGGGGGCCTCCTCGTCGACAATGTGCCGGCGATCCCGACGCCGACCTATCCCGCGCTCGCGTTTCCGTTCGAGGAGTCCCTGCCGGTCGGCGAAGGAGAGCGGCTGGAGCTGACGCTGGAGGCGATCCACGGTCCGGGCCCGAAGACCCTCCTCTGGCAGTGGGGGGTGACGGCGGAGCAGGGGAGCCGGAACGGGTCGTCGATCAACGGGCTTCCGGGCGACCTGGGCCTGCTGACGCGCGGCTCGGTTCAGGAAGTGCCCCGGACCACCCGGTTGCTGCCGGCGGTGGCCGAGGTCTGCCGTCAGATCGATAATTCAAAAACTTCGGGCGAAATCGCCCATACTGTGTATAGTTTATACAAAGGTGAATTCAGGGACGAGAAGGCCGCGGAGGCGTTCGTCCTGGACCTGCTGGAACGATTGAGAGGCACGACACCGCCATGAGCGACGCCAAGACGCCCGCCCCCGCGCCCGATTCGCGCCGAGACTTTCTGAAGCGCGTGATGCGCACCGCGGGCTACGTTCCTCCGGCGGTCATCGCCCTGGGAATGGGCAATCTGGCGTCCGCGCAGGCCACTCCGCCGGCGATGGCCATGATGATGATGATGGCCAGCGACCGCGATCTCAAGACGGCGGTTGCGCCCGTCGATTCGCGGGGAATCCTGGATCGCCTGGCCTCGATTCCGGTCCAGACCTGGAGCTACACGTCCGACGATCCCTCGGTCCGCCATATAGGGCCGATGGCGCAGGACTTCAAGGCGGCGTTCAGCGTGGGCTCGGACGAGCGCGGCATCCACGTCGTTGACGCCAGCGGCGTCGCGCTCGCGTCGATCCAGGGCCTCTACTCGATGCTGAGCGAGCAGAAGGATCAGATCGCCCGCCTGGAAGCGCGCCTCGCGGAGTTCGATCGCCGCGGCTAGAGCAGCGACTCCAGGAGGTCGCAGCGGTCCTCGATCGATCCTCCCCTGATCGCGACCGCGTCCGCCTTTCCCGTCATCGCCGCCAGCGCGCCCAGGATCCTCTTCGAATCCTCGCGGAAGTTCATCGTCAGCTTCGCCAGTCGCGCGGTGGCGAGTCCGGGGGACAGGCGGCGCCGCTTCAGCCCCCCCCGAGTGCCCTCGAGGAAGACGATCGCGCGCAGGCGGGCGGATCCGGGCCGCGAGAAGCGGGCGATCGGGACGAGTCCGATGCGCCGGCCGGCGCGGAGTTCCGGAAGCCGCCGCGACGACCCCGGCTTGATGCGGAGCGGCCGCTCGAGCGGCTGCAGACGGCCGTCTTGCCGGAGCAGGGTCACGTCGTCGCCATACAGCGTCCATCCTCTCCGCAGCGCAAGCGCGGCGCCGAGCGAGGTCTTGCCCGATCCATGGCGGCCGGCGATCAGGATTCCGGAGGTACCGCGGGCCACCCAGGCGGCGTGAAGCAGCGCGACGCGCGGCCGCAGCCGTCGCAGCGCCTCGCGGGTCGCGAGCCACTCGCACCAGAGCACGAGGTCTTCCCGGCTCCGGCTGCGATGGACGACGCGTCCGCCGTCGCGGAGCAGGCCGCGGCCGTCGCTCCAGGTCAGCTCGAGATCGGGCGGTCCCGAGGCTCCCCGCGGGGAGAGATTCAGCGGCTTCAGAAGCAGGAGGCAACGGGGGTCGGCGTCGACGTCGACGCGGACCCGTTCGCCGCCGAGGGAGAGGAAGAAGGA